>CAZYQL010000005.1:0-52264 GCA_964650055.1 uncultured Phycisphaeraceae bacterium | reverse complement strand
CATTATTACACATCACTTCACCACCGTCACCAACTCATCCCCCGGCTTCTCCGAAGGGCAGGGTGCTGCTGTTTGATGTGGTAAAACTCAGATGAGCCGCGCAGTACCTGTTCAAGCGACTTTCGTACGATGAACAGCCTTTTTCTCGTGACGAGATTTTGCAATCGCTCGTTGCACGGCGCTATCTGCCTTCGCATCGGGTGCACTCGAAATGATCACCATATCAATCTCTTCAAATGGAAGAGTAGCAAGCAGCTTCGTCGTGCAGATTGTTCTGGCCACAACCGTGTGCAAGCGTTCGACTTGCTGGGCATAAGCGGAAGCAGATCGCCGTTTGGCAATTACACGACTCACAGCCATGTCCAGTGGTGTTCGCCGTCTCCTCGTTTGGTTCGCGTTATCCGGCTGAATGTCTACGCCCATTGGTCACCATCCTTAAAGTACTGTTCGATCAATCGTCTTGCAGCCTCATCACCAACGATCATCCGATTGCTCTTGGCAACCGGCACAGCTCCGAGCATCCGCTGATAGTGGTCGATCAGTTCAGTCTTTGAATCAAATGCCACAAACCCGTCAAAGCCTAGACGATCCGACTCACGACATACATAAGCCATCAAGTTGCCAGGGACGCCGGTGTATCGCTTCTGTTCACCTACATTGTATGGCGCACTCTCAAGTAGATGGACATGAACATGGTCGCTCTTCAACTCGAAACTGACAAGACCTTCGATGGCATTCGAGTTGGCGACCAACAGTGCGACAATTTTTCTTCCGCGATGTCGAGATTCGTCGTACCAGTTGAACCGCCACTTGCGCGTGAATGACCGCTGATTGGATGCAAGTTGACGCCAACTTACGATGCGTGTCGGCAGACTCTTGCCGGTATGACTAACAATTACTGAACTAGTGAGCGCATCAATCTCGACATCCAATCGCGGCATGCATGTCCTCGATTCAACTATGCGTCAAGTCCCAGTTCATCAACATCCTTCACCCACCTCGCACCTTATTTTCCCACTGTGACCAACTCATCCCCCGGCTTCTCCGAAAGCACCAGCCCGCGGAACATGAATTCCTGCGGCTGATTGTTCGCGTGAAGCTGCAAGCCGATCGGGGAGGTCTTGAGCAACTCCGGCTGCAACTCCTTGTAATCGAACACCAGTTTGCCGTTGGCGGCGAAGCGAATGCGGTTGCCGATGACCAGTACCTCAATCTGATTCCACTCCCCTACTTTCTCCACGCCTTCCGGGTGAAACTGTCCGCCGTGATTGGCCGGCTCCACGCGGTTGCGGCGGTATGCATCCCAGATGCCCCAGTCATTGCAGAACATCAGCAGCGGTCCTTTGAATCCGAAGGCGTTGCCTTTGTCATCAAACTTTTCACCCAGCACGCACACCGCCGAGTGCATCGTGTTATGTTTGGGCGATCGTGTCTGTTTCACTTCAAGAAGCAAACGAAAATCTCGATAGGATGTCGTCGTGAAGAGGTAAGTACTCGTGGGCACTTTGTCGTTATTACGGCCGACGATGACGCCCTCTTCAACAGTCCAGCGATCCTTGAGACCTTCCCATCCTGCGAGGTCCTTGCCGTTGAAAAGCGAAACAGGCTTCTCGCCATCACCGAGTTTCGCAGCGACCTGATGCGACCAGTCGGTTGCCTTCTCGCTGGTTGCCGAGGATGCTTTGGGATCGGGTTCATAACCCTTGGCAGGTTTGCCGTTGTCATCGAGTTTGTCAGCGGACCAGAGCAACCCGCGCACGAGCGTGGAGACGAAGACTTCATCGTCCCACGTTTCGTTGCTGTGGCCGTAGGTGGTGCCGAAGACACGACCTTTGCCGAATTGATTGGTCCAGAATACGCCGTGCTCCTTGCCATTTTTCTCGCTCTTGGAAGTGGCGAGGATGGTGGTGTTGGGCCACACTTTCTGGAGCACGTAAAGTTCATCCTTGGGCGTCTTGTAGTCGGCGGGGAAGCCCTTCATGATCGGATGATCTTTCTTGGTCACGGTCACTTCATAATTGCTCTGGTGTTCGTGCATGAAACTGGAAACACCCAGGAACTCTCGCCAGTCATCGATCTTGGCGGCTCGGTAAGTGTGCATCGCACAGTGAATCACAACCGCAGGCAAACCGGCTTTATGAGCGTCGGTGATGCTGCGAATGTATTCGGGGCGACTCGTGTTGGCGAAGCATTCGTTGTGAATGACCACATCAAAATCCTTGCCCCAGTCAGGCTTGGAATAAAGATCGATCTCCCCTTCCGTGCCCTTGCGAGGATCCTGTTCAATGGTCCACTGAATGTTCGTGATCTTCGCGGCCACTTGCTGGAACCGCTTGGCCTGATGCGTGTAGTCGTGGCAGCAGCCGCCGGTGATGACCAGCACGCGCAGCGGCTTGGGCTTGGCGTCGTCAGCGGATGCTTGCGAAACACTGAATGAGAATGATGCGAGCAGCATCACGATGAGGGCGATTGGATATTTCATAGTGGAACCAATGGAGTGGATTGAAGATTGAATGAATGACTACTGCACTGCCTTCGTTCGCCAAGGCGACCCGCTAATTCTGCGGCGTCTGCACTCGGGTGCTGATGACCTCCTCCGTGGCAACACGCGACTTGCGTTTAGCTGGTTTCGCAGGCTGCTTCTGATTGAGTGCGATAGCGCGCTTCATGGCCTTCGCATCGAAAGCGTGCTTGACCAGTTCATCGACATTGGACACAAACTCAAACTTAAGCTTCTTGCGCACCTGACCATCGACCTCTTCCATGTCGCGCTCGTTTTTCTCGGGCAGAATGACCGTAGTGATCCCCGCACGAGCAGCAGCGAGCGTCTTTTCCTTCACGCCACCAATGGGCAACACGAGGCCACGCAAAGTGATCTCGCCGGTCATGGCCACGCGAGACTTCACGGGCACATCCATCAGCAGCGAAACGATAGCGGTGTACATCGCCACGCCTGCGCTGGGGCCATCCTTGGGCACCGCACCAGCGGGAACGTGAATGTGAATATCGCGTTCGCCAAGACGCTTGAGATCAAAGTGAAACTTGGCCGCGTGACTCTTGAACAGACTCATTGCAGCAGAGGCGGATTCCTTCATGACCTCACCGATGTGTCCGGTGAGTGTCACTCGGCCTTTGCCGCCGTAGCTTGCAGCTTCGATGAACAGAATCTCGCCGCCCACCGAGGTAAAAGCCAGTCCCACGACAACGCCACTCGTCTTGGTTCGGCTATCGACTTCACGGAAATATTTCTCCGCGCCCAGATACTCGCGCACCTGATCAGCGCCGATGCTCCACTTCTTCTTTCCCGGATTGCGCATCGCAGCGACCTTCGCAGCCACGCCGCGGCAGACCGAGCCGATCTGTCTTTCAAGATCGCGAACACCAGCTTCGCGCGTGTAATCTTCGATGGCTTTCTTGATGCCGCCCACGGTCCATTTGCACTGCGTCGTCTTGAGGCCGTTCTCTTTGAGTTGACGCGGCACGAGGTATTGCCTGGCGATATGCAGCTTGTCGTTGTCGGTGTAGCCGGGCAGATCAATCTGCTCCATGCGATCGCGCAGCGGCGGCGGCACATTGCCCATGTAGTTGGCGGTGCTGATGAAAATAACCTGCGACAAATCAAACGGCAGATCGAGATAGCGATCCGTAAACTCATGATTCTGTCGCGGATCAAGCACCTCTAAAAGAGCGCTCGAAGGATCACCACGAAAATCAGCGCCCAGTTTGTCGATCTCATCAAGCATCATCACCGGATTGTTCGTGCCGGCCCGGCGAAGCTCCTGAATGATGCGGCCAGGCATCGCGCCGATGTAGGTGCGCCTGTGGCCGCGAATTTCTGCTTCATCACGAATGCCGCCGAGACTGAGCCTGGCAAATTTTCGCCCCAGTGCATCGGCAATCGACTGCCCCAGACTCGTCTTGCCCACACCAGGCGGCCCGGCAAAACAGAGGATCGGGCCACGCCGATCGGGGTTGAGCTTGCGCACCGCCAGATATTCGATGATGCGCTTTTTCACTTTGGTCAGACCATAGTGATCGCGATCGAGAATCTGCTGAGCCCGGGCCAGATCGAGGTGATCCTTGCTTGACTCGCGCCAAGGCAGATCAGCCAGCAGTTCGAGATAAGTCAGAATCAGCGAATACTCAGGACTGGCGGGCGGAATGGATCGCAATCGCTCCATGTCGCGATTGGCTTCGGTCATCACCTTGTCAGGCGGATTCGCAGCCGAGAGTTTTTTCCGCAGATTCTCGATCGTTTCATCAGCAGCGCTATCGTCCTCACCCAGTTCACGCTGAATGGCTTTCACCTGTTCGCGCAGGAAAAGCTTGCGCTGCGAGTCGTTGATGGAGGATTGCACATCATCTTGAATCTTGCGCTGGAGCTTGGCGATTTCCAGTTGATCAGAAACGTACTGATGCACGATGCGGATGCGCCTGCCGATGTCGAGTTCCTCGAGCAGGTCTTGCTGCTGTTCGACTTTCAGGTTCAGATTCGCTGCGAGAAAATCGCTCAGGCCACTGGGCTCATCGATATTCATCAGCACCGACATCGCCTGCTCAGGTGCGGTGGGCGACAGCTCGACCAGCTCGCGCGCCTGTTCGCGCACCTGCGCCACCGCAGCCTTGGATCGCTTGGTGACATTGCCTTTGACTTCGGTCAGCCGTGAAATGCGTGCCTGGAAGAACGGCTTTTTCTGCGTGATTTCTTCAATCCTGATTCGACTGATGCCATGCACAATAATCGAGACCGTGTCATCAGGTTGACGAATCAGCTTGAGAACATTGACGAGCGTGCCCACGGTGTAGAGGTCATTTGGGCCCGGCTCATCCTGATCTTCATCGCGCTGCGTGACGACCGCAATGATCTTTGAGTTTGGCAGCGATTCATCGAGCAGCTTGCGACTGGAGGGCCGACCAACACCAAGAGGCGTGATGGTACCGGGAAAGGTGACGGTGCCGCGTATGGGCAGCACGGGGACAATCTCGGGGATGGGCGGCGCAGCGGCGCTGCCGCCAGACTTGCCAGCTTTCTCCAGACGAGGAAGGTTGATATCGATGGATTCGTTTTCAGTGAAGATGATCATGTCAATCCAGTTATCAGGCCAGGGATCATGAGGCCGGGTTAATCAAGCGTAGGCTGCATATAAAGAAGAATGAACGACAGCCGATTGAAAAAGCGGAATCAGCGCGATCGAGCAGCGCATCATTTGCGAAGCTTCAGCGGAATGCGCACCCAAAGCAGGCCCGCCTTGTATTCCGAATCAGCCTTGCGAATATCCACCAAATCAGGCAGTGCAATCACGCGGCAGAACTGGCCGTGATCGATCTCCATCGCCACGATGCGAATGGTCTCATCAGCTTTTCGCGAAGGCTCGGGCGTGAGCCGATGACCCGTGACGGTGAGTTTGCCCTGCTCGATCTGAACATCGATGGACTTGGGATCCACACCCGCCAGGTCGAAGCAGACCTCGACGCGATTATCCAGTTGATACAGATTGACCGAGGGCGTCCATGTATCGACAGGGCAAAAGCCATACTTGCGGCTGACGGATTGAAGAAGCCACTGCCGCCCTGATTTTTCAGGAACGGATACAGGGGATTCACGTCTGGCGGTTTTGGTCATGACAAACCTCGTCTCTGAAGCGCGAATGAACCAATGATTGATTCTACATCATTATCTGCCCATTGCGGTAAACTTGCATTGGGCTGATCTTCGATGACAATAGAAGATGCAGCGTTTGTTGATTCGTATTCGGAGCCGCGCTAAAATTCATTGAGGCTCGCCCTGCGTATTTTATGATTAAGCACCCTGAATCCATTCTGGTCCGATTGCCTGTGGCGCTGTTGCTCTGCGCCGTGGTCGCTGCATCAGGGCCGTGGCTTCATGCTGAGGATTCCCCGCTCGCAGAGCGTGTTTGTTTTTTCTCTTCACTGGATAGCGATGCGGCTTTGACATCGCAGGTTCAAAGTGAAAAGGATGCTTGCTGCAAGAAGCACGAGAGCGCCGCGAGTTTCAAGAAGAAAGATGAACCCTCATCGACCCAAAGCAAATGCCCATTACCTTGCGATGACAAATCGTCCTGCTGCCCCTGCTGCAAGGTTGTGATTTCACACGTGAGCTGGTTTGTGTCCGCTGCTCAGTCATTGCCCGTGGCGTCGGCAAAGGCCATCACGCAAACCATGTGGCAAGCTGATTATTTTGAAAGCAACTGGGTTCTCCGTTTGCTCCGCCCGCCTTCGGTCTGACATTTCTTGGTGGCGGTGGTCTGCGCTGATACAAAGCAGATTGCCGTCGTTTTCAATGACATCGTTTTACCGCTCCGCCATGCACCTGCGTGCTTGGCTAATCATGCGGTGACCTTCATCACTCGTGCGCGCCTGGCGCGCACCCTCGGAGTTCACGATGAATTTGGCAAGTCCATCACCATTGAATCGGTCTGATCGCGTCGCGTCGCCGACGAACATTCCGATGCCGTCCAGACGTTGGCTCACGCGCATCGGTGTGCCCGGCGCGATCGTGCTGGCGTCGCTGACGCTGCTCGCCATCTCGGGCCGGCAGGCACTATTGCCCTCGACTAAGGTCACCATCATTCGCGCCATTGGCAAGCCTCGGTCTGCCGACGTCACTACATCATCCGCTTCACCCGTTTCAACTTCGCCTGCGACTGTCGCATCGGTGGTGGTGCAGGCGCCGGGTTGGATCGAACCTGATCCGTTTCCCATTCGAGTACCCGCGCTGGCCGAGGGTGTGTTGAAAGAAGTGTTGGTTCTCGAAGGCGCGCATGTCGCCGCTGAGCAGATCGTCGCGAGAATGATTGATGATGACGCCAAGCTCTCACTTCGGCGCGCCCAGGCTGAGATGGATCGCCGAGAGGCACTGCTCGCCGCTGCACAGTCGCAGTGGGACCACCCCATTGATCGCGAGCGTGCCATCACCACCGCGCAGGCAAATATCGCTCAGATTGAGGCAGAACTGGCAACCGCCGAGGCACGAATCGCCACGGATGCAGCCAAGACCGCTGAACTGCAAAGCCTGCTTCATCGCATGCAGAGTCTGCCCGATAGTTTCGTTTCTGAATTTGAACTGGAGCGAACACGCCTGCAACTCGACGCATCCAAAGCAAGTCTGGATGCAACACGAAAGCAGAAAGTAGAAGTGCAGGCAAGAGCCATCAGTGCCGAGGGTGATCTGCTTGCTGCGAAAGAATCCCTGCGACTGCGCATCGAAGAAAAACGCGAGCTCGCAGAGGCCAAGGCGCTTCATCTGGATGCAGTGGCCGCGTTTGATCAAGCCACTCTGCAATTGTCACGCATGGAGATTCGCGCTCAGGCACCAGGCATTGTCATGTTCCGCAATGCAGCGCCCGGTATGAGAATGATGACGACCGGCGATATGGCCCAAATGAGCTACGTCGTCGATCTCTACAACCCTCGCAAGCTTCAGGTGCGCACCGATATCCCCTTGAGCGAAGCGGCCAAAGTCGGTGTCGGGCAGCTCGCTCAGATTGTCGTTGATGTACTGCCCGATCGAATCTTCACCGGCCGCGTCACTCGACTCGTCCATCAAGCGGACATCGGCAAGAATACGATTCAGGTCAAAGTCGCCATTGATGATCCAGTCGAAGCGATCAAGCCGGAGATGCTGGCGAAGGTGAAATTCTTCTCGCAGCAACCAGGCACTTCCACCTCAACTGCCGCCAATCCCGCCGCAAGTTCGATCATGACGTTTGTGCCGCGCTCGCTCCTCATTACCAAGGGCGACGGCAACGCCGTCTGGCTGATGAATAGCGACAGTTTGGCCACACTCAAAAATGTGACCACCGGCTCAGTCACCATCGAAGACTGGATCGAGATCACCCAAGGCGTTCAGGTTAACGATGCACTGATCACCAATTTTGAGGGACTGCGCGAAGGCGATCGTGTACGCGCTAACGACGAGAAGACGATGGTCGTCAGGCCGTGAGTTTGCATCGCGAGTTCCACCAAGCTTCACAACAAACCTGCAACCGAAAGATAGACATATGCCTTTGATTGAATGCCGAAATCTGACCAAGGAATACCGCAAAGGACAAGCGGTGATTCGGCCACTGATCGACTTGGACCTCGATGTGGAAGCAGGCGCATTCCTCGCGCTGATGGGGCCCAGCGGCAGTGGCAAAACGACGCTGCTCAACCTCATCGCGGGAATCGATCAGCCCACGCACGGCACGCTCACCATTGATGGCCAAAACATCGGAGCGCTGTCTCGCAGCAAACTTGCCGCATGGCGCAGCGGGCACATCGGCTATGTGTTTCAGCTCTACAACCTGGTGCCGGTGCTCACCGCGTATGAGAACATTGAGTTGCCATTGCTGCTCCACAAACTCTCCAGAAAAGAGCGGCACAGGCGCGTGTCCGCTTCACTCGAACAAGTCGGCCTTGCTGACCGCCACGATCACTACCCGCGTCAACTCTCAGGCGGCCAGGAGCAGCGCGTCGCCATTGCCCGCGCCATTGTCACGCAGCCCAAGATCATCGTCGCTGATGAACCCACAGGTGATCTCGACAAGCCTTCCGCCCTGGCCATCATGCAACTGCTGCAAGCGCTCAACCGCGACATGAAGCAGACGCTGATCATGGTGACGCACGATCCCAAGACTGCCGAGTTTGCCGACCTCACACTACATCTGGACAAAGGACGGCTCGCCGAGGCGACAGTCCTTGCTTAGAAAAATGATATTGCGATGCTGCTACTTCAATAGGATCAAACCATGATTTCACCAACCTATATCCCGCTGATTCTCAGACAGATTGTCCGTCGCCCTGCGCGCACGCTTCTCACAGTTGGCGGCATCGCTACCGCGATGTTTCTGTTCATTGCCGTGCAGTCGATGCAGCAAGGTGTGGCCCTGGCGACCCAGCAGTCGGCTGGCGATAACACCCTCGTCGTCTATCGCGAGGATCGCTACTGCCCGTTCACCAGCAAGTTGCCTGAGCATTATCTGCCTCGGATCAGCGCGATAGCTGGCGTGAAGTCGGCGGTGCCGATCAAGGTGATTGTGAACAACTGCCGCGCGAGTCTGGATGTTGTCACGTTTCGCGGCGTGCCCAGCGATAGCCTCGGCGATCAACTGTCTGCTTCGGTGGTCGTACTCGAAGGCTCCATCGAGGATTGGCGAAATCGCAGCGACTCGGCCATCCTCGGCGAGACGCTGGCCAAGCGGCGCGGTCTGCGCACGGGTGATCGCTTCGATGCGGCGGGAGTTGTCTCCTATGTCGCAGGCATCGTGCGCTCGGATCAGCCGCAGGATCAAAACGTCGCTTATGTCCACCTGGATTTTTTGCAGCAGACCGTGGACC
This sequence comes from uncultured Phycisphaeraceae bacterium, assembly GCA_964650055.1. Taxonomy (GTDB): domain Bacteria; phylum Planctomycetota; class Phycisphaerae; order Phycisphaerales; family Phycisphaeraceae; genus JTS-RE9. The sequence continues at coordinate 42,925 of CAZYQL010000005.1, read as the reverse complement.
GCAAGCTGGGCATCGTGACGCAGTTTAATGTGAAGGTGGACGATGCGAGTCAACTTGAAAGCGTGGCCGCCGCGATCGATGCGGAGTTTCGCTTTGCCGAGCAGCCTACGAGCACGCGCCCGGAGAAAGCATTTGTCGCGCAGGCCGCTGCTGACATGATCGATCTCATCGGCTTCGCCAAGTATCTGGGCATCGGTTGTCTTGCTGCTGTGCTCGCTCTAGTTGGCAACGCCATTTTGCTCAGCGTGCAGGATCGCATTCGCGAACACGCCATTTTGCAAACGCTCGGCTACGGCGGAATGCTCATCGGCAGACTCATTGTTGCCGAGGGTTTATTCATCGCATTCATCGGCGGCGCGGCAGGCACATTCGCAGCTCTTGCGGTGATCGAATGGGGCCAGTACAGCTTCTCCATTGATGGCCTGTCGATTCCCATTCAAGCCAGCGCTTCTCTGATTGCCACAGGTTTGCTCATCGCAACTGGTCTGGGCATTGCCGCGGGTCTTGTTCCTGCGTGGCAGGCATCGAGGCGAACGATTGCCGATTGCTTTCGTGCCGTGTGAAGTGAAGAAAGAAAAAAGAAAGGACCTATGCGAATTCTTCCGTTTGATTACGCGATTCGAAACCTCGGCCGCTCGCCGCTGCGACTGGCGATGAGCGTTGTCGGCAGCATGCTGGTGGTGATGCTCATGATCGCCGCCACCGCGTTTGTGCGCGGTATGGAAAAGAGTCTGGCCGACAGCGGCTCGGATCGCAATGTCATTCTTCTGGGCGCTGGCAGCGAAGAGTCCATCGAGCGCAGCGAGATCAAAGCGAGTGTGCCGACGCAGGCAGCCGCCAGTTTGCGGGGTGTGCGCTCTGCGCTGGGGCAGACCTTCATCTCCTCTGAAATCCACATGGCCCTGACCGTTGGCACCACAAGAGATGAGCAGTCAAAGGCGCAAGTCGTCGTGCGCGGCGTTGATCTGCCTGCGTTTCTTGTGCATCCGCAGGTGCGCATCACGCAAGGCCGCAGCATGAATCCCGGTGCCAACGAGATCATCGTCGGCAAGCTCGCCGCCACTCGCCTGGGCATGGACGATGCGCAGCTCGCCCTGGGCAAGACCATCTGGTTTGACGATATTCAATGGACCATCGTCGGCAGATTCACCGCGCCCAACACAGTCATGGATGCTGAAATCTGGGTGCCGCTCAATGACCTGAAAGTGAGCGCCAAGCGCGACACGATTTCCTGCGCTGTTCTCACGCTGGATGACGACGGCGAGTTTGAAGATGTCGCTGCATTTGTCGCTTCTCGTGTTGATCTCGAACTGGTTGCGGTGCGCGAAAGCGAGTATTACGCCAAGCTCGTCGCCTTCTATCGCCCTGTGCGGGTGATGATCTGGGTGACGGTCGCGCTCATTGCCTTGGGCGGTATTCTGGGCGGGCTCAACACGATGTATGCTGCGTTTGCAGCGCGGGTGCGTGAAGTGGGCATGTTGCAATCGCTCGGGTTTGCTCGCCGTGCGATCATCCTCAGCTTCATGCAGGAAGCCGCACTGGCATCGATGGCCGGCGCGCTGATTGCCGCAGCCGCGAGTCTGGTGCTGCTCGATGGTGTGGCAATCCGATTCTCTATGGGTGCGTTCGGGTTGCAACTCGATGCCATCGCCCTCGCCATCGGCCTGCTCACCGGGATGACGCTCGGTGTCATCGGTGCTCTGCCTCCTGCGGTTCGCTGTTTACGATTGCCTATCACAGAGGCCCTCAAGGCTGCGTGATCTTTCGTGATCTTTCGTGATCTTTCGTGATCTTTATAGTGTGTTCATTACCTGATTCTCTTGTCTGTTTCTTCATCAACATTGGAGCCTTCTCATGAATCGATTCAACCTCATCGCTCTCTCCTTCGCCGTGATTCAACTTGCCGGCTGTGGTGGCGGCACACCTTCTGCTCAGAATCCCGGCAACGGCGCACAACTGCCCAAGACGTTATGGGCCACAGCGAAAATTGAAGGGGCCAAGGAAATCCTCGCGGTTAAAGCGGACGCCAAGGAAGGTGATCTGGTCACACTTCGCGGTGTGATTGGTGGTGCGGAAAAGCCGTTCGTCGATGGCCGCGCTGTTGCCATGCTCGTGGACATGTCCGTTCCCACCTGCGCCGACAACGGCGAATCCTGCCCCACGCCTTGGGATTACTGCTGCGTGCCCAAAGATGAAAAGGCCAAGGCGATGGCGACGATTCAAGTTGTCGATGATGCAGGCAACCCGCTGAAGGTTTCGCTCGCATCGGGCAATCAGCTCAAGCCTCATGCGGTTGTGACGGTGCAAGGCAAAGTCGGCCCACGCCCTGATGCCAATGTGCTGGTCATCAATGTGACATCGATCCATGTGGATGCTCAGAAGAAATGAGCCCTACGATAGATGAGTACGAACATAGATTGGATTGCCGCGCGAACTAGTACGCACATCGCTGCCCGTGTTTGCATGTATCACGACGAGAACACTCCCCATGGCACCCCACCGCTTCCTACTCATCGCCTTGCTGGCCATCTTGCCATCGATTGAATCGTTGGCAACGGCGGCTGACACTGCCGTCGATTTCAATCGCGATGTGCGTCCGATTCTTTCTGACAAATGTTTCGCATGTCACGGCCCCGATGCTTCACATGCCAAAGGCAATCTGCGCCTCGACCAGTCTGAATCTGCCTTCGAGAAGAAGCGATCGGGTGCCACGCCCATCACGCCGGGTAAGCCGGACGCCAGCGAGCTGATCGCTCGCATCAATACCGAAGATGCAGATGACCTGATGCCACCCGCCGATTCGCACAAGAAGCTTTCAGCGGCAGAAAAGGAAACGCTCAGGAAATGGATCACGCAAGGCGCGACTTACGAAATGCCCTGGGCATACGTCCCGCCAAAAGTCGGCGTATTGCCGAAAGTGAAGCGCGCCGACTGGCCTGCGAATTTCATCGATGCGTACATTCTGTCGCGGCTTGAGGCGCAAGGCCTTACGCCTTCACCCGATGCGGAAAAGGTGACGCTGATTCGCCGGGTGACATTCGATCTCGCCGGGCTACCGCCGACGCCAGGCGATATCGATGCGTTCTTGAAAGACACATCAGGCAATGCTTATGAAAAGCTGGTCGATCGTTTATTAAACTCGCCGCATTTTGGCGAGCGCATGGCGGTCTGGTGGCTCGATCTGGTGCGCTACGCTGACACCGTCGGCTACCACGGCGATCAAACGCATCGCAGTTGGCCCTATCGTGATTATGTCATCAGCGCGTTCAACAAGAACAAGAGCTTCGACGCTTTTCTACGCGAACAGCTTGCGGGTGATCTTCTGGACGATCCCACACAGGATCAGCTCGTCGCCACCTGTTACAACCGCCTGCTTCAAACTTCTCACGAAGGCGGGGCGCAGCTCAAGGAATACCGCGCCATTTACATGGCTGACCGTGTGCGCAATGTATCTCAGGTCTTCATGGGCGCAACCGTTGGCTGCGCCCAGTGCCACAGCCACAAATTCGATCCCTACTCCCACAAAGACTTTCACGCCCTGGGCGCATTTTTCGCAGATGTCGAAGATGAAGAACATCTGGTCAATCAGTATGGCAACCTCAACACGCTGCCCTCGCGCCGCCTGCCAGAGATGCCGATCTATACCGAAGCTCAGCAGAAGCGCCTTGCCGAAATATCGCCGAAGGTCGAGCCGTTGCTGCCTCAGATCAAGAATCTCCAAAGCGCCATCAATGGACACAGCAAAGCGATTGCCGATCTGACCAAGAAGATCAGTAGCACGAAGGACGAACCGAAAGACAAGGACAGTAAGAAGGAGACACCCAAGGAAAAACTTGAGAAGCAGCTTGCCGGTCGCAAGGCCGAGTTGGAGAAGGCCAAGGCTGATCTCTCCGCACTGCTCGCGCCAGTCAAGGCGATGGTCGATGAGTACCACAAGATTACAGACAGCGCGCCATCGGTGATGTACACGAAATCGCTCGCCGAGCCGCGCGTGGTTCGCATCCTGCCGCGTGGCAACTGGCTCGATGAAACCGGCGAGATTGTTCAGCCTGCTGTGCCTGTATTCATGGGTCATCTGAAAACGGGAGATCGCCGGGCGAATCGACTGGACCTGGCCAATTGGCTTGTCACGCCTGCTGCCAAAGGCGGCGTATCAGGTTTCACTGCAAGAGTGCAGGTCAATCGCTTCTGGCAACTCCTCATGGGTACGGGCATCGCTCGTGTGCTCGACGATTTTGGTGGCCAAGGCGAGCCACCGGAGCATCCCGCCTTGCTCGATCATCTCGCAGTCGAGTTTGAAAAGAGCGGCTGGGATGTGAAGCAGATGATCAAGACCATCGTGATGAGCAAAGCGTATCGGCAATCTTCCGTGTGGACCAGCGAGCTGCGCGAGCGTGACCCGGACAATCGTCTCTATGCACGCCAGTCTTCGCCGCGCCTCTCCGCCGAGTTTGTGCGCGATAACGCCCTCTTCATCAGCGGCCTGCTGGTGGACGATATCGGCGGGCCCAGCGTCAATCCTTACCAGCCGGCTGGCTACTACGGCCACCTGAATTTTCCTACACGCAAGTATCAGCAACACACCGATGCTCGGCAATGGCGGCGCGGGATGTACATGCACTGGCAGCGGCAATTTCTGCACCCGATGCTCAAAGCGTTCGATGCGCCAACGCGCGAAGAGTGCACCGCTGGCCGACCTGAAAGCAACACGCCAACGCAGGCACTTGTGCTGCTCAATGATCCGACCTTCGTCGAAGCCGCCCGCGTTTTTGCTATGCGAATTCTCAGTGAAGGCGGCAAAAGCGATGAAGCTCAGATCAACTACGCCTTCAGATGGGTAGCGAGCCGCTTTCCGGAACCGCGCGAAGTGGTGCTAATGAAAGCGTTGCTTACGAATCATCGCAAGCATTTCAAAGCCAATCCGGATCAAGCAGCAAAGGTAATCACCACCGGCCTCACCCCTGCTCCCAAGGATGTGGATCAAGTTGAACTTGCTGCGTGGACGAGCATTGCTCGCACGCTCTTGAATCTGAACGAGACAATCACCCGCAACTAAAAGCGATATGCACCATGATTGATTTACAACAACTACTTGCTCGCCGCACGTTCCTCCGCCAATCAGGTGTGGGCCTCGGGGCTGCTGCGCTCGGGGCGCTGCTCGATCCCACGGCTTTGCTCGGTGCGGATATTGCAAAGTCCGCATCCAAAGGCGCGGTCAATCCGCTGCACTACGCGCCCAAGGCCAAGCGAGTCATCTTCCTCTGCATGTCTGGTGGCCCTTCGCACCTGGAGACGTTCGATTACAAGCCCAAACTCGATGAACTGGCTGGCAAGCCGATGCCCCAATCCTTCACGCAAGGCATGCCCATCGCCCAGCTCCAAGGCAAAGAACTGAAGATCTATGGCCATCAGACCAAGTTCAAAAAGTACGGCAAGAGCGGGCAGGTCTTCTCTGATTTTCTTCCGCACATGGCCGAGCTTGCAGATGACGTCACCATCGTGCGCAGCATGGTCACCGAGCAGATCAACCACGATCCCGCGCACACGTTCATGAACACCGGCACGCAGATTTCCGGTCGCCCTTCCATGGGCGCGTGGGCACTCTATGGCCTTGGCGCTGAAACGCAGGACCTGCCCGGCTTCGTCGTGATGACCAGCGTCGGCGGACGCAATCCGCAGCCCATCGCAGCACGCCAGTGGGGCGCAGGTTTCCTGCCCAGCAAATTCCAGGGCGTTGAGTTTCATGCCACCGGTGATCCCGTGCATTACGTCGGCTCACCCAGCGGCTACGACACCCAGCGACAGCGCGACATCATCGACACCGCCAGCGAACTCAATAAACTCCAGATGGCGCGCACGAACAATCCCGAAATCGCCACTCGCATCGCACAGTATGAAATGGCCTTTCGCATGCAGGCATCGGTACCTGAACTGGCGGATATGTCCGACGAGCCGCAGCACATTCTCGATATGTACGGCGTGAAGAAGCCGGGCGATGGAACCTTTGCGAGTAACTGTCTGCTCGCTCGCCGCCTTGCTGAGCGCGGCGTGCGATTCATCCACCTCTACCACCGTGGCTGGGATCATCACGGCGGACTCAAACAGTTCATGGGCGTCTGCTCGGGCCTTTGCGATCAGCCCACCGCTGCTCTCATCCGCGATCTAAAGCAGCGCGGCATGCTCGATGACACGCTCATCATCTGGGGCGGTGAATTCGGGCGCACGCCGATGGCACAAGGCGATGGCCGCGATCATCACATCAAAGGTTTTTCCATGATGCTCGCAGGCGGCGGCATCAAAGGCGGCATCACCCATGGCAACACGGATGACCTGGGCTACAGCGCCGTCGAAAACCCAGTCCACGTGCGCGATCTGCATGCGACAATGCTCCATCAACTGGGCATCAATCACCAAAGGCTGAGCGTGAAGCACCAAGGGCTGGATGTGAAACTTACCGGTGTGGAAAAATCGCGCGTGGTGAAGGAACTTTTGGCCTGAGGAAACACAATCCCAGATCGGCAAATGGTGAACACCGTGTTCAATTGTATTTACCTCTTGAATTGACGTTTAATTTATGGTAAACTATCACCGGCTCGATCCTGCCTTTCTTTTAGGTCTTTGGAGCGTAGAGCTGAGCGTGATTGGAACTCCGATACGCAAGTGATCGAGCAAGTCACTGCGAGGGCTTCTTGGGAGCAGGATTACTCTTGCTCTTTTCACGCATCTTGCCGACACCTTCCTGCTCCGGGTGATACTTTGCGAGATCGAATGCAGGGTTCGCCAGTGGTTTGACCGCTTTAGCCTCGGTAAGGAACTGCTCGATGAGCGTGTCCATACCTGCCCGTTTTCTGCCTTGAGGAACACCGACAACGACCTTCAATCGTCAATCGTCACGTTCTTCTTCTGCACCCATTTGCCAGCCTTCGTTTTTAGATAGTGATCGGGCGCAGCACTCTTGAACACACGAATGGCGTTTCGCTCTGCGACCACGTCGGCGGCGATTGATTGCTTGGCGGCGATCAGGGCGTAGAGTGCCTTTCGATCCGCATTCTCAGCGGAAATGAAATCGGCAACCGCCTTGTCAGCGCCTTCCTTAACGAGCGCTGCCCAGCCATCAAATGTTTCACCGACTGTTCCCGCATCGCGCAATTCCAGCAGCTTGGCAGCGCGAGCTTTGAAGCTATCCTTGAGGTCGCCAAGTTCATCCGCACTAGCCGGCTGCGCTAGGAGCAGGCCAAGCGCCGCCGCGAAAAGTGCAATGATTGCGTATCGAGTCTGGTTCATGTTCAGTTTCATTTTGCACCACCTTTGTTGCTGTCGTCTAGTAAGCCTGGATTCTTGTCCTGCGCTGGCTTGAGTGTCTCTTCATAGTCGAAGAAACTGTCCAGCGCTTTATCCACTTTGACCTTCACATTGATATCGATCGTCGCGTAGATCGGCTTGATCTCGATGGGTTTGATCTCCACGACGCTGTTCGTGTTGACCGTGTGTTCCGTCTTGCAGCCAGTGATCAGCAGAGGCAAGGCGGTCATCATCAGTAGGCTTGCTGTACGTTTCATGTTGTTTAAAGTCCTTTGTTGGTCCACCACTATTTGTTGGTCCACCTTATATGTATAGAGGACCTGAGGCCGGTGATGTAACTCCAAGGAACGCGGTCACGAGGTTTTCGTCGCTATCGGCCCTCAAAAATCCGTTGAAGCACGTCATCGACCGCGCCCAACGAATCGGTGTTGCGGAGGAACTGCTTGGACAGCAGTTCGCCGAAGTTGTGGATGTTCACCGTCAGCCCGCCAATGGGTTGCTTGAATCCGGTGCGTCCACTGCCTGAAGTGAATACGACGCAGCGGATGCCGTTGTTCTCACGAACGAAATCGAACTTGAGAATGTCGAATTCAAAATCGTTCACCGCTTCGAGTAGTCGAGCCTGCGCATCGCGGGTCAAAGCGGCAATGGCTTCCTCCAGTGACTTGTATGCCTGCTTTTGAATTTCAGGACGATCCGACAGCTTGATCCAGCCCTTGCCGGGTTTGGCGTAGAGGAAGCCTTCGCCGAAGGTGAGTGCGAATTCGCTGTTTTGATCGACGCGGATAGGCAGCCGGCCGTACATGTAGCCTTCCCCTTTGACTTCGCCATCCTGAAGAATTGAAAGCCAGGTGGCCACGCTCATGTCTTCGATGAATACCTGTGTTTCCAGCACGGGATTCATTGGGTTGAATCGCGCCGCATGTACCCAGAAACGTCCCTTTTCACCCACGCGCCAGGCGGCCAGTTCGAGGACCATTGCATCGATGGCATCGAGGCGGAAGTTGAGAATCGCGTTACTGAATTGCAGCTTGCCGATGTTGCCCTCACTGGCAGCCAGTCGCTGGTTGGGCAGTGTGGATAGCGGGGCAAAACTGTTGAGAGTAATCGTGGTGTTGATGCCGCGAGCAGTGAAATCGATGGCTCCGCTGGCGAAGGTGGCATCGCGGACGGTGAGCACCACACGCGGGGTCACACCGGATCCATCAAACGCAATCTCTGCATCGAGTCCGAAGTATCCGGTCACTTGAAACGCCTTGGCGGCGCGGAGCTTGGTCGCCACGAGCTTCTCATCGGTGATGTGCAGATCATGCACCTTCGCAGTCACCCGCCCGGCAAATCCGCTGGCGATATCGATGCTCGCGGTGACCTTGGCGGGGGCCTGGTCGAATATGGGCCAGTCCAGATCAGCCAGGAGCAGACCATCGACCAAAGACATCGTGCCGGTCAGCGCCGCGAAGGTGTCATCCTTATATTGAATCTTCTGGATTTCAAACGATGGCTTGACCAGTGGATTTTCGTTCTTAGAGCTGCCCAGCCGGACCGGTACGACGGCATTGATCCCCGCCAGCACGACGCCGCTGGCGGTGGAGGCAAAGCGACCGTTGGCGATGGTGAAGGTTCCACTGGCGACAAGCTGATGGTTCTCATCGGTGGTGAGCGTCATCGCGATGGCCGATTCATCTGCTGCGATTTCGTTTGCACCCAGGTGAGCAGCCCATGCCTTGATCCCGACATCCAGCGCCAAGCGCGGCCAGCGCCCCGCTGTGCCATCGCGCGGAATCATCAGATCGAAGTGGGTCAGCAGCGATCCTCCATCGATCGAGCGTCGCTGCGTTTCGTGAGGCAGATCGATGCGCTCAAACGAAAGCCCGGAAGTCGCAGAGGATTGAATATGAAGATCGGTTGCCCAGTCAGCTGTGAGATCCATCGCAAACGCCGGCTTGTGCAGCAGCGCCGCTGTGCCGCTTGCCTGCACCGAAACCGTGTCCGCTGCCAGATTGATTTTTGCCGTGCCTTTTGCGGTCGTCAGGTCGAGTTCAGCGTCGAAGGTGGTGTGCAACCCGCGCGAGATCAACCCGAACTGGGCCAGCAGCAAATCGAACTGCTCGGACTGGCCAGAAGCGCGGACGGTGATCTTCGATCCTTCGTCACGACGCAAGAGTACCACCTTGCATTGGAAGGGGGCTGTCGTGTTCTGCTCCGTATCCGGGACGGACACCATCAATGAAAACGGATCACGTGTACCACCTTGGTGACCAGCGATCAGAATCGATGTGCCCTCGAACAGTGCATTGAGGTTGAAAGAAATGCCATCCGCCATGGGTCGCATACTTTGGGTGGAATCAGCTTCCGGTGCTGTGAAATCAATGGTTCCCTTGACTGGAATATCCAGTCCAAGCAAGGTGATGGTCGCATCGACATCGCAAACGCCGCTGCCTTGATGAGTCAGCGTGGCTTGCACCGGCAAGGTGAAATGTCTGCCGTTCCACTCCAGTCGCACCGAGGCTGCTCGCAGCTTGAGCACATCGAAAGGCAGTTCGTCATCGGCATAGCTTTGGGTGTCACTGCTTTTGAAATTCGCCAGAGGGCCGATATCGAGTTTGCCATCGCGCAGCCGCAGATCGAGCTGAGCGCCGCTGATATCGATGGTCTTGACCTGCACCTGGCCAGTAAGCGAGAGAGCATAGTCAACCCCGACTGCACCGATACTCAAGCCCGCCTGATCACCCATATTTAAATGAGTGATCTGCAAATGATTCGTGCCGATGCTACGGACCTCAACGGAGGCATCATCGATTCCAAGATCGCGTAGCGCCTGCAGAATCTGGCGCTCCGCAATGCCGCGTGCAGAGAGGATGTAGAACAGCAAGCCGATCGAAAGGACGACCCCGGCGACTCCGAGAATGCGAATGAACCATTTGAAAAAACGACGCATGGTTAAGAGATGATAGAGGCCGCGTAGCGATGAGGCTATTACTCCTTCGTCTTCAGCCCAGTCTTGTCCGCCCAGTCAAACCACAGTTTACTCATCGCCTCGACGCGTTCGGGCTGATCCTTCGCCAGGTCGTTGGTCTCCGTGCGGTCGGCGTCGATGTCGTATAGCTCCCACGTCTTGCGGTTCCAAACAAGTTTCCACTTGCCCTGACGCACGGCGCGGTGGTCTGACCATTCCCAGTACAGTTGGTCGTGCGGCTCGCGGGCCTTGCCCTCGAAGATCGGCAGCATGCTTTTGCCTTCGACGGAAATGATCTCGTTGCCGCCGTACTTCGAGGGGTAGTCCGTGCCGGCCAGTTCGCAGAAGGTGGGCATGAAGTCGATGATGTGCGCCGGTAGGTTGGTCTGCGAGCCGGGCTTCACGCGGCCGGGCCAGCGGAGGATCATCGGCGTGCTGATGCCGCCCTCGTGCGTCCACGACTTGTAGGTGCACCATCGTGGCGTGCATCTCTCGCACTTGATTTTCCGGCAGGCGCGAATGGTGATCCCAGCCGCGATGGGATAGCTGGATGAATCGCACGTTTCGCTCGGCCATCCGCCGGGCAAGCAGGCAGTTGCGGGCGTAGGAGCCGAGATTGTTGACGTCCGGGCCATAGAGTTAGGAAATGGGGCTGGGCTTGCTCGTGACAATTGGACCGCTCAAGTTGGACTCTGATTCAACCGTTCCAATTGCTTGCGGTAATGCTCAGTTGCAGCACGCTCGCAACTGATACCCAGATCAGGTATGGAATCTGGGCTAGGGCGACCCAGCGATAATGCCGCCACACGACCAACATCGCCCACAGAATTGTGACCAGCACGATCAGGATGTCCACAGCCGCCAGTGGCAGGTTTCGCAAACCGAACTGGATCGGCGTAAAGGCGAGATTGGCCACCAGATTGATCGCAAAAGGCAGTGCGACCCGGCCAAGCACCTTGCCACGGAAATACTGCACGAAGACAAACCCGAACGAGATCAGAATGATCGGGTACAGAATCTGCCAGATGGTGCCGATCGTCGAAGGCGACGGGGTCCACGCGGGTTTACTCAAACTGTTGTACCAATCAAGCCAGGTCATATCAGGTTTGTCTCACGCGATCGTGTCGCCTTTGTCGCGGCTAGCCGCATGGCTTGAGCCGCTTCGCGCCCGAATCGTTTCTGGGCACGGCGCACCAACGGATAGCCCAGGCGGGTCAGGACGTAGTTCGGCCGTGAAAATGCAAGGATATCGAACCAGACACTTCCATCACGCTGGTCCCATTCAATCAAAAAACGCTCTTCGCCACGTTGGATGTGCCCGGGCAGCGTGCCGTACGCGAATCCAAATCTTGTGTCCGGTCCCGACTCATCAACAACATAAATAATTCGGCATGCGTTGAGCCACCACATGCCCATCCCCCGTCCCAGGATTGCCACGATCTCACCTTTTCTGATCGGTGCATCCATCGAGCACGGCTCAACCCACCCCAAGCGAAACTGTTCCCATCTTTGGAGTGCTGCCTTCGCCTTCTCGAAAACCGCCTCACCTTCGCCGAGTCTGATACGTGTGTGATCCACCACGTAACCTGGCGGTGGCGAGGTCGCCGTCGCCCCCACTGCGGGATAGCTCAAGGGCATATTCGCCTGCCTCGCCAGAAACCGGCGTACGACTTCGGCAGATGGTTTGCGCAGCACCAGCATCAGAATTCCTCGAAAAAGCAGCCCATCCCGGCGACACCCAACAAGCCGGCAGGCCCAAAGCATAGTCCTGAGCGATGGGTATGACATACTATGAGCAGAGACCTCTTTCGACCATCCAGAGTACGACATGCCTTTGCCCCCCTCCTCATCTCCTGAACCATCGAGCGAACCGGTTGTTCTCCTGACCGGCGCGTCGGGATACATCGGTGGCCGACTGATTCCCCGGCTTCGTGAGCTGCCGGTAAAGCTGCGATGCCTGGCTCGCAATCCCGACAAGCTGCGACCGCTCGTCAGTGAATCCACGCAGATTGCCCGTGGTGATGTACTCGATCCATCTTCTCTCGATGAGGCGCTACAGGGTGTCACCACGGCCTACTATCTGGTTCACCTCATGTCCGACTCCAAGGATTTCGAGAAGGAGGATCGTCAGGCCGCCGAGAACTTCGCTCACGCCGCGAAAAAGGCCGGTGTAAAGCGGATCATTTATCTGGGGGGATTGGGTAATGATGCTGATCCAAAACTCTCACCACATCTGCGCAGTCGACATGAGGTGGGTAAAATTCTACGCAACTCGGGCATCGAGACGATCGAGTTTCGAGCCGGCATGGTCATCGGTGAAGGCAGCTTGTCATTTCAGTTAATGAAATCACTGACTGATCGCCTGCCCGTCTTGCTTTGTCCTCGCTGGCTGTCAACGCCGACGCAGCCCATCGCGGTGGAAAATGTCCTGAACTATCTTCTGGCAGCGCACGATCTGGCTGCCGGCGAAAGCCGAATATATGAAATCGGCTGCCCCGAAGTCGTGACCTATGGAGACCTGATCAGGGAATACGCCAGGCAAAGGGGCCTGCGTCGCTGGCTCGTCTTCGTACCCGTCCTCACTCCTTTTCTCTCTGGCCTTTGGCTGGCACTGGTTACTCCCACGTCCTACCAGATTGGCCGACATCTCATTGAGGGATTGAGAAATCCCACTGTCGTACGAGACACCAAGGCAAGCAAAGATTTCGCGGTTCGGCCGATGAGCGTGAAAGACGCGATTGAACGCGCTATCGCTGGACAAAACGCCTGATGGTCTAATCTCTGGCAAACGCCAGATTCACTTCTGGGGTCACGTGAAGATGTTCACGGCAGTCGCGAGCCCGCCGACACGACGATGACTTTGACGAGCCGCGGAATGAGGTTGGCAAACGCCACATTGTCGGGCAGTACCAAGTCCGACGAAGCCAATGTAATCTCGCGTTCGCCTGGTTCAGCATCGTGGAGTTTGATGATGATCTTGAAGTCAGCCTCGCTCACCAGATAAAAAGCGCGGCGCGGCCCCGACACAATGACCTGTACGCGTGAGGGTCCTATTGACGCGATCTTGTACTCAGCGGGAAGACCTGTCTGTTCGACGGGCACGATGAAGCTGCGATATTCAATGACCGACTCGTAGACGAAAAAGAACCACAACGAGAGGGACAGCGCGATGGCGGCTGCCTTAAGGCGAAGGTTGCGTCGCAGGACGAGGGACACGAATGACGTGGGCGTGCGCGGGGGTTCTATTTCCCGTTGAAAATCCTCCAGCGCCTGCCGCAGCATCAGCGGATCGTCGAGTTGGGTGAGCTTGCCGTGTCGTGCGATCGAGATCATGCCTCGCTCTTCGGAAACAACGATGCACATCGCATCGGTCTTCTCCGACAGCCCTAGAGCAGCGGCATGCCTGGTGCCGCGCTGGGAAAGTTGAGACATGTCTGCCGAGAGAGGCAGATGACACGCGAACTGAACAGCGCGGTCGCCGGCCATCAGCAGTGCGCCGTCGTGCCCGGGTGAATGCGGGTCGAAGATGCTGCGCAGCAATTGCTCGCTGACTACGCCGTTGAGGTTGACGCCACCTTTGAGATGGCGTGACAACTCGTCGTTGCCCTTGAGCACGATCAGCGCGCCGATCTTCTTGCGCGCGAAATCGCTCGTGGATGCGACGAGCATCTCGATAGCCGGGGACGACACAACGATCTGTTTTCGCCTGCTGTTGCCGTGCAAAGCCCAAACAGCGACGCGCTCGAAAAAGGCGCGAATCTCCTCCTGGAAGATCACAATGACTGCGACCAGCAGAACGGTGAATACTGTCTGAAAGACGAACGAGGTAAGGCGCAATCCCAGCGTGAGCGCGAGGACATAAAATACGCCCAGAGACAACATGCCGCCGAGCACGAAGGTGGCGTGGGACCGCTTCAGCGCCAACAAAAGCGCATAGACCAGCGCTGCGACAAGGGAGATGTCGACAACATCCGTCGCCGTGATGTCGCTAAGAACCTGGTAAAGCTTCATTTTCACCGCGTGGTCTGGCAGCTCGTCGGCCGATGCAGCGGCAGGCGGACAATTGCGCCGCGTTCATTGCCCCGTTGGGCAAGATCATAGTGCTCCATCGGCAGCGCAACTAACCTCGGCTGTCTGGTGCCAATCATTCTTGAGGTGTCAACATGATACTTGCAGTACAGCAACACCTCATCAACTGGCGGTTCATCAGCATCAATCAGCATCAATCAGTTGCTGTAGTCACCCGACTCGATCAACCGGCGTGTCGTCTCATGGCGATACGCGAACATGCGTTCGAGCTTGCGCCGGATCAGCCAGCCGCCAAGCCATCGGCCAATGACGCCAAGCGGGGGTTGATACTCCACCTCGTCGCGCAGAATCGTGCCGCCTTTGCCATCATCAAGAAACCGGTGGCGGTGATACCACCAGGCAAACGGGCCGGCCACCTGTCGATCTGCAAAAAGATGCGGCGGATCATATTCGGTATGGACTGCGATCCACTCAACCTTGAAGGGACCAACCCGACCACGCAGCACGACTCGGCTTCCCTGATGTAGCGATTCGTCAGACTCGGCCACAGCCATATTCTCCCATGGCGGGATTAATTGCGTCAGAGCATCAGAACTTTCGTGAAAGCGGAAGACCGCGTTGGGCGGAGCAGCGATCCGAGTTTCCTTGAGAAATCGCAGACATGGCCCTACGGGTACGTCCCGCTCTGAACGATGTCGAACTGCGTCGCGCAGGATCATCGTGAAGGGGATCCACCAGATCAAATCGTTCGTGAGAATCGTCAAGCCGAATAAAGGTGGGAATGTGCCGCTGAATACTGCGACTGCAAAGCCGATGGGGCCAAAGACTTTGCCAAGCAAGCCGACAAAGACAATGGGCCAGTGTGTACGAGAATCGTCAGCGGCGATGAGATACCCGATGCCGTAAACACCGACGATCATGCCGACGCATTGCCAGATTGCCGGGTAACTCATTCGCTCTGCGTGGGCAACATCGAAAAGCAAATGAGGGAAGGCGATGGTCACTCCACCCCATGCGATGTTGTACAGCCCCGCAGCGATGAGCCAGCGTCTTGCCCAAGATGGTGAATTTTGTGAATGAATGGGCTCGCTCATGAATCGCTCCGCCAGTTGCATAACTATGCCAAGACAGGGAGTAGAGTTGCTTTCTCCAGCATCATTCTGAGCCATCCACTCGGTGAGCCTTTACGGGGATCTGCACCTCTCCGTATCGCCAGAAGAACGGCACGAAGGGACTGTTGTATCCCAGGTATCTCGGCGCACCGGCAGCTTCGTACTCATCGCCGGACGCAAGCCAAGTGTTCAACTGCTTAAGCGCCGCATCGAAGCGCTCGTCGCTGTAGCTGCCTCGCACGCCGATGCTGGCCACCTTGGTGGCGGGCACATCGAGGACGGTGACGTTGCCGTCATCGGTCACTGGGCCGCGCTCGGGCTCATCGTAAAGAAAGGCCATTGACTTCATCTCCAACTTGTCGGATGAAGCCTGATAAGTCATGTCCACTGGAGCCGTCATGGAAATGTCATTCTGCTGAATGTGCTTGAAGAGCGTACGGAACATACTGCCCTGATTGCTCTGGGCTGCGTTACTTTGCACGATTGCTTCGCGGTAGGCCGGGTACTGCTTGATCTGCACCTCGTCCACGGGAGTGAGGTCAGGCCAGCCCACAGGTCGCTTGGCCTCGTGGAAATACCAGACCCCGCCGCTCTGGCGCACGCAGCCAATCAGGACCACCAGCATCCCAGTCAACGTGATCGCGAGGACAACCTTTGCAGAATGAAATAGGAATCTCTTCATGTCCGATGGTAGGCAGTGGCGGGCGGAAGGGACACTTTTTCAAAAAAAGATCTGAACGGTTTCTAAGCGGGGTTGCTCGATGTTCAAGTCGCGCAATCAGTGGCTCACGTCGTCAGTCGGGACGCTTGCCACTGGGCCATGCCCTCTCGGTTAGGTGAGAATCTCCGCAATCGCCTTGCCATGATCGATATCCAGGCGTTTGCGTCCGGGCACTTCAAGCCTGCGTGAATCCAGGCCCAGTTGATGCAAAATGGTGGCGTGGATGTCGGTGACATAGTGCCGATTCTCGACTGCATGAAAACCGATTTCATCCGTCGCGCCGTGGACGATGCCGCCCTGAACACCGCCGCCAGCCATCCAGACCGAGAAGCCGTAGATGTGATGATCCCGGCCGTCGGAACCTTGCGTGCCTGGAGTGCGACCAAACTCACTGGCGAAGATGACGAGTGTGGAATCCAGCAGGCCGCGCTGCTTCAGATCCTTGAGCAGGCCGGCGATGGGCTTGTCCACAGCTTTGAAGTTCTTCGTGTGATTCTCCTTGAGTCCGCCGTGCGCATCCCATGCACCCGCACCGCCGGCACCATGCTGCACCTGAATGAATCGCACGCCGCGCTCGACGAACCTGCGAGCCGCGAGCATCTGCATGCCAAAGTCGTGCGTGGCGGGATCATCGAGGCCGTACATCTCATGCGTGCCTTTACTTTCAGCGCTGAGATTCAGCGTCTGCGGCACAGATGTCTGCATGCGGAACGCAAGTTCGTAAGCCTTGATGCGGGCAGTCAGCGCGGGATCACCTGGATACTCCGTGGCTTTGAGGCTGTTCAACTTGCCTACGAGATCGAAGCCGATCCGCTGTTCATCCTCGGTCAGACCCGATGCTGATTTGCCGTAATCCAAGGGGTTTTTGGGATCGACTCGTATCGGAATGGCATCGTGGGCTGGCCCCAGGTAGTGACCATCTTTCGCATTCCAGTATTCGCGGTTGCCCATCGAAATGAACTGCGGCAGATTGTCGTTGATCGATCCCAGCCCGTAATGAACCCAGGCGCCGAGTGTTGGGTACTCGCCATCGAGCATGTGGCGACCTGAGTGAAATTGCGTCTGCGCACCGTGATTGTCATCGGTGGTGTACATCGAACGGATCACCGCCATGTCATCGGCGCAGCTGCCGATGTGCGGAACCCAATCGCTCATTTCGATGCCCGACTGTCCGTACTTTCGGAAGCCCACTTGAAGGGGATAGAGCTTGTTGCGCTGCTGCCCGTTGGCATCGTTGATGACGGTGACGCGCGCCAGCTTGAGCTTGTCAGGATTCTGCACATCCTTGTGCGGTGTGTCGCTGATCGACTTGCCGGCATACTTGGTCAGCTCCGGCTTTGGATCGAAGGACTCGGCCTGAGAGACGCCGCCGTTCATGAACAGCCAGATGACACTTTTAGCTTTGGGCGCGAAATGCGGCAGGCCATCGGGCGGTTGCCAGAGCAGCGGAGCATCGGCGCGGACGATGCCGTCTTGCGCCAGCATTGCGCCCAGCGCCAGGCCGCCGAATCCCATGCCGACATCCGAAAGAAACTGCCGCCGGTGGATACCGCGCGGAGAGGATTGGTAGTTGGGGTTGATCGGGTGAGGCATGGTGGAGTCTCTGATATTTCATTGGCTGTGCAGAGCCGAAGGTATCGGATCTCAGCGGATGGTGATGAAATCATTGTGATTCAAAAGGGCATGAACGAGACTGGTTCGAGCGTGCAGGAGCGGGTCTGGTCGTTTATTGAGGCGAGCGGATTCGGACAGCTTGGCCATCGCTTGAATCATGGCGTGCATCTCGGTGTCATTGGGCTCGGCGCAAAGCACAGTCACAAAAGCGGCGCGACTGAAATCACTGTCGGACAGCGCAGCATTCGCAGCTGTGAGGCGCTGCGCGATCTTCTGTGCCATCGATGTGGCAAGGGCGCTGTTCGCCAGCGCCAGTGCCTGCTGCGGCACGATGCTCTGCGTGCGGCGGTAACAATCCAGCACATTGGCATCATCGAACATGGAGAGAAACTTCTGATGCTCGTTGTGAGAGTGAACAAAGTAGATACTGCGGCGGCGCGAGGTTTCGCTACTCGCGGGAATAGAAGGGCCGCCTTGCGTCAGGTCCAGTTCTCCCGCCAGAAGCAGCAGACTGTCGCGCACCACCTGTGCCTCCATGCGGACGGGGTTGGCGCGCCAGTAATAATGGTTGTCAGGATCGGCTTGACGCGTTGCTGGGGCTGCATCGAGATTCGATGAAGAAAGACGATAGGTCTGCGATGTGACAATCAGGCGATGAAGGTGCTTCATGCTCCAGCCTTGCTCGATGAGTTCCACAGCCAGCCAGTCCAGAAGCTGCGGATGCGTCGGCAAAGCACCTTTGCGACCAAAGTCAAAAACAGTGGCGACCAGCGGCTGCCCCATGTGGCGGGACCAGATGTGATTGACGGCTACGCGCGCCGTTAGTGGATTCTTCACATCAGTGATCCAGGCGGCAAGAGCTGTGCGCCGACCTGTGCTGGTCGTGGGAAATGGTGCCCGGCGAGAGGCTTCGCTTTCCAGATTCGATTCAAACATTTTCAGCGAACCGACAAGTGGCGTAAAGGTGCCACCCGGCGCGGCGATCGCCTGTTGTGATTTCTCCAGCGCTACCTTGGATGCGTCGAACTTTTTCTGTGCATCAGCTCGCTTGGCCGGGACAGCTTTCGCTAATTCCAATTCAGCTCGCGCTGCATTTTCCTCTGCTTGCGCTGCCGCTGCCATGCGCTCACTTCGCACAGCCTCGGCAACAAGTGCGGCGAGATTCTCCAGCACAGGCTGCTGATATTGTGCTCGCTGCGCTGCTGCCCGCGCCTTGATAGACGGTGATTGCAGCGTTGCCACCGCCAGCGCTTTCTGGGCCAGTGCGACCATCAGCTTCGCTTCCTCTACAGAAAGCGGGCCATCCTTGGCTTTCGCAGTCGGCGAAGCTGCATCGGAAAGCACCACATCTTCAGAAAGTTCGTTCAGCTCAAAGGCGACCAGTTGGGCCATCGCATCGAAGGTGCTGATTTCCAGATGCCCGTTCTTTCGTTCAATCGGCAGTCGGTAGGCGAGTGATTGTTCACCATCAATGAGCACATTCATGAGTGTGCCACGGACCCGCAGCGTGATCTCGTAAGACTTATTGAGATCGACCTTGCGCCCCTGCGCAGCCTCGGGCGGATAGACATCTGCGCCATTGTTCTTGTAGGTGATCTGCGACTTGGGGCCACCGGCATAAGCGCTGAGGTAGGCAGTCACCATGTGACCTTGTTCGGTGACGTCGAACGCGATGCCGATGGACTTCCACATGTCGCCGCCAGTGGGTATGTACTTGAGCTTCGCCTCGAAGTCCGTCGGCGGCGCATGCTTGTAGCGAATTGCTGTTCTTGTCGCGCCGCTTTGCGACTGCGAAAGCTTGCCCTTCGCGTAGGCCCAGTTGCCGCCGCGCATCTCCCAGACATCTGGCTTGGCAACAGAAAAATCATCGCGAAGCAAAGTCTTTGCCTCCTTCTTCACCGCATCGACTGTCGCTTGCGCCGCCGCCTGCTTGGGCATTTCAAGTTCGGCTTTCGCCTTCGCTTGAGCAGCGAGAATCGCGACACGCTCCGCTTCGATCAATGTCTTTTTCGCTTGAGCCAGCGCCTGTTCCGCTTGTGTGACGCGTTGTTCCGCAAGCTTCAGATGAGTATCAATGACGAACGAACGCAAGCCCGGCTGGTGCGCTTCGACAGGCAGATCGACGGGCACAATCTGCATCGTTTCGCGCGAAAGAAACGAAGGCATGGCAGCAGCGATGGCACGGCTCTTGTCCGGGTTGCGGTCGTCGCCGCGCAGGTGCAGATAGGTTTCAGCTTTCAGGTTGGAATCGAAGCCGCGCGGAATGCCGTTCTTCTCAGGATCGAGTTCACCATCCACTACATCAGTACGCACCTGATAAGGTTCGAAGAAGGCTCGAAGCTGGTAGTAATCAACGTGCGATATCGGGTCGTATTTGTGATCGTGGCACTTCGCGCAGTTGAAGGTCAAGCCGAGCATTGCCTTGGCTGTATGCTCGACAGCCCCATCGAGCCAGGTGGTGCGGTTGAACTTGAAATACTGCCGGGCAAGAAATCCTCCAGCGCGAAGGCGGTCCATGTCGTTGGGGTAGAGTTCATCGGCAGCGAGCATCTCGCGCAGCATCTGGTCGTACGGCTTGTCCGCGTTAAGTGATTCGACGATCCAATCGCGCCAGTGCCAGATGTGCTTTTGCGAGTTGCGAACCTCGGCCCCTAATCCCCACCAGTCGCTGTAGCGCCAGATATCCATCCAGTGCCTGCCCCACCGCTCGCCATACTGCGGACTGCCCAGCAACCTGCTTACGACTTTGTCATAAGCATCGTCGGATTGATCTGCGACAAAGGTGTCCATCTCTTCGCGCGTGGGAGGCAGGCCGATGAGATCGATCGAAACACGCCGCAGCCAGAGGCGTCGGTCTGTCGGTGGCACAGGAGTAAGTTTGCGCTGTGCATGTTCCGCAGCGATGAAAGCGTCAATCGGATTTTTGGACCATGCAGCCGATGCGACCGTTGGAATCGCGGGCCGCACCGGAGGCTTAAACGCCCAGTGATCCTGCGGATCGCGCTCAGGCTTTTCACCAGCGGGCCCCTTGGCGCCCTGGCTGATCCATGCACGAATCGCTGCGATTTCCGCCGGCTTAAGCGGCTCGCCTTCCGGTGGCATTCGATCCAGTTCATCGGTTGCAATGATGCGAGTCAGCAGCGCGCTACCGACCGGGTCGCCGGGCTTGATCGCCTGGCCATGCTTGCCGCCTTGGATTGCCAGCGCCGCTGTATCGAGACGAAGCTTTGCGTTTTGTTTGAGTGCGCCATGACAGGCGTAACATCTGGCCGCAAAGATCGGCTTGATCTGCCGCTGATAGTCAACCACTTCCTGGGCGCGCGAGGGCAAACCTCCACAGCCCACGATGAGAACGATCGCCAGCAGCACATGGCGTAGTGCCGACGGAGTTTGGGAATCTGTCAGTCGCAAAAACATGGACGATTATTCCTTCAAAGGGCTGCACTACGAACCTGAGATCGAATGTGTAGCCATGGTATTCGCCACTGGCAGAGCCAGCGCATGCAACGGAGCGCCACGCGATCCTGCAAACATGATAGGACAGCGCAGACAACTGCTTGGCTGCACCAGGGGGGCGAGGCAGACACGCTGGCCATGCGACGCCAAAATTAAATAGAAAATCAACCTTGACCAATGGTTCAAATAATGGTAAACTATGAGCTGGATCGATCCACACCACTCCTCCTCGCATCACCATATCACCTCACCTAACGAAGCCTTCGCCATGCCCACTGCCGACGCGACTTGCCTATCTCGGTGTTCTGTGAGGCGAAACTGCTTCGGCCAATAAGGGTTTCCGGGTAGACGTCTACCTATTTACCCGTAGACAGAGCGCAACCGATATATTGGCAATGACTTACGATGAGAGGCGAAAATGAAAAATGGTGAAAGTAGACAAATCCGGGTGCCGAAAAAACGGCGGAGCTTTACATCGCATTCCACTGCTCGCGGCAATGCCAGGGAACCAGCCCGCCCAGGAGGGCCCTTCGCGGGGCGCATTTCGGGGCGCGCGATGGGTCCAACCATGGACGCATCTGGCAGGTCGATGGACGATAGTGATACAAAAACAGCGATTGCAATGCGCCCGGGCAGATTCGAACTGCCGACCTGCGGTTTAGGAAACCGCCGCTCTATCCAACTGAGCTACGGGCGCCGAGGAGCATTTGGAAGCAGGGCGAAACTGCGCGGTGCTGGCAAGCCGTCGGCTTGAAGCTGCGCGAACTGCTGCCTCTTCATCTTCTTTCAATGTGCAATGCGGGCGGAGGGACTTGAACCCACACCCCTTTCGGGACCAGAACCTAAATCTGGCGCGTCTGCCAATTTCGCCACGCCCGCAGCGATAAACGGTGGGACATCATATCGTCTGATTCGGCTCAAGTCGCCGGCGAGTTGGAATCACTAATCTCATTGATCGTTCGCCAAGGCGAACCGCTCAAAACACTTGCCGTTGCTTCACTATGATGCTGAGCATGTCGATCATTGCCGCCACCGATCTAAGCAAGCATTTCCGCGTCGGCGAGCGCGAGTCTGGCTTCATGGGCGCGATGCGGCATTTCTTTCATCGCAAGTACAAGACCGTTGAAGCTGTCAAGAGCGTCACCTTTTCCATTGAGCCGGGCGAGATCGTCGGCTTCCTCGGGGCCAATGGCGCAGGCAAGACCACCGTACTGAAAATGCTCACCGGCCTCATTCATCCCACCAGCGGACAGGCGGTCGTCGCGGGGGCCAACCCGGTCAAGCGTGATGTTTCGTTTCTCAAGCAGATCACGCTGGTGATGGGGCAGAAGCAGCAACTGATCTGGGATCTGCCAGCGCTCGATTCGCTGCGGATCAATGCTGCGGTTTATGACCTGAGCGATGATGAGTATCAGAGCCGCTTGAAGGAACTGAGCCAGATGCTTTCGCTAGGCGATGAACTGAAAAAGCCTGTGCGCAAGCTGTCGCTGGGCGAGCGGATGAAATGCGAGTTGCTTGCAGCGCTGATTCATCAGCCGAGGATTCTATTTCTCGATGAGCCGACGCTTGGGCTGGATGTCAATGCTCAGGCTGCAGTGCGGGATTTTCTGCGCGACTACAACAAGAAGTACAACGCCACCATTTTGCTCACCAGTCATTACATGGCGGACATCACCGCCTTGTGCAAGCGTGTCATCATGATTCATCAGGGCAGTCTGATTTACGATGGCAGTCTCGATGGCGTGATCGAAAGGTTTGCCCCTTATCGTGAAGTGAAGTTGGAACTGCGCGAGCCTTGCGATCGGGAATCGCTCTGTGCGTATGGTGAAGTTGAAATGTGCGAAGGGCGGCAAGCCAGGTTCATCGTGCAGCGAAGCGATCTGACGCGGACGATCAATCGCATGCTTGCGGAGCTTGATGTGCTGGACATGACGATTACCGATCCGCCGATTGAAGAGACCATTGGTCGGTTATTCAAGGAAGGGATGGCCTGATTCAATGGGCCGATTTCTCCGCAGATTTCGGGTTATGCTGAGCGTGTACAATGCGCTGATGGTGGAAGTGCGCTCGGAGATTTTTCTCTGGATGCTCGCCACTGCTTTTCCGCTCATTCTCATGGGCATCTGGATTCAGGCGGCACAAGGCGGCAAGTTGCCTCTGGATGCATCGCAGTTTGCTCAGTACTTCGCAGCGCTTTTCATCGTCAGGCAATTCACGGTGGTGTGGGTGATCTATGAGTTTGAAGTCGATGTGCTGCAAGGCAGGCTCTCGCCGTTTCTGTTGCAACCCATTGATCCAGTCTGGCGTCATGTGGCTGCTCACTCAGCGGAAAGGTTCACGCGATTTCCGTTTGTGTTTGCGGCTCTGGGCATCGTGCTGCTTCTGATTCCGCAAGCGCGGTGGTCGCCATCTCTGTTCGATATTACTGCGGGAGCGGTGTCGATTTATCTTGCATTTGCCCTGCGGTTTCTCATTCAATACACCTTTGCGCTCTTTGCGTTCTGGTCGGAGCGAGCGTCGGCGATTGAGCAGGTCTGGTTCATGGTCTATCTGTTTTTGTCGGGGCTGCTCGGGCCGTTGGATGTCTATTCGCCGACCATGCAGAACATTGCCAACGCGACGCCGTTTCCACTGATCATGTATTACCCGGCACAGATTCTGCTTGGCCGACCTGTGAATCTTGTGTGGGTCATCGGGCTGCTGTTGATGTGGACGATTATTTTCTTCGTGATCAATCGTCTGCTTTGGCGGGCGGCACTCAAACGCTACTCCGCGATGGGCGCTTGAAGGCGGCAATCTTCGTGTATCACTTTTGTTCTTATGAAACGCTACCTCACAACCTGGCGAAGATTCTGGTCGGCTTCCATCTCCGCTGAGATGGAATACCGCATGAACTTTCTGCTGGCTGCGATCAACAGCCTGGGCGGCCTCGCTGGTGGGATCTTCGGCTTGGACCTGTTTTATCGCCATGGCGCATCGCTGGGCAACTGGACCTGGGATGAAGCGCTCACCGTCTTTGGCCTGTTCATCTTCCTCAACGGCATCACCACTTCCATCCTCACACCCAACCTCACACGCATCGTCGAGTACGTGCATCGCGGCACGCTCGATTTCGTCTTGCTCAAACCCATCGACAGTCAGTTCTGGCTCTCACTGCGTAATGCCACGCCCTGGGGTTTACCTGACATGCTTTCGGGGCTGGGGATTTTGATTGTCGCCGCAGTGCGACGTGACTCCCCGGCGGTCGATGTGATTCTCGGGTTCATTCCGTTGGTGCTCGCCGTGATCGTGCTTTACAGCTTGTGGTTTATCGTCGGCTGCCTGTCGATCTGGTATGTGAAAGTGTGGAACGCCACGGAAGTACTGCGCACTTTTCTCGATGCCGGCCGGTATCCCGTCGCTGCCTTTCCGGTGGTGGTGCGGGTGTTCTTCACCTTCATCGTGCCAGTAGCGTTCATGACCACGATCCCCGCGCAGGTCATGCTCGGACAGGCCCAAATGCACTGGCTGATTCTTCAAGCAGCGGTGGCGATTGGG
Source organism: uncultured Phycisphaeraceae bacterium (assembly GCA_964650055.1). Lineage (GTDB taxonomy): Bacteria > Planctomycetota > Phycisphaerae > Phycisphaerales > Phycisphaeraceae > JTS-RE9. The sequence continues at coordinate 18,198 of CAZYQL010000005.1, read as the reverse complement.
CTGTTCATCTTCACGCGCTACTTCTGGCGCTTTGCGCTTCGGTTCTATACCAGTGCGTCAAGCTGATTCACTGCATAAAACGAATCACGCAGTGCTGGATCGGTGCAGATGGTGGCTCCACACGATCCCTAAATGCGAGTCCTTCATTGTTCGCCGCTCGGTGCAGTGCTCCCGCGTCCAATTGGAATTGTTAAGCTACCGATATGTCTGAAATCCTAATCAAGAACGGGCGCGTCATTGACGTCGCCAACAACATCGACCAGGTCACTGATGTTCTGCTCGCGGACGGCAAGGTGCAGCGCATTGGCACTTCCACCAAACCGCAAGCTGCGGGTGAGCAGACGGTGATCGATGCTTCGGGCTGCATTGTTTCGCCGGGCCTTTTGGACATTCACGTGCACTTTCGTGAACCGGGCCAGGAAGAAAAAGAAACCATCGCCACCGGCGCAGCCTCGGCTGTCTTTGGCGGGTTCACCACCGTTTGCTGCATGCCCAACACGCGGCCGGCTTTGGATGATGATGGACGCGTTGAGTTTGTTTTTCATCAATCACGCAGGGCCAATCTCGCCAATGTTTATCCAGTCGGCGCCATCACCAAAGGCCGAGAGGGCAAGGAACTCGCCGAGATCGGCCTCATGTCCAAAGCGGGCGCCGTCGGGTTCACCGATGACGGCGTGGCGGTGGGCAGCGCGGCTGTCATGAATAAGGCGATGCAGTACATCGCGATGACCGGCAAGGTCATCATGCAGCACTGCGAAGATCACGAATTAGGCGGCGGCGTCATGAATGCTGGCGCCCTCGCCACGAAGCTCGGCCTCGCCGGTTGGCCTCGTGTCGCCGAAGAGCTGATCATTCAACGCGACATTCTTTTGAACATGAGTCAGAACATCGGCGTGCGCTATCACGTGCAACATCTCAGCAGCGGCGGCAGCGTCGAACTGATTCGCCAGGCTCGCAAAAATCTCTTCGGCCAGACTTACATCACCGCCGAGGCTTCGCCGCATCATCTGCTGCTGACTGAAGAGAGTTGTTCTACGTACGACACTAATTTCAAGATGAATCCTCCGTTGCGTGCCAAACGCGATGTCGATGCAATCATCGAAGGTGTGCGCGATGGCACGATCACCGTGCTTGCTACGGATCATGCGCCGCACACGCTGGAAGAAAAGGAACTCGAGTTTGCCGCGGCTCCCTTTGGCATCATCGGTCTCGACTGTGCGCTTTCACTTTATGCCAAGGCACTGATCGAAAGCGAAGCGATTGACTGGCCTCACATGCTGGCGATGATGACGATCAATTCCGCCAGGCTCGTGGGCCTCGATGCGAGCAAGGGGCATCTTGGTTTCGGCGCTGATGCGGATGTGACGATCATCGATCCGAATCACGCGTGGACGGTTGATGTGAAAGAGTTTCAGAGCAAGAGCCGCAACTGTCCGTTTGATGGTTGGAAGGTGAAAGGCCGGGCGCTGACGACAATCGTGGGCGGACAGGTGAAGATGAATCTGGATGCGGGTCGCATGAAAGGCAACCGTGTGCAGCCGGTGCTGATGGTGTGAGAGAGCAAGCAAATGACTTTTCATATTCCCCTCCCTCCTAGGGAGGGGTTAGGGGAGGGTCGAGCGCTCAGAAAACCAGTGTGTGACTAATCACTATTTGACAATCGAAAATCCAACCCTCCCCCGCCCCTCCCTGGAAGGGAGGGGAGTACGAACCAAATGACCACGCTCTTCAGTGCCCGACAAACCTTATGATGTACCAGTGGTCGCCATGTGCCGATCGTCTTTCCGTGGTTTGTAGAAACTGAATCCTTTCCCCGAGATTTCACCATGCTCAGCAAAGTAGAAATTCTTCGTGCCGCGTGTTGCGTTGCGGGGCTTGATGGCACCATCAGTGAAAATGAACTGGTAATCCTCCAGCATCTGGCGACGGATGCCGGTGTCGGTGCTGCCTCCTTCAAGGCGATGCGCGATCGTGCTACCAGCGATCCCAACTATTACGAACAGCAGTTTCGCTTCCTGCGCGGCGACCCTGAAGAATCAATGAAGACAATGCTTCGTGTGGCCGTGGCTGATGGCGAGCTTCACCCCAATGAGCGCATCGTGCTTCAGGCTTTTGCCACCAAGCTCGGCGTCAGTGATGAACGTTTCGGCCAGATGATCGCCGCCGCCGAAAAAGCGGTGACACGCGGAGGCACACAAGCACCATGAGTGACAAGCAACCTCCAAATGATCCTGAATCGCAGCGCCTGGCCCTGGACGTACTGAGGAAAGCCAACTGGAAGCGCTGGGGGCCTTATCTCTCTGAGCGTCAGTGGGGCACGGTGCGCGAAGACTACTCAGCCGATGGCAGCGTCTGGTCTTATTTTCCGCACGATCACGCGCGCAGCAGAGCTTTCCGCTGGGGCGAGGATGGGCTCTTCGGCTTCACTGATCGCGAATGCCGGCTCTGCTTTTCACTGGCGCTGTGGAACGGCAAGGACACCATCCTCAAAGAGCGACTCTTCGGCCTCACCGGCCCCGAGGGCAACCACGGCGAAGACGTCAAAGAGTGCTACTACTACCTCGACGCCACCCCCACTTACTCCTACGCCAAAGCGCTCTACAAATATCCGCATCAGCAATACCCCTACGAAGCACTCGTCAAAGATGGCGGCCCCGCACGCGGCAAGATCGGCGAACTCGAACTCATCGACCTGGGCCTCTTCAAAGAGAATCGCTACTTCGATGTGCAGACGGAATACGCCAAGGCTGATGACAACGACATTCTCATTCGCATCACCGTCAGCAATCGCGGCCCTGAGCCCGCGCCGCTTCACGTGATCCCGCAGCTGTGGTACCGCAACACTTGGGCATGGGGTCGCACCGGGGAAGGCTTCTGGGCCAAGCCTGTGATTCAGATGGGCAACGAGCATGAACTGATTGCCGATCACGAAGCCCTCGGTCGTATGCGACTGGCTTTCGAGGCTCACGAGAAGACGCCGCCGCCTTCGGTGATGTTCACTGAAAACAAAACCAACCTTCAAAAGCTCTACGGCACCGCCAACACGTCGCCCTTCGTCAAAGATGCGTTTCACGAAGTAATCATCCATGGCAACACCAGCGCGATGAATCCGCAGCAGATGGGCACCAAAGCGGGCATTCCGTATCAGTTCATTTTGCAGCCGGGCGAGAGCCGTGTGATGAAGCTACGGATGTATCACGATGCAGCGTCGCGCAAGCAGCCGTTTGGCGATGCGTTTGATGCGATCTTCAGCGATCGTATCAAAGAAGCGGACACCTACTACAGCAGCATCATCAAGCGCAGGCTCAATGGTGATGCGACTGCTGTGACGCGGCAGGCATATGCGGGCCTGCTGTGGACGAAGCAGTTTTATCACTACGTCGTCAAGGATTGGCTCGAAGGCGATCCGACGATGCCTTCGCCGCCGCCTTCGCGTGACAAAGGTCGCAACAGCGATTGGCCGCTGCTATTTAATCGCGATCTGATTTCGATGCCGGACAAATGGGAATACCCGTGGTATGCCGCTTGGGATCTGGCGTTTCACATGGTGCCCTTTGCCGAGGTTGATCCGCACTTTGCCAAGGAGCAGCTCATTCTGTTTCTGCGCGAGTGGTACATGCATCCCAACGGACAGATTCCCGCGTATGAGTTTGCGCTGGGCGATGTGAATCCGCCCGTGCATGCCTGGGCGTGCTATCGCGTTTACAAGATGACGGCTCCGCGTGGCCAGCGCGACAAAGTTTTCCTAGCCCGCGTGTTTCAGAAGCTGCTGCTGAATTTCACATGGTGGGTCAATCGCAAGGACCCGGCCGGCCGCAATCTGTTTGCCGGCGGCTTCCTTGGACTGGATAACATTGGCCCGTTCGATCGCTCGCGCCCGCTGCCCGGCGGCGCTCAACTCGAACAAGCCGATGGCACCGCGTGGATGGCGTTCTACTGCATCTCGATGCTCGCCATTGCGCTCGAGCTGGCGCAGGAAGATCCTGCTTATGAAGATGTCGCCTCCAAATTCTTCGAGCATTTCATCGCCATCACTGATGCCATGAACTCGCTGGGTGGCACAGGTCTGTGGGATGAAGAAGATGGTTTCTATTACGACCAGATTCTCTGCAATGGCCATGCACAGCCGCTGCGTGTGCGCTCGATGGTGGGACTGTTGCCTATCTGTGCAGTTGATGTGATGGAAGAGTATCTGCTCAAGCCACTCGATGGATTCCGCAAACGCACCGAGTGGTTCATGAAGAACCGCCCCGAGTTGGCCAAGCGGATCACCATCCTCGAGCGCAGTGAACACGATAAAGAAAAGAAACTGCTGCTCGCTATTCCGACCAAGGAACGCCTCGTCCGCGTGCTGCGCTACATGCTCGATGAGCACGAATTCCTTTCGCCCTTTGGCATCCGTTCTCTCTCGAAGATTCACGAGAAGTCGCCCTTCGAATTCAAGACCGATGGCACCATTGCCCGCGTCGCCTACACACCTGGCGAATCTGATACCTCCATGTTCGGCGGCAACTCCAACTGGCGCGGGCCTATCTGGTTTCCGCTGAACTACCTCATCATCGAAGCCCTCGAACGCTATCACTACTTCTACGGCGAAGACCTCAAAGTCGAATGCCCCACCGGCTCAGGCAACATGATGAACCTGCGCGACGTCGCTACTGAAATCGCCACGCGCCTCTCCCGCCTCTTCCTCCAGGATGAGTCTGGCGCTCGCCCGTGTCACGGCGAAGACCGTCGCTATGCTGACGATCCACACTGGAAAGACCTCGTCCTCTTCTACGAGTATTTCCACGGCGACACCGGCCGCGGCTGCGGCGCAAGCCATCAGACCGGCTGGACCGCACTGGCAGTCCGCTGTATGGAGAAGATGGGACGATAACGCACAGGCGTTCCTGTCTCAGCAGCTTGTTTCGACCTGCCATTGGCTTGCCTCAATGGCAAAGCATAAGGCTGCGAAGAAATGAATTTCATTTCGTTACCATGCAGGTTTACCTAAGGAGACCTGACATGCTCGCAATGACTGTCACAAAATACGGCGGCCCCGAAGTCCTCAAGCTTCAAGAGATGCCCACCCCGATTCCCGGCGACAACGACCTCCTTATCGAAGTCGTCCGCGCGGGTCTGAATCCTGTAGACTTCAAAATTCGATCCGCGCCGCGCTGGGGTGAGAGGACTTTTCCTTTTATCCTCGGTTACGACGTCAGCGGCATCGTGCGCTCACTCGGGAAGAACGCCACCGGCTTCAAGGTCGGTGATGAAATCTTCGCTTCCCCCAATCTCAAACGCGACGGCTCCAATGCGGAGTTCGTCTGCGTTGACTACCGTTCCGCCGCGATCAAGCCCAAGTCGATTGATCACGATCACGCAGCCGCCTTGCCTCTGGCGGGACTGACCGCATGGGAATCGCTGCACAACCACGGCCAAATCAAGCCCGGCGACTGGGTGCTCATTCACGCAGGCGCAGGCGGCGTGGGTCACTTGGCGATTCAGCTTGCCAAAGCGCACGGCTGCAAAGTCATCACCACTGCCAGTCGCGAAGAATCAATTGCTGCGTGCAAAGCGGTGGGCGCTGATGAAGTCGTCGATTACAAAACAGAGGATGTGATCAAGCGTGTTGTGGAGATCACCGCAGGCAAACTTTGTGCGGTTGTGTTCGACACGGTGGGCGGGGATACATTCAACCTTTCGCTGCGCTGCATCGGATACTACGGCCGCGTCGTGACGATCGTGCCCGGCATCCCCACCGATCACATCAATTCACTTTTCGCCAAGAGCGCTTCTGTGCATCTGGAATACATGGGACTGCCCACGATGTTCGATGTCGAGCCTCAGAGACAGGGCGCAGCACTGGCCGAAATTGCAAAGCTGGTGGACGCGGGCAAACTCAAGCCGATCGTCAGTCATCGGCTCAAGCTGGCGGATCTGGGCGAGGCACATCAGCTACAGGAAAGCAATCGGACGATTGGCAAGATTGTGATTGAAGTGAAATAGTTTGAAGTGAAATAGTTTGGATCGGTTTGCGATTCTATATGGATGCTCCGCATGACGCACGTTCGTTTTCCATTACTGCCTCAAAATGTTCCGCAGGTGAACACCAAGCATCGCCGAATTGCGACAGCGATACCTGCGCCAGAATCTGTGCCGATGATCGAGAAACTACGTCGGTATGAGCCGCGTTCTATGGGCGGGCAGCCGGTGGTGCTTTGGGATCGTGCTGAGGGCTTTCAAGTCTTCGATCGCTTTGGCAACATGTGGCTCGACTGGTCCAGCGGCGTGCTGGTCGCCAACGCTGGCCACAATCACCCGAAGGTGAAAGCTGCCATGATCGAGCAGATCGAACATGGCCTGGTGCACAACTACTGCTTCCCCTCGCAGCCTCGCGCTGATCTTGTTGAAGCACTGGCGAATGTCGCACCTGATGGACTGGACAAAGTGTTTCTGCTCACCACCGGCGCTGAGGCGACGGAGTGCGCCATCAAGCTGGCTCGCACTTATGGATTGCACAAGCATGGGGCGAAGAAGATTGGATTGGTCAGTTTCGAAAACGCGTTCCATGGCCGGACACTGGGATCGCAGATGGCGGGTGGTATTCCGTCGCTCAAGCAGTGGATCGTCAACCTCGACAAGGACATCACACAGGTGCCCTTCCCCAATTCCTTCCGCAATCCTTCGCTCGATTTTGCTGGCTTTGTAGGCGAGCTTGAATCGCGCTCGATCACACCCGATCGCATTGCAGGCGTGATGACTGAAACTTATCAAGGCGGCGATTCTGCTTTCGCTCCGCCGCTCTTTATGCAACAGCTTCGCGCCTGGTGCGATGAGCATGACATCCTGCTCATCTGCGATGAAGTGCAGGCGGGCTTTGGTCGCACAGGCAAGTTCTGGGGCTTTGAGCACTATGACATCAACCCCGATCTGATCTGCTGTGGCAAAGGCATCAGCAGCGGCATGCCGCTCAGCGCAGTCATCGGACGCAGCGATGTGATGGATCTTTATCCGCCCGGATCGATGACCAGCACACACACGGGCAACCCGGTCTGCGCCGTTGCTGCACTGGCAAGCCTGCGAGCCATCATCGACGAAGGCATGGTCGAAAACGCTGCGACCCTCGGCGAGATTCTTCAGGCGGGCCTTGGCGACATTCAGATCAAGCACTCCTCGTTCATCGGCGCCGCGATGGGCAAAGGCCTCGTCGGTTCACTGCACATCGTCAAGCGAGGCACGACTGATCCCGATGGCGATCTCGCTGCTGGCATCGTCAAACGATGCGTAGAAAAAGGACTGATGCTCTTCGCTCCCGTAGGCTTTGGCGGCGCATGCGTGAAGGTTTCACCGCCTTTGAGCATCACCGAAGAAGCGATTCGCGAAGGGCTCGAGGTGCTGGCGGAAGCGGTGGCGGAGGCGTGTACAAACCAGTTGAGCTGAGTACCAAAGAACGACTGCTGCTTCATCGCTAGAATCATCGTATGGCATTGAGTACGCCAAGGACTTTCCCCATGCGACAACCACCATCGACAGCGCTTAGAGACGAGATGGCCCGCAAAGCGGAATCTCTGTTTGATCAGAGCATTCGCGCGAAACTGACAGGCTGCGCGGACAGCGACTATCTCCTGATCGACATCAGTACCGGTGATTATGAAGTGGACGCTGATGAAATGCTCGCCGCCGAGCGGCTGCGCGAGCGCAGGCCAGACGCATTGGTTTGGATGCGACGCGTCGGCTCGCCGTTTGGAAGACGTCTGGGTGGCCGCCGCGCCAGGAGCTCCAAGTGATCAGCGGCACAATCACCCGGGAACTTGACGCGATCGTTTCCATCATACTTCTGGACGCTGAGGGAAGCCGACCGGCATTGGATTTCGTCGTTGATACTGGATTCAGCGGGGCCATGTCGATGCCGGTGTCATGGATCAAAGCCATGAACTATCCCTGGTCGCGTTCCACCACGTCAATCCTCGCAGATGGTTCGGTCATCGATGTCGATGTCTATGAAGGACGCATACTCTGGGACAACAAGGAAAGAGCAGTGCCCATTGATGCCACCGAAGGCGACCTGCTCATCGGCATGGAATTGCTTCAAGGATTCGAGTTACGAATGCAGGTAGTTGTGGATGGCCTCGTCACCATTGCCCCATTACTTCAATCTGAGAACTAGAGAGCCTGATGCCTACCGATATCACCATCCTCGGCGCTGGCATGATCGTTTACGATCAGATTCTGCCCAGTGTTTATCAGCTTCAGCGCGACGGTCTTGTGAATCAGATTCGCATCGTCGGGTCACGCACCACGCGGCTGCGTGCGCTCACCGATGATCGCTTTGCCGCTGCATTTCCCGGGCAATCCTTTGAAGCGTTTCCGCCGCTGGGTGATCCGGATGATCGCGTACAGCCCGCGCTTTGGAAGGATGTGGTCAGCGCGATGCAGCCCCGGCAACTGGTCATCGTCGCCACACCCGATGAACTGCACGAAGAGATGGTGACCTTCGCACTCAAGCACGATCAGCACGTCATCTGCGTCAAGCCTCTGGTTCATCATTATGAACAAGCCCGCGCCATCGCGAAGCTGGCCCACGAGCGCGGCCTATTCGTCGGCATCGAATATCACAAGCGATTCGATCGGCGAAGTCTGGAAGCACGCGGCTCCTATCGCAGCGGCAAGTTCGGCCAGTTCCGCTGCGGTGAAGCGAAGCTCATCGAACCCTGGTCCTATCGCCATTCCAATTTTCAGAACTGGTTCACCAAAGACAAGACCGACCCCTTCACCTACATTGGCTGCCACTATGTCGATTTGGTTTACTTCATCACCGGCCTTCGCCCCACAGCAGTTTCCGTACGCGGCGTCGAAGGCATTTTCCCCAATGGCAATGAAGCCTACATGTGGTCAGCAGCGCAGGTCGCCTTCGAAAACGGCAGCGTGCTGAGCGTCATCAACGGCCTAGGCTATCCCGACCAGGGCGCAGGCTCCAATGATCAGGGCATCACCATGTTCTGCGAAGCGGCTAGTGGCAATTCAACTGGCGGCGGGCTCATTGAACATCGTGACAACTATCGCGGTGTTGCTCATTCTTATGTTGAGCCAACCGACAGCGGCAAACATTTTCACTTCATCAATCCTGACTATTTCCGTCTCGTGCCTTTTAATGGTGAAGGTCTCAGGCCCGTCGGCTATGGCCACGACTCCATCGCGGCGCTCGTTGATGCTGCCATTACAGTCGAAGAAGCGGGCGCAGGACTGGGCGAGGCATCTGCGCTGATACGAAGGCAGCGCGCTAAGGCGGCCATTGATGAACGCGGTCTTATCGCCACGCCGGTCAACAGCTATATCAATGAACTGGTCGTTGAAGCGGGACGCGTTTCGATTTTGAGTGGGGGGCTACCGGTGAAAATTGAGTATGGGCCGGCGGTGCGCGTGGTGAAGATGTGAGAGGCGTGAAAGGTAAAGAAGAGCGAAGCCGCGAGCGGCTTAGGTTTTCATCTTCTGCAACACTATCGCACTGATGGGCAGGAAGATGACGACCGGGATCCATGCAGCGACGACGGGACTGATGCCTTGCCCCATCAGTTGCAGCATGCCCACGCCGGTCATCCAACTGCCGATGCTGATGGCTGCACCGTTGACCGCTTGCTGCAAAGGATTCACCGGCTCACGCGTGACAAAGAGCGGAATCACGATCACCAGCACGAGCACATTGAAGATCATCAGACTGAATCGGCTATGCATGATGCGAAGAATCGCGGGCTGATCGGCAGCAGGATTGGTCATCAGCCGACTGAGGTCGCTCATGCTCAGCAGCGCAGGATAAATCGCCGCCCTTCGCGCCATGAGCACCTGCGGGGACACATCGGTGGCGAAGGCATCAATCAATTCCACGCGGCTGTCGGCGATCATGCCCGAACGATCACCCGCATCACTTCGCCTGACTGCTCTGGCATTTTCCAGGACCCAGCGATGATCTGCATCATCCCAGACTGCTGCACTGGCGGTGATACGCCGGGCTGCTCTGTCGCGCTGATTCCAGTCTTCAAGAATCGTCACCGATTCCAAGCGATTCGTGGCAGGATCAAAGCGAGCGGCGCTGATGAGATTTCGTTTGGAGTCGTCGGCATAGTGCACCGCAAACGCTCGGCCATTGATCGTCTTCAGCTCGCTGACCTTGCGGGTGAGTTTGTCGATGAAGCGAGGGATGATCAGCTCCTGATCCACAAGCGTCAGACCGTTGATCAGACACGCAGCCACGAGCACCGGTGCAGCGGCGCGGTGAAGGCTGATGCCACTGGCGATGAGCGTGACCAGTTCGCCGGTGCGTGACAGCGCGGTGAAAGTGAAGCCCATGGCGGCGATGACGATCAGCCCAGCGAGATAGACGTAGATAAAACAGACCTGCGGAATGTAGTAATCAAGAATGACGCGCACCGTCGCCAGGAAGCTGCTGGCGCCATCGACCTCGGCGATGCGGCGGCCGGCATCCATGAACTCGTCGAGGTTGAACATCATGTCCACCATGACGATCATCGCCATGATGACCACCAGCAGAATGATGAAATTCAGCAGGAAAAGTCGCAGGATGTAGCGGTCGAGAAGTTTCATGGTGAAAGGCGCACGGCCTATGAGGTGCAGTATAGCGTGGCGGCCCACTGGTCATGATCCGCATCGGCTCGTATGTTATGCAGCCTGTGATGAACAGGACTTTGGCACAGCACTCGTGACTGACGGAACGCAACATGACTTCGAAGCTGCAAGGCATTTTCACGCCCAACATGGTTCCGCTCACCGCTCAGGGCGACATCAATGAAGCGGAGCTTCGTCGATATATCGACTGGCTTATCGAGCGCGGCGTGCATGGCCTGTATCCCAACGGCTCCACGGGTGAGTTCCTGCGCTTTACTGAAGAAGAGCGAAAGCGGATCATCAAGATCACCTGCGAACAGGCAGCCGGCCGGGTACCGGTGCTGGCTGGCGCTGCCGAGGCCAATGCGCGGGAGACCATCAAGGCCTGCGAAACTTATTACGACTACGGTGCAAGGGCCGTCGCGATTGTGTCGCCCTTTTATTACAAGCTCAGCCCTGAATCGGTTTACGCTTACTTTCGCGAGATAGCGCTGAACACGCCCATTGATGTGACGCTCTACAACATTCCGATGTTCGCTTCGCCCATCGATGTGCCCACGATTCGCAGGCTCGCCGAGTTTGAGCGGGTGGCAGCCATCAAGGATTCATCGGGGGATATGGCGTTTATGATCCGCATGATGGCGGCAGTGAAACCGGTGCGGCCAGACTTTGTGTTTCTCACCGGCTGGGAGGCAGCGCTGGTGCCGATGCTGCTGATGGGCTGCGATGGCGGGACGAATGCGACCAGCGGCGTCGTGCCCGAGTTCATGCGCAAGCTTTATGACATCACCATGGCTGGCAAACTCGATGAAGCGCGCACGATGCAGATGCGCATGATCGAGTTGTTTGACGCGATGATTTACGCTGCCGATTTTCCCGAAGGCGTTCGAGCGGCAGTGGAGCTTCGCGGATTTAATCTTGGCCCCAGCAGGCAGCCGACGACTGACTCGCAGCGCATAGATCGTGCTGCACTGTCGCGCTCGCTGCAGTGCATCATGGCGGACTTTGGCTATGTCGATTCGCCACAAGAAGGTTGCCCGCCACGTAGCGGCAGCGCTGCTGTCGATCGCATCACGCAACTGACCGAAGGTGTCATCCGTGAATTGAAACAGCGCGGGGCGATTTGAAAGTCATCTCAGTCCGCTGCGAATCCGAAGCAATCACCCTACCGCACTAATGATGCCCATCACCAGCATGGCCAGGATGCTCAGCAGTAGCAGTGTGAGAATAATCACCGCCACGATCTTCGTGCCTTTGCCTTGCGGGGCGTGCCAGACGGCTTGTTCGAGTTTGGTGACATCATCCTGATAGTGCGCAGAGACATCGACGCCCTCTTCGCCAATGGTCGCATCATCGGCATCGCCTGCATCGAAGTCTTCGGAGAGTGATTCCGAATCTGCGCCTATGCTGAGCGCTACATCATCGTCATCATCGGTGGTCGGTGGGGTCATGATTTTTGCTTTCTATTTGCTCACGTGCTTGTGCTGACACGATGGATCTTAAAGAAGTTTTGCCACCGAGACACCTCACATAGCCCCGGCCTTGGCCGGGGTAACGGTACGTTCACGTTGGTTCACCCCGGCTAAAGCCGGGGCTATATGGCGTGTCTCGGTGACCAATATTTCTTTGATGAATCCACATGTGTCAGTCACATCATCCCAGCATCGAAGAACCGCGCGATGCGTAAAACTGCCAGGCTCTGCGCGATCGGGCGAGCACGAGGCCCAGCGCAATGGCCACGATGGCGGAGTAGATCACGCTCATGGCCCGCTGCATGAGCTGACTGGCGATGTGCCAATCGGGAATCGGATCGGTAGGCAGAAGTTGTCGCGCGCCGATGATGAGTACGGTGGCCAGTTCGATGAACAGACCTACGGTGAAGGTCATGACGACCAGTGTGATAACCGAGTCTCGAAACACCAGGGTGCGCAGTCGCATCGCGAGAAGACCGCCCAGAAAAAAGCCTAATGCACTAGGGCCAAGCAGGACTATCTCGCGAATGGGTTCGAGCTTGCCAATGGGCTGGGTGAGATCAACCAGCGCGCCCAGCAGCAGCATGGCGCAGATGACGACACCTGATGATGCGTTGATGCTGATGAAGATGCCCAGAACTAGAAGCAGGCTGGGCGCAGCATCGTGGTAAGGGCCGATGGGCAGCGCCCAGAGCGGACGAAGGCCCACTTCAAGCGTGAGCAGAACGAACGTGAAGATGAAAAAGACCAGCCATCGCATGCTTAGAGAGCGTTCCTATTGGATGCGGAGGCCGGGCGGCCGCGCGTGCGGAAGGATCATGAACAGCCAAGTAGCATAGTCAAATCATTCACCGGGGCACCAGCACCACCACACGCGTCAGATTCTGTAGTTTGCGGCGAGGCTCAATGAGTACACGCGTGCGCAGCTTCGGATCCGCAGGGTGATCCTCCACTCGCATCACCTGTCCGACAATCATGCCCGCAGCTTCATCGCGCCAGCGCATCTGTGATGCCAGCACGTTGTCCGCCAGTCGCAGATGTGCCAGGTCCCCCGCCTGAATCGGATCGCTTTGCGCCGCCTCAGCCCAGAACGTTTCGCTGCCTTGCATCGGCTGACACTGAACGACCACTTCATGCGGCGCAGGCCCCGTCGTCGGCGGCAGAATGCGAACATCCAGCAGAGTACCCGGCGCGTTGATGAGGGATACACCCGCGCTGCCTGCGGAAACACTGGCGATTCTTCCGATCAGATTCGCACCAGACGCCACGATCATGCCCAGAGCGATGCCATCATCGCTGCCACGGTTAATCGAAAGCGTCGGCATCGCGCCGCCTTGCCAGCGCGTCACACCCGCATCAACCAAACGAATGTTGTCGAGTTTGAGCGCGGTGCTGCTGCGCATCTGCGACAGCTCACCGATGCGGTCGCTGGCGATGCGAAGCTGATCTTCCAGTTGCCTGGCGTATTGCAGGAGCCTGCGATTTTCTTCCGCCAGTTCATCGGGGCTAGCGGTCGCGATCGTCGGCGCAACGTCTCCGCGCAGCGAAGTCGCCAGAGCGTGCAGCGGATAAGTGGCGGGGTCCAGGCCCATCCGAATCAGATCGCGCGGCGGAGCAGAAATCGAAATGGCGATCTCCAATCGCGCAAACGACGAGAAGAGCAAAAACGCCAGAACGAGTAGCAGCAGCCGAGTTGGGGTGATGATGCTTGAACGCATGATGATGGTGATGGCTGATGCGCTGACCTCCTGTCAACGTGACGTTGCCATCAAGCAAACCATCTTATCGTTCATCGCTGACGCTGCATCAGCGGAACTGGCGACCGGTGGTGGTGACGACATGATCGATTTGGCCATCGCCTGCACCATCGCGCGACAGGCGCAGCGTGATGGTGTAGGGATCATCTTTCAGATGAGGCCTGAGGCTGTCGGTACTCAAACCATACGCTTTGAGGACAGGTTCGATATCGTTCAGCCGTTTGTCCCAGCGCGTGGCAGGATCGCCGGTGGAGTCGGGCTGCAACATGAAAAGCCAGGCAGCACTGGGAATATCCTGCGGGACAACGGGCGGAGCAATTTTTCCCCCTTCAGCCTCCACTGGCTTGATGTAATAGCGATCTTCAAACGTGCTGGTGAATGCGTCGCCAGCATCAAGCCCCGTGCCTTTGGGCCCGCGAATGACGCTGGCGTTTTGGTCGTAGCGATAAGCCTTGTAGCTGTTGAAGCTGATGTAGTAATCGGGAAAGAGCATGATCACTTCGCCCTTGAGGCCATGCTCCTTGATCACACCAAAAGCCTTGCGCACTTCCATCTTGGGCACCAAGAAAATCTCGCGTAGATAAGGCCCTGCCAGCGCAACACTCGCCACCAGCAGTACCACCGCCATCGCTCTGCCCACCACCAGCTTTCGCACCAGTGTTCCATTCCAAAGCGCCGCCAGCAATGCACCCATACCCACACTCAGAAACAGGATCGCGGTGAAGGCATAGCGCGGCGCCCAGAAATGGCTCTTGGTGATGGAGAAAAATCCCAGCCAGGGAGCCATACTGCCGATGGCCACGAGTAACGCCAATCGCCAGTGGCCTTGACGGGCCAGTAGCAGCAAGCCCGCCGCAGCTGCGAGCCAGAAGAGCATCGCCAGGCCCAGCGGCATGTGGCCGGGCAAGGCCCGTAGAAATTCGGTGACCTGATCAATCACCGGCGCTGGCTCGTAGCCACCGGCGCGTTTGGCGTTACCCATGAGCATGAGAATCTTGGCGATGCCGGTGAGGCCCCAACTTCCCAGATAGACGGCCCCCGCCAGCGCTGAACCGAGGATGATGCGAATCGCTGCGAGCCGATTCGATTTGAGTTCTGCAATCGCCATGATGCCCAACCAGAGCGCCAGTCCCGCGATGGTCATGATGCCCATGACGTTCATGGCGTGCACGATCATGAACAGGCAGCCGGTGAGCCACCATCGCCATGAGTACCACGTGCCGCCGCGTAGTCGCACATCCTGCACAGCGAAGTGCACTATGCCGATGAGAGCGATGGTCGCGCTGAGCCACTGCGTGTACATCCTTCCCTCTCGGCTCCACTCTAGCCCATGCGGATTGATCGCCAGCAGCAGCGATGCCCAAAACGCAACGCGCCAATCGACAAGAACTGTCAGCACGATGTAAAGTAGCACCACCCCAAGGATGCCATGCACTGCTGATGGCATGCGAAGCGATAGGCTGCTCGATTCGCCAAAAACCTGACGAGCGACTTTCATCTCGATGAAAGGCCAGGGGCTGCTGCTTTCGTTATCGACAGTCTCCCACCTGAGCAGCTTCGGCAGCAGATCGCTCGAAGCCGTGTGCGAGTAGATCTCATCGCCCCACACATCGAGACTGCTCAAACCGATGAGCCTGACGGCGGCGGCGAGAATGAAGATAACGATCAGGCCGAGCCTGGCTCGACCTTCAAACGCGTTTCGAAAAGTATTTCGGCCATTACTGGACATCATTCGCTTGCCTCGATTGCGTTTCACTCGCCGCACTGGATTGCATCAGAGAACGATCGCTTGCACGGATTCGTCTCTACTTCGTTCACTACTAGATCGGCAGTTCAGACGCATCAGACGAACAAACGATGCAATTCAAGTTCAGTGATGACCTGCCGATAAGTCAGTGCATGCGTCATCGAATTGCACAGGCGGTCGCGAGTGAAATGAAAACTCGGCAAAAAAAAACCTCCGCTTCAGGGCTCCGGACCTGTAAGCGGAGGCGCGCCACGGCTGACAATTTAAGATCGATGGTGGCTTGTCATGGCCTAAGCCATTGCCGCCCCACACTCGACAGGTGTATCGTATCGGCAAGCCGTCGATCATGTCAATGAAACCTGTGCGATTATCCTGTTTTTGCATAAACATAGTTATTGCAATGTGTTAACATGATTCCGAGCGATCCTCAAAGAGCAAATTTACGGTAAGTTAAAGCCCAGGAACAAGTTAGAAAAATTATCCTGTAACAGACGTATTTGCATGGGATTAGAACGACTTGTCCTTGTCCGAAAAAAGATTCAAGTATTAAAGACCTCGCTATGGACCAGCTCGTGAACGTCGCCATTGGTGTGTTGGTTGAATACCGCGAAGGTCAGCCGTGGGTGCTTATTGCTCGCCGCAAGCCTGATGCGGTGCTGGGTGGATACTGGGAACTACCTGGCGGAAAGATTGAAGAAGGCGAGTCGCCGCAGGTCTGTCTCGCGCGGGAATTTGAAGAGGAGCTGGGCGTTGTTGTGCATGTACACGATGCACTTGCGATCATCGAGTTCGAATATGACCACGCTCACGTGCGACTGTTCCCCTTCTACTGCTCACCTGCACCGGATTCACCCGCGCCGCGCAATCTGCATGTCGCTGAACACCGCTGGGTGCCCGCTAGTGATCTGACGCTGTTTCAGTTTCCACCAGCGAACGTGACGCTCATCGTAGAGGTGCGCTCAGCGCTGATGAAAGCAACGACGTGAACCCAAGACCCCCCACAGGAGTGAGTAGGCTTTGGTCTTCTCCTCTGAATCCTGTCCTCTGTCTCCTGACTTCTGGCTCCTGACCTCTTCTCTTCACGGCTTGGCATGCCTGAGCCACTTGTGCAGGAACTCGTACGTGCCCACGCCGTTGATCGTGTGCGGGCCGACGAACCATTCGATCTCGGTGCGATCGCCGATGCCCAGTTTCGCCTGATAAAGATGGCGAACCTTCGCATACTCAGCAGCAACCTGTTCATCGGTGCCTACGCCATCAAAATGTCCTCGCTCCACCATGAACGGCCGCGGCGCAATCAGTGCCGCCATCTCGGCATAGTTGAAGGTCGAACCTAAATCCCACTCGAAAATTTCATATTCACCAGTCCATACATAGCTGTAACTGGCACGTGTATTGGCGTTCTTATCCACCCACTCGTTGAAGTCGGCGGAGCAGATCGAGAGCGCGTAATTCTTTACCAGAGGCGGAATGCGCATCGCGCTCTTACCGCCGTAGGACAGGCCATAGAACCCGATGCGATCGCCATCGACCTCTGGCAGCGTCTTGAGCCAGTCGGTGATCTGCTGATGCTGTGGCACGATGATGGAAAAGAGCGTCTTGCCCAGCGGGTTGGCTTTGCGCTGCAAGGTGCGGAAGCGATCTTGGAAGATGTAAAGGTTCTGCGGAGCAAAGGTGATGAAGCCGCGCTCGGCGAGCTGCGTGGCGAAGGCTTTGTAATACTGAAAGTTTTTTTCGCCAATGACATCCTGTGGCCGCCCTTCCAGGCCATGCTGACAAACGACGACGGGCCGCTTCTCATTGGCTTTGATGTTCTTCGGAACAATAAGGATGCCATAGGCGATGACATCCTGCCAGACATCGAGCACGACTTCGTACTGCGTCCACTTGTCGCTCTCAGCGATCTTGCGAGTGCGAGCATTAGCGGGCAGCAACGGATCATCGAAGGAGCCGATGACTTCGTTCTTGAAGTAGGTGCGATATTCCTCGGCAACCTTCTCATACTCCGCGAGATTGCCCGGCTTGGCGGCGTCGTAGAGCTTCTTCATGAACGCCTTGCGAACATAAGGAGATTCGCGGAGGAGGAGTTGGTTGTAGAGGTCGATTTCGTCGAACTGGCGTTTTTGGCGGGCGGCAGGATCTGCAGTTTCAGATAGGGATTGAGTGGGCGACGCCTGATCATTCAAGCCGATGACTAAGTCTTTGCAAAACTGTTCAAGCGCGATATCACTCACCCGTGGTTTGAATTCGACCACTTCCGGATTGCCATCCTGTTCCGTAAATGTACTCAAGGCACCAGCGGGCCAACGCTCCTTTAGTTCAGCGAACATCGGCCGAATGCGCATCCACTCTTTCCCCACACGTTCTGGTTCGGAGTGACTGGAATCAAATGGAGCCCCTTTGCCGCCTGTGTGCGAAATTTTAGGTGGGGCCGAAACATCGACACGTATAGGGCGTGGCAGAACCATCCCGGCGAGTTCTGTGTCGCCGAACTGATCGAGCAACCCAAACACATTGCGATCCAGCGGCTCTTGCCAGATGTTCTGCCGTGAGTTGAAGTAACCGCTGACGCAGGTGGCGTCTATGCGTGTGTCCAGTGCACCGGCATAAAGCGCGA
>CAZYQL010000004.1:48136-54093 GCA_964650055.1 uncultured Phycisphaeraceae bacterium | reverse complement strand
CAAGGCACTTTCGGCATTCAAGTGGAACTGAAAGTGCAAAGTGCAAGTCGTCGCGTTGTCTACGGATGGACCGGCGACTTTCTTGATGTGACGCCTGATCGTGCCCAGCGCGGCGGCGGAACCTGCAACATTCTCGGCAAAAAGTTTGATGTCGGTGCTGATGGCTGCCCTATCCGAATAGGCTCGCCGGACAAGACGGCGAAGGTGCAGTTCATCGGCTATCGGCGCACCGGCACGCCCGAGTTTGCGTTCCTTGTTGATGGTGTGGAAGTTCGCCAGACCGTCACTGCTGCGGAGGGTGGCGGCTTGACCTACACGTTCCGATTGCCGCCGATGAAGCAGGATGTTTACTTCAAGCTCAAGCCCGAGGGACTGTCGCTCAGTTCCTCTGCAGGTGCGTTCAAGGATGGCGTCCTGAAGATCACCAAAGAACAGGCCACCGCGTTTACGATCACCGTCAAGCCAGCCAAGTAAGCTCTCATCCGAGCCGCCAGGTGTAAGCCTGCGGAAGCTCGAACATTAACGTGATCTTCAAACCTCCGCTCGCAGACGCGTCGCGGCTCGGTCAGAAGTGTTCAAAGGAAATCAGACATGCGAAATCGCGCATCTATATTCGTACTCGTTCTCGTCACGGCCTCGATGAGTTTGGCACCCAATGCGCATGCAGCGATCAAAGGCGCAGTGGCACCAGCGGGCTACGACATTCAAGCCATTGAGATTCCCAAGGAGATCGTGCTCGGTGCCAGCGGATTGGCATTTGAGCGCGATGGCACGCTGCTCATCTGCACCCGTGAAGGTGAAGTCTGGCGCTTTCATGCTCACGAAGACTCGTTCTATGACGAGACCCTCAAAGGTCACTGGTCGCTCTTTGCCGACGGCTTGCACGAACCCTTGGGCATCACCGTTGATCCGAAAAACGGCGACATCTTTGTGATGCAGCGCGGCGAACTGACGCAGCTCATCGATGAAAACAAAGATGGCGCTGCTGACTTCTACAAACAGATCAGCGCAGGCTGGGGACTGACCGACAACTATCACGAATATGCATTCGGTCCTGTGCGCGGAAAGGACGGCAGCTTCTATGGCACGCTCAACACCTCGCTGAGTTGGCCTCAGTGGGCCAAGAGCGATAAATGGGATATTGCCCGAGTGCATGGCGGCGCGATGGGGCGCGCTGCCGAGTATCGCGGCTGGTGCTTTCGTGTCACGCCTGAAGGCAAGTTTGAGCCTTATGCATCGGGTCTGCGCTCACCGGCGGGCATCGCCATGAGTCCGCAAGAGGAACTTTTCTACACCGACAATCAAGGCGACTGGAACGCGACCTCCTCGCTGCACCACATCGTCAAAGGCCGATTCTACGGACATCCATCATCGCTCTTTGATCACCCGGATTTCAAAGGCAAGGACCTCAACAGTATCTCGATTGAAGACTACGACAAGCTGCGCGTGCGGCCGGCGGTCTGGTTCCCGCACGGCATCGTTGCCAACTCCCCGGGCGAGCCGGTGTGGGACACAACCAAAGGCAAGTTCGGGCCGTTCGCGGGTCAGATTTTCTGCGGCGATCAGGGACGCTCCAACATCTTCCGCATCGTGCTCGATAAGGTCGATGGCGAATATCAAGGCTCTTGCATTCGCTTCGCGGAGAACCTCGAATCCGGCTGCATCCGAAACGTCTTCGCTGCGGATGGTTCACTTTGGATCGGACAAACCGGCCGCGGCTGGGGCTCGCACGGCGGCAAGCAGTTCGGCCTCAAGCGAATCTCCTACGACGGCAAAACGGTCCCCTCAGAAATCCATTCCGTCATTTTGACCAAGACCGGTTTCCGAATCACCTTCACCAACCCTGTCGATGAAGCGCTGGCTGCGAATGCCGACACCTACGACATCAAGCACTGGGGCTACAAGTATCACGGAGAATATGGTTCGCCCAAGGTCGAGGAAAAGAAGGAAGTGCCCACCGCCATCCGAATCATTGATGCAAAGACCATTGAGATCGACGTCAATCTTGTCATCAATCAGGTTTACCAATTGAACCTCGCCAAGCTCAAATGCGCCGATGGCACATCACTCACCAACACGACAGCCTGGTACACACTCAATCGCACGCACTGAGTCGCGTGATGCGTCTCGTCGGCGCGGTCGATGTTGGCTGGCCCATCATCGCTTGATCGCTTCGATGACTTTGCAGTGGATGAGCGTGTCGGTGATCTGTTCAACACTGATGCCCGATGCGCTGAGCCAGTTTTCATATTCCTGACCGCTGTAGGCACGGCCTTGGGTCAGGGTGAATAGTGCCGCAGAATAAAGTGCGATAGGCAGCGGGCCAGCCTGATCATCGTCGAGCAGAACGTCATGAATGAGCAACATTCCGCCAGTGCTCAGTGCGGCGGCGGCCTGTATGAAAACCCCACATAGCCCCGGCTTTAGCCGGGGTGACTCTCCGTATTCGTGGCGTTACCCCGGCCAAGGCCGGGGCTATGTGAATCAATCCGAGGATTTCATACACGCTCTTAGGCGCCCGCGACTCGCTCAAGTCGCGGCTCATTTTATTTTCGCGATCCGTGACAGACCGTGCGTGCGTTTGCTTGTTTGAAACCGAGGCAAAACTGTTACCCTTGTCACGAGTCCACACGATTCCATAAGGAAACAGCCATGAACGCCATCCGTCTTGCCCCGGTCATTGTGTTGATCTGGTGTGGCAGTCTATTTGGAGCAGTGCCCGATGCTGCGTGGTTTCCCAAAGCGCCAGCGCTGGATGCGCCTACGGGGCAGGTGATTCAAGTGGCGAACGTCAAGCAACTCATCGCGGCGATGGATCAGGTGGAAGCCGGCGGCACGATCATGGTCGCTGATGGTCACTACAAGCTGGATCGCTACATCGAAATCAATAAGGACAACGTCACGCTGCGCGGCGCATCAGGCAACCGCGACAAAGTGATCTTCGATGGTGCATCGAGTAAGCATGGTGAACTCATCGGCGTGACCGGTTGCACGGGCGTCACCATCGCCAACCTGACCGTGCAGAACGTCAAGTGGAACGGCATCAAGATCAACTCCGACCGCGGCGCTCAGCGCGTGACGATTCACAACTGCGTGCTGCACAACATCTGGCAGCGCGGTGTTAAAGCGCCAGCGGTGCCTCAGGATCAAGAGGAGAAACTGAGCCCGCGCGACTGCCGTGTGCAGTTCTGTCTTTTCTATAACGATCGCCCCAAGCGGTTTGAAGATGATGAAACGGATACGGAAAAAACATACAACGGCAATTACATCGGCGGCATCGATGTCAAGAACACCGTGAACTGGCGCATCACCGACAACGTCTTCATCGGGATTCAGGGACGAACGCGCGAAGGGCGAGCTTGCATCTACATTTCGGAGAACGGCCGAGGCTGCGTCATCGAGCGAAATACTTTCATTAGCAGCGATATCGCCATCGCGCTGGGCAACCCCACGCTCGGCTACTCGCCCCTGCAAGCCATCGACTGCACCGCTCGAGACAACTTCGTCACCGACTGCCCCGAGACCGGCATCCTCGCTTGCTACACGCGCGGCTGCACCATCGCGAACAACACCATTCACGAACCCAAGGGCAACAGAGGCCGACTGATCTGGGTGCAGAAAACCAATGAAGGGCTGACGCTCACGAACAATCTCGTCATCGGCAAACCGATTCAGAACACAGGCAGCAGCGAGATCAAACAGCAAGGCAACGTCGTGCTAGCAAGCATGGAAGCAGCGACTGAAGGAGCAGTGAAATCAGCGGGCCAGCAGCGACTCACTGCGGCGCAGATGCGCGAAGCCATCGGCCTGCTGGATCATCTCAAAGAAACGCAGTTGGCATCAGCGAAGAAGTCGCTCGAAGCAGGTGTGCAGAGCGATGAGTGCATCGCCGCGATGCGCAAGCTGCACGCAGGCTTCAAAGGGCAGCGTGGCCAAGTCGCACAGTTTGGCGATTCCATAACGTTCTCACTGGCTTTTTGGGCACCTATGGGATTCGCTGATCCGGTGCCGTTTATTCTGGCGGACGATGGCTTACCCAAGTCGCCTGACAAGCAGCGCTGGCGCGATGTGATCAAAGGTGTGCGCGACAAGGGGGCGGACAAGGGCAACAATTCCGGATGGACGGTGGGGCAGTTGCTGCAATCGGTGGACGGCGTACTCAAGCGCGATCAGCCGGAGCTGGCGATCATCATGATCGGCACCAACGATATCAGTGGCGGCCGGGTGCCTGAGATGTATGAAGCGAACTTGAGACAGATCGTGCAGAAATGTCTGGATGCTCATTGCATTGCGATTCTGAACACGATCCCGCCTCGCCGCGATCGCGATGAAGCGGTGGGGCAGCTCAACGACATCGTGCGCAAGCTTGCGAAGGAGCACCACATTCCGCTGGTCGATTTTCATGCAGAGTGTCTGCGTCTGCGGCCGGAGAAATCCTGGGATGGCACGCTCATCAGCAGCGACGGCGTCCACCCCTCAGGCGGCGACACGGCTGTCTATAGCGAAGACAACCTGCGCACCAGCGGCTACGCCTTGCGCAACTGGATCAACTTCCTGGCAGTGCGGCAGCTCCATTTCAAAGTGCTGACCGAGGGTGCAAGCGAGAAGTAATCGCGGCGCGGCTTCGAGCATTTTGAGCGCAGCAAAATAAAGCAGCCCCGGCAATCGCCAGGGCTGTGGTTTTTTTATCGTCGTGCATTGTCGTCTCAAAGTTTCTTTGCGCCGCGCAGGAGGCCGATGGCTCCGATGACAGTTGCGGCCACGCCGCCGATCATCAGCCAGACGGCTTTGTCGGTGGGCGAGCCGGTGAAGAAGCGGGAGACATCGGAGCTGAAGGAATCCAAGGCGGTGAATCCCCAGATCAGGAGAATCACTGCGACAATCGAAAGCGCGATGGATATTCCATTAGGCATGATGATCTCCAGTTCGTAGTGGGATCCAAGTCACTTGGTCACATCAGATGGATGCAATTCACCTGATCAGATCGGCCGACGACCTTTGATGACTCGCAGCAGCACGATGATGATGGCGACCACCAGCAGTATGTGGATCAAGCCGCCGATGGTGTAGGCGGTGACCAGGCCCAGAATCCAGAGGATGATGAGCAGGATGGCAATGGTTTCTAACATGGGATTTCCTTTCGGTGTTCGTTCAGTGTAGGGAGCAGGTGGAGTTATCGGGATCGTTGGTGAAGGAATAAGCCGCCGCCTAGCGCGATGGTGATGAGGCCGATGGTGGTGAAGGCGGCAGCCGATCCAACGTGCGGTTCGATCAGCAGGAAGAAGCCGGTGAGCAGTAAGCCCGCACCGGCAACAATAAGCCCCGAGGCGGCCAGCGTGAGCCACGCTTTCCAGACCGAAGTCTTCACGGCTTTGGTCAGTTCCTGCGGCACTTCATCGGGCTTGATCATCGCCAGACCCGTGGCCAACAGTGAACTCACACCTTGGCCATGTTTCTCAGCGTCGAAAAAACCGACCCACAATAGCCCCCACCCCCAGTGCGGCCAGCGCTGTCATGTAGGGGTGCGCTTTGATGTTCTCTTCGATGCTCGCCAGCTTTTCAGTGCCCAGTTCCTTGGCGTGCTTGAGGTGCTCAGTCACCTCTTCCTTGCCGCGCGTCGCGCCTTCGCGGATCTTCTCACGGGCGGCAAGCAGCCCTTCCTTGCTGGCGTGACTCATGTCGGTGACGATCGCCCTGATGTCGTCCTTGAAGCGGCGCATGTCGTCCTTGAGTGCATCAATGGTTTCGCTAAGTTCTGATTCGTGATTTACATTTCGAGCCATGGCTTGTCCTTTCAAAGGGTCGCATGCTGCTTTTGCCTTATGGCGCAGCAATGCTCCTGGAAAATAGGAAGTGGTTGCCTCCTATAAGTGATGTAAGAATTCTATGCGCGATTTTGAAGAGGTGGCAATAAAAACTTATATCGCATCCAAAAATATGTAATTAAAGCAACTCGC
>CAZYQL010000004.1:42912-48036 GCA_964650055.1 uncultured Phycisphaeraceae bacterium | reverse complement strand
GCAACTCGCTGAGATCGACTATTCACGAAACTCCCGGCAGCGCGATGATTCGCATGAAGCGAGGAAAGAATTCCATGAGGCCGATCATCGTGCTCACTGTGCCTCGCATCTGTTCCAGTAACACATCCAGCGCGTGATCAGCAGGATCAAAACTTTCGCGCCGGCAGATCGCAAGATATCGTTCTTCCACCCGTTGCCAGTCGCGCCACAGCGTACTGAGAATCGCCGCGGTTTCTTCGCCGGTGAGCAGAGGACTGAGCCGAATGGCATGTTCGACAATCGCCACCAGGTGAGGCACCAGCTCCGACTGATGCGCTTCATATTGCCTGCGCCACAGGGAGTCATGTTTGGAGACAGCGCGGTGGAACAGGTGAGCCGGGCTTTCGCCGCCGTGCTGCTCCATGTAGTGATTGAATTCGAGTGCGCCCAGTCGCTGCTTGATGGTGGCGTAGGCGGCCATGCGGTCGGCTGCTTTGTCCGCGAGTTTTGCTTCCTTCGCGCCGGCGCTTAGCCATTCGAGATCTTTCTGAAGCTCGACCAGTGCAGCGTGGAACTTGGTTGATGCGCCGATGGGTTTGCCGCTTTTGCCTATGGTAGCGATGGCGCGGAGTTCCTCTTTTTCTACCAGGCGAAGGCGTTCGTACTCGACGATGACAGCCGTGATATTGTCCGGCCCGCCGCGCTCATTGGCAGTGGTCACCAGTGCCTGACATATCTCGCCCAGCGTCTGCGTTTGACTGCCGAGCATCGCGGCAATCTTCTCATCACTGACCGGATCGGTCAGGCCATCGGTGCATAGGAGCAGGCGATCGCCGGGCTTGAGTTGGAGTTGAATCACTTCGGGTTCAAGCGGACGACCGATGCCGATGAATTGTGTGAGCAGCCGCTGATTGATGGTGGTCATATGCGGGTGCGTCATCTGATCGACACTCGTGGCACGGCGAGCCCCCAGGCGAAAATGATCCGTGGTGACGCAGTCCAGTTTGCCGTCACGCAGCAGATAAACGCGCGAGTCGCCGGCATGAAGGATGTAAGCATTTCGGCCATCGACGAGTAAAGCCGAGAGCGTCGCCCCCATGCCGCGCAGTGTGTCGATCTGCTCAGCGAGTTCGCGCATGTGAGCGCTGACTTCGATGGCAATCTCGCGCAGGATGGTTTGCATGGTGCCAGAGTCAAGCGTTTTGAGCTTGCGAAGGCGACGCCGAATCAGATGACTCAAACCGAAGGCGAGAATCTGCGATGCAGCTTCACCCGAAGGCCGTCCGCCCAGGCCATCGCAGACGACGAAGAGCCCCATATTCGGATCGCAATGGCAGGCGTCCTCGTGGGTCAGGCGCTGACGCCCCACATCACTGAGGTGGGCAAAACTGAGAGTCGGAAGAACAGCAGGCATGAGTGTCCGGCATGATATCGGCATGACTGAGCGGTGGCTTTTCCGAGCGGGACTGGTTTCTCCGCGCGGGGACGTGCAAGGTTGGATGATGGGTTACTGCGCCCAAGCGGCTCGCTGCGGCGTTGGGCCTTGCGAGCCGACCGGGTTCGTAGTGCCCGGCTCTGTTAAGGCAAGGTGTACAAATAAAAAACCCGGCTCTGATAAGCAGAGCCGGGTGCGGATAGGAGAGGTATTTCTCAGAACGCTTTGGCCTTGGGTTTGACGTCGTATTCCTCGGCGAGTTCTTCGATCATGGAGCGGATCTCGTTGTCGGTGAGTTTGCCGTTGCCGTCTTTGTCGTTGCGTTTGAAGCGGGCGGCAACGTCTTCGTCGATGCCTTGGACGAAGCCTTCGCGTTCGGTGGCGTCGAGCCGGCCGTCGCCGTTGGTGTCGTATTTTTTGACCCAGCGTTCGAGTTCCTTTTTGCCTGCTTCAGCAGCGCGGAGGGCGACAGCTTCGAGTTCCTGACGATCGGGGCGGCCGTCGCCGTTGGCGTCGGCCCATTTCATGGCTTCGGGGAGCATGGTGATGCCGATGATCTGCATCCGGCCTTGCATTTCACGGCGTTCTTCGCGGGAGACTTCGCCGTCGCCGTCGGTATCGAGCAGATTGACTTCCCACTTCTTGCCGACTTTTTCCAGTTTTTCACCGAAGGCGACGATATCGCGCGATTCGCTTTCGCTGAGTTTGTTGTCGCCGTCGCCGTCGAAATGTTTCATGCCGATGTCGTCAAAGCGGAGCCACCACTTGTCGCGCTCATCGTCCATGACCTTGGCGCGTTCGTCGGCATCGAGGATGCCGTCGCCGTTTTCATCCCATTTGCGGACCTGTCGTTCACGGCCGTCTTTGATGGCAGCGGTGATCTGATCTTTGCGTTCATCGCGGGAGAGCTCGCCGTCGCCGTCTTTGTCCCACTTTTCCAGTTCCTGCTGGCGACGTTCTTCGCCTCGGCCACGCGGACGATCCGGGTTGTCGCCACCCGCGCGGGGCGGCGGCGTCAGCGCAGTGGCCTTGGGCAGTTTGCCGGCAGCCAGCGCTTTGTTCGCTTCATCGCGCTCAGCGCCTTCGAGTTTGCCATCTTTATTCTTGTCGTACTCACCTAGCATGCGAGTGCGCAGATCACGGCGATAAGTATCGACTTCAAACCAATCGAGCTTCTTATTATTGTTCTGATCGAAGCGGGTCAGTGCTGCCCATTTTTCATAGGCACGGGCGAAAGGTTCCTCCGCTTTGAGGTTGGCTTCGAATTCCGATTCTTCGAGCTCGCTGTCCACACCCGCAGCTTTGAGAAACAAGGCCCGCTCACCACCGGGCACATAAGGATCAATCGAATCCTTGAGCAGGTCGGCAACAGTCGCTTTGGCAGGCTCATCCTGCGCCAGACCGGCGGCAGGCATCGCCCACAGCGCGGCAGCCATGGCGCAAGAAAGCAGGAAACGAAGGCGACGAGAACGGTGAAGCAAAGAATGGGAAGAAAGGGACGTGGTCATGAGGCCTCCAGGCAGGTTTTGCAACCCCGATGCACAGGCGGGGTAAGCTTGGGTTGAACGGTCTTTCGCTTGAAAATCGCGAAAACAGCGAAAAAGCAGGCTTGGACACAACTTATGAAACGGGCAAGTTACAAGGATGTTGCTGGGCTAGATTCCCTGTGTTTGTAACGCAAAGCGTTCAATCAGCAATGAAAGATAACCTCAGCTTCTGCGTAGCCCTACAGTGGACCTGTGGGCTGGGATGCAGAAAATCTGTGGCTGGCGATGCGAAGTGAAGCGAATAAGTTGGCCTCTGGTGCGTTAGGCCAAGGGCGAAGGGTCCAAAGCCTGGCGAGTGTGGGAGTAAGGGGCCCGGGTGATATTGGGCGATGATTTTATTGGGACGTTGAATTCGTTTTGGTTGAATTCGTTTTAGAAGACCATTGGATGAGACCCCAAGCATGAGGCAAAAACAGCCGATGCGATTCCAAGATTGCTAACTTCCGTATTTCGGTTTGAACGCTGACGATCACGGATGATGAAAGACTGATCATGAATGTAGTTGACGCATTGATCGAGACTCAGCGCATCACACCTGCGCAGCTTGCCGAGGCTCAGAGCAAGAGCAAGCGCGAAGGCTGCCGGATTGATCGCGCCTTGATTTCGCTGGGCATCATTGATGAGGAAGAAATTCTCCGCATCGCCAGCGATCAGCTTTTCATTCCCTTCACCGATTTGGCCAACGTTCGCATTCCCCGCGAAGCGATTGATGCGATGCCATCGCGCATGGTGCATCAAAAGCACTTGCTGCCACTGGCGCGGTTCAATGGCACGCTCAAGGTGGCCACCAGCGATCCGTTTGATCTTTATGCCTTCGATGAACTGCGACTGCTGACCGGGCTGGAAATTCAGCCGGTGCTCGCACTCGAAGATCAGATCAATATCGCCATCAAGACCTACTACGGCTTAGGCGGCGACACCATCAATCAGATGATGGGCGAGAACGAATCGCAAACCATCACGCTCGAAGAGGGCGCTGAAGACCTGATGGAGATGGCGCAGGAAGCGAGCGTCATCAAACTCGTCAACGAAATTTTCATCGAAGCGATTAATGAGCGTTGCAGTGATATTCACATCGAGCCTTATGAACACGATCTGAAAGTGCGCTATCGCATTGATGGCATTTTGCAGGATGCTTCGGTGCCTGCGGAGATTCGCAGGTTTCAGAACGCGATCATCAGTCGTATCAAGATCATGGCGAAACTCAACATCGCCGAGAAGCGTCTGCCGCAAGACGGCCGCATCAACCTGACGCTGGGCAATCGGCAGATCGATATCCGCGTCAGCGTCATTCCGATGCTCTTTGGCGAAGGCATCGTGATGCGTATTCTCGATAAGGCCAACGTGCTCTTCACGCTGCCCGAACTGGGCATGGCGGCTGACACGTTCAGCGTTTTCAAAGAACAGATCGATCGCCCGCACGGCATCATCCTCGTCACCGGCCCTACCGGCAGCGGTAAAACCACCACGCTCTATGCCTCGCTCTCTGCAATCCTCAACGACGAAATCAAGTGCATCACCGTCGAAGACCCCGTCGAATATCACCTGGCAGGCGTCAATCAGATTCAGGTGCAATCGAAGATCGATATGACCTTTGCCCGTGGCCTTCGCGCGATTCTGCGTCACGATCCTGATGTGATCATGATCGGCGAAATACGCGACCTTGAAACCGCTGAGGCGGCGATCCAGGCTTCGCTCACCGGTCACCTGGTTTTGTCCACGCTGCATACGAATGATTCGTGCAGTGCAGCGACGCGACTGATCGATATGGGAGTGGAGCCGTTCCTTGTGACCAGCACGCTCAACAGTGCGATGGCGCAGCGGCTGGTTCGCCGTGTGTGTCCGAGTTGTAAGGCGGAATACGAGCCTGATTACGACAGCTTGCCTAGAGATTTTAAGATTGAACGCGGAACGAAATTGTGGAAAGGCGTGGGCTGCCGCAAGTGTCATAACAGCGGCTACCGTGGCCGCACGGGTTTGTATGAACTGATGACGATGACTGATGAAATCCGCGAAAAAGTGATGCAGCGAAGTGGCACACACGAAATCGAACGCATCGCCAAAGCGCAGGGCCTTCGGCTGCTGCGTGAAGACGGCTGGCGCAAGGTGCTACTTGGCGAAACGACGCCCGATGAAGTGGTGCGGTCAACGAAGATGTGATGA
>CAZYQL010000004.1:40870-42812 GCA_964650055.1 uncultured Phycisphaeraceae bacterium | reverse complement strand
TCAGCTTCAAGGCATTGTTACTGTTGGGTTGTTCGATTGTTTTTTTATCTTCCCTCTGGCTGATTGCTGAAAGCTGACTGCTGACCGCTTCCCTCCCATGGCTCAATTTCAATACATCGCGCGCACCAGTGCAGGTGAGAAAGTGACCGGCCTCCTCGAGGCCGCCACCGAAGCTGCTGCTGTTCGTGCGCTCGATGAGAAGAGCCTGTACCCAGTTCGCGTCGTCGAGCAGGCCGAAAAAAAAAGCGCGATGGCCAGCATGGGCATTCGGCCGCGCGAGCTTTCTGCGATTTACGAACAGCTTTCCGATTTGCTCAAAGCGGGTGTGCCTTTGCTGCGCTCGCTCGACACGCTGTCGCGCACCAACACCAACAAGCGCGTGGTCAACGTCGTTAAGCAGATTCATGATGATGTTTCTACTGGCAAGGCGTTGGAAGAAGCGATGGCGAATCAGCCGGCTGTTTTCTCCGTGCTGCAATGTGCGATGGTGCGGGCCGGTGAACGCGGCGGATTCCTCGAAGCGGTCCTCGCTGATCTGGCGGGATACTTAGAACGGCAAGATGCACTGCGCTCGAAGGTGCGCGGCGCGATGATTTATCCGGCGCTGCTGGTGATGGTCGGCGCTGCTGTTGTCACTGGCTGTCTGGTTTGGATGGTGCCCAAGTTCAAGCCGATTTTTGCCAATTTTTCACTGCCGCTGCCTAGTCGAATTCTTTTTGCCGCCAGCGATCTGGTGATGGTTTACTGGCCGATGACGCTGATGGGTCTGGTGCTCGGAGGCATCACGCTGTCGCTGTTCATGAAAACTCCTACGGGCAAGAATTTGTTTCACTGGATTCAGCTTCGCATTCCGTTGGTGGGCCACGCGATCAAGATGGTGAGCATCACGCGATTCTGCCGTGTGCTGGGCACCATGCTCGCGGCAGGTGTGCCGCTATTACAGGCGCTGACCATCGCGCGGGATGCGGCGGGTTTGCCAAGCCTGGCCAAAAGTATTGAGACCGCCATCGACTCCGTGCGCGGCGGTCACGGCCTCTCCGCGCCGCTGCGTGACAGTGGTCTTTTCCCTGCGCAGCTCTTGGAAATGATTGCCGTCGCTGAGGAATCGAATCAGCTTGAAAAGGTGCTCTTGAAGATTTCCGACACGGTGGAAAAGCGAACCAACGAACAGGTTGATGCGGCAGTGCGCTTGCTTGAACCGGTGATCCTCGTGCTGCTGGCGGGTGTGATTTTGTTTGTCGCGATGGCGCTGCTCTACCCGATCTTCACGATGTCGCAGACGATTCGGTGATGGCTCGGGTGTCGAGTGTCGGGTGTCGGGTATCGGACAGATGCAAGGAATATCGTTGATCGCCGTTTGGCTTGAATGTTCTCAGTAGCGACAACTCAGAACTTTGAACTCGGAACTTTGAACTGACTTTTGGACTTACTTTTTTCTACGGAGCTGATTTGATGGAAACGCAACGTTCACTTACTGGTCTTGCCCGCAGCGCAGCTCGCGGTGGTTTTACTCGCGCTGGCTTTACGCTCATCGAAGTCCTGCTCGTGATTGTCATCATCGGCATGCTCGCCACCGTGCTCATCGTCACCGTCGGCGGCAGCGGCGATAAAGCCCGCATCGATACTACCAAGCTCTCGCTTCAGAAGATCGAATCCAAGGTCGAGCTTTACAACCTCCACACCGGCCGATTCCCCACCGAAGCCGACGGCGGCATCGATGCCCTCATGGTCAAGCCCAGCGATGAAAAGGTCGCCGAGAAGTGGGGCGGCCCCTATGTTC
This sequence comes from uncultured Phycisphaeraceae bacterium, assembly GCA_964650055.1. GTDB lineage: Bacteria > Planctomycetota > Phycisphaerae > Phycisphaerales > Phycisphaeraceae > JTS-RE9. The sequence continues at coordinate 41,032 of CAZYQL010000004.1, read as the reverse complement.
AAGATGCCGAGCTCAATGACGCCTGGGGCAATAAGTTCAACTATGAACCCGTCGATGCTGGCGCGACCCTCACCGGTGGCAAGAAATTCAAACTCTGGTCCAACGGCCCCGATGCCCAGAGCAGCACCGAAGACGACATCAAGAACTGGACCGAAGGCAAGT
>CAZYQL010000004.1:36308-40770 GCA_964650055.1 uncultured Phycisphaeraceae bacterium | reverse complement strand
CTCGACGGGCTTCACGCTCGTCGAGATTCTTTTGGCTATGGGCATTTTCATTGTGCTGGCTGGCGTGGTCACGTTCACGATGTTCGGTTCCATTTCTGATCGTTATCTCGAAGATGGGGCTGATCGATTCGGCACACTCATCCGCATGGTGCGTGCTGAGGCTGCTAATCAAGGTCGCAAGATGCGCATTTCCTGGAGTGCCAGTGAAGAGCGCATCATTGTCGAATGGGAGCCGCAGCCACTCGCGCAGCCGGGCCAGTTTGTGGAATTCGAAGGGGCGAGTTGGGTGAGTCTGGTGCCCAATGACATGGTGCGCATCACCGGCAACCACCGCGAAGGGGCGACCGATGCAGATGCACTGACCTTCAGTGGCACGCAGTCTGCCTCGCAGCAAGCCGAGGCTAAGGCGACAGCGATCATCGATTTTTATCCCGATGGCTCCTGCGATTCGACGAAGGTCGAACTTGCTTCTCGCGATGAGAATGACACTCGCAGAGCGATCGTGGAGATGGACAGCATCAACACGCAGGTGACTTCGCGACTGCTGGATTCAATTGAGTATGCCCAGTGGCAGGAAGAGATGAATGTCTCTTCGAAGATGAGCCGTGGGTATTAAGGAAGCGCGGAGCGGCAAAGCCGCGACATGATCGCCCTCTCCCTTGGGGAGAGGGAAGGGGTGAGGGCAGGAGATAAAAGAATTTTTCGCGCAGCAGAAAAGGTGCGTGGATTGAAAGGCTTGAAGTTCGGCTGGCACGACGTAGAACAGAAAAATGCAAGTGGTACTGAAACCAATTTGTGCACTGCCCTCACCCCAACCCTCTCCCCGAGGGAGAGGGCGTGGCTGTCGCGGCTTTGCCGCTCTGCTTTTGGATGTGAATGAATTTGCCCAGTGGCAGGAAGAGATGAATGTCTCTTCGAAGATGAGCCGTGGGTATTAAGGAAGCGCGGAGCGGCAAAGCCGCGACATGATCGCCCTCTCCCTTGGGGAGAGGGAAGGGGTGAGGGCAGGAGATAAAAGAATTTTTCGCGCAGCAGAAAAGGTGCGTGGATTGAAAGGCTTGAAGTTCGGCTGGCACGACGTAGAACAGAAAAATGCAAGTGGTACTGAAACCAATTTGTGCACTGCCCTCACCCCAACCCTCTCCCCGAGGGAGAGGGCGTGGCTGTCGCGGCTTTGCCGCTCTGCGTGGCGCGTCATGTGGTGCGGTGCTGATGGAAGTGGTCATCGCGATGTCGCTGTTTTTTGTTGGCGCGGTGTTTGTGATGGATGGTCTCAACGGCGCGTTGCGTGGCGTGGGCAGGATCAAACTGGAGGCTGACGCGGCTGACCTGGCGGTGACGACATTTAGCGAAGTGCAGATGGGACTCACGCCATTGGAAAGCGTCGGGCCGGTGGGTGTGGCTTATGAAGGCTCTGAAGGTTGGACTTACGAACTGATCGTGTCGGGTTTGGAAGACACGTTTGATATGCCGCAGCTAAAGAAACTTGAAATCGTGGTGCGTAATGAGGCGGGCGAGTTTGCCTACCGCACGACGCATCTGATCTGGGACAACCCCAATCCACTGCCCGCGGTTCCCGGTGTTGATCAGATCCCCGGCGGCGATCTGGCAGGTGCGCTGGGCGATGCGATCGGCGGCGCGGCTGGCGCAGCAGCGAGTGGTCTTGGCGGCGGCGGTGGTGATCGACCTGCGCCTGGTCGCGGCAATCCGGGTGATGCAACGCCGCGCTTTCCGCAAGGCGGAAATGGCAACGTCGGTGATGCGACGCCGCGCTTTCCGCAGGGCGGTAACGGTAACAATGCTGGTGGCAACAACGGTGGTGGTCGCGGCAACGGCACCCCGCCTCAGCGACCTGCGCCGCCCAACGTGGACAACATCGATCCTGACAATCTCCCCCAGCTCCCCCAGCCTCCTCAGCGCGGACAAGGTGGCAATGGCAAGCGCGGAGGTGGGCAATGAGAAGAACGACGTGTGACATCCATCGCAGTGTTGGCAGCACTCCCCTCCCTCTTAGGGAGGGGCAGGGGGAGGGTCGAGTCAGCAGCCTGCAAGTTGCTCCGTTTTTTTTGTTGGCACAACCCTCCCCCAACCGCTCCCTGAGAGGGAGGGGAGTTCGCCATGCCTTCACGCTCATCGAAGTGATTCTCGCCATCTCGCTTTCGGTGCTGCTCATTGGCACGGCGCTCTGGTTTCACAAATATGCTGCGGATGTTCGCAATGCGGTGTCGCTGGAGTCGAGTGATATTGCTGCGCGTAGGCAGATCATGGATCGCATCACGAGTGATCTGCGTGGCACCATCGCGCTGCCGGGCCAGGCTGGGGCGCTCGATGGCTCGACGGATCGCATTTCGTTTATCACTGCTGCGCTGCCGGGCAAGAGTGTGTGGGTTGAGCAGAAGCTGACCGAGACGCCGCCGCCGGCAGAGCAGGATCTGCGGCAAGTCAGCTACGGGCTGGCCATCTTTGAAGACACACAAGGCGCGCGATTCATCGCGGGCATCGATGGCTCGGTGCAGAAAATTCTTTCGCCCAAGGTGCTTGAAGAAGGCAGCAGCGATGCGGCGGTTGCATCGGGCTCTACTAGCGCACAGGTGAGCAGTTCGCTTTTGTCGAGCAAGTATCAGTTCATGCGGTTTCAGTTCTGGGATGGCACCGCTTGGCAGATCGAGTGGAAGGAAAAGCCGACGCCTCCGGTAGCGGTGGAAGTGGTGATTGGTGTGCAGCCGTTGGAAGAGGGCCAGGACCCGCTTGCGTATTCGCATGAGATCATTCGCCGGGTGGTTTTTCTGCCTTCGGGTTCGCCATCGCCGCAGGAAGGCGGGGCGATTCAAGGCCTCACCACGGGAGGTGTGCCGTGAGTAAGAAAACAGGAAAACAGGAAAGCGTGAAAGCGGGAAATAAGAGCGGAGGCACACGTTTCTCTCTTCGCTCTTCGCGCTCTGAGCGTGGCGTGATTCTCGCTGCCATTCTCGTCGTCACCGTGCTCAGCGCGATGATCGCTGCGGGCGTTCTCTTTCGCATTCATGCCGAGAGCAGCGCTTCGGTCGCTTCATCCAATGGTGAGCAGGCTTATCAGTCGGCGATGAGCGGCTTGCAAACCGTCATCGCTCTCTTCTCGCCGCCGGCTGATGCGGAAGGAGAAACCATCGAAGGCGTGGCGATTCCTGTCATGACTTTCGCCAACCCGATTGTGCTCGCTGATCCGACCAAGTGGTACGACAATCCTGCGCTCTTCAAAAATCGTCTGGTCTCGGAAGACGGGGCCAACCGCTGGTACTACTCCATCTACTCCGCCAGCATGATCGATCGCGACACCATTCGCTACGGCCTGACCGATGAAGCGGGCAAGGTCAACATCAATACCGCTGATGAAGCAACGCTGCTGCGCCTGCCTGGCATGACGCCGCAGCTCGTGGCAGCGCTGCTCGACTGGCGCGACAAAGACAGCGACATTCGCACTGATGGCGCGGAGCAGGAATATTACGATCAGCTCCCCGTGCCTTACAACGTTCGCAACGGCCCGCTGCAGACCATCGAAGAACTCTTGATGGTCAAGGGCTTCACAGGCTCGATCGTCTATGGTGAAGATGCGAATCTCAACACGCTGCTTGAGCCTAACGAAGACGATGCGGATGAAAGTTTTCCGCCCGACAACAACGATGGCGTTTTGGACATGGGCCTTTTCGGCGCAGCCACGACCGCCAGCTACGGCCCCGATGCGAAAAGCGATGGCACCACCAAGACGGATATCAACAGCAGCGCTGCCCGTGCGAAAGTTTCGGAAGTGGGTCTTTCGCCTCAATTGTCCACGTTCCTGCAACAAGTGCGGGCTGATGGCGGTAGGATCAAACACCCTAGCCAATTGCTGGAGATGACCTACACGATCACGCGGGATTCCAGCGGTGGGCGAGGTGGCAGGGGCGGGCCGTTTACCCCTCCGCCGTTTGGCAGCAACGGGCCACGCAAAGGCGACAAGATTCAGTCGCGTGTGACAGCGGAAGACATGCCGTTGATCATGGAAAATTTTACGACAGCCGGCGGCAGCGGACGCGCTCCGGTATTAGGTATGGTCAACGTCAATACGGCCACAGCTGCCTCGCTGGCCGCCGTGCCCGGCATCGACAGTGGAACTGCGCAGCAGATCGTCGAGGCTCGCGTCAATCTGAGTTCTGAGGACCGCAGTAACACCGCCTGGCTCTTGACGCAGAACATTCTCGATGAAGAGAGTTACAAAAGTGCAGCACCCAAGCTGTGCGTCAACGGCTACCAATATCGCCTGCGAATCATCGGCTTCGGTGTGCCTTGCGGCCGGTATCGGATTTTTGAGGTGGTGATCGATATCGCAGGTCCGCAGCCCAAGGTTCTGTATCAACGGGATATCACGCGCCTGGGGTTGCCGTTCCCGCTGGATGTGGAAGCGGAGGAACTGTGAGGCAAGGCTTAAGTGGAGCGGCTTCGCCGC
>CAZYQL010000004.1:6778-36208 GCA_964650055.1 uncultured Phycisphaeraceae bacterium | reverse complement strand
GGATGTGGAAGCGGAGGAACTGTGAGGCAAGGCTTAAGTGGAGCGGCTTCGCCGCGACATGATCGCCCTCTCCCTCGGGGAGAGGGTTGGGGTGAGGGCAGGAGATAAAAGAATTGTTTCGTACAGCAGAAACGGTACGTGGATTGAAAGCCTTGAAATTCGGCTGGCACAAAGTAGAACCGAAAAATGCGATTGTTTCTGAATCCAAGTTATGCACTGCCCTCACCCCAACCCTCTCCCCGAGGGAGAGGGCGTATTTGTCGCGGCTGCGCCGCTGTGCGTTGGTTGATGTGCCGTGGGCCTTACCAGTATGTAGAAGGATGAGATTCTCAGACCTCGCCCGGCGATTGATTTCTCCGGCTGAAAATCAGGTGGTTAATACGAACTGGTGACCTGCGTTTTTGCACCGGACGCAAGCATTTGGCCGACTCGTGCGTTATCCCTCTTCACTGGAAGCGGGCATCGTGCCTTTGTAGGAAACAGGTGGATATGGCCAAACCATGGCTGGAAAAAACGAAGTCGTTTCTCACCGCCGGTCCGCCGCCCAGGTTTGTGGCATTGGACATGGAAGGTCGCAAGCTGCGCGTGGTCCATGCGGATCCCGGTCGCGATCTGCCTGCCTTTCGCACGCTGTCGGTGGTGGAAGCTCCCGCTGATCTTGATCTCAAAAGTGCTGTTGCCGTCGGGCAGTTCATTGGCAATGCGCTCAAGGAACTGAATCTTCCGACGACGCGCGTGCTGATGGATGTGCCTCGCAGTCAGAGCGTGCTCAAGACGCTGGTTCTGCCGCCCATTGAGCACGAGCGCGAGTTGCCTGCGATGGTGCGGTATCAGGTGGAAAAGGAATTGCCGTTCCCGCTCGATCAGGCGGTGATCGATTTCACGGTCGATGAACATTACGTTACTGATGCGGGGGAGGAATCCAGCGTCATCGCGACCAAGCCAGAGACGGTCGATGTACTCGTCGCTGCGGTGCAGCGGTCGGTGGTGGAACACGCTCAGAAAGTCGCCGAGGCTGGCGGCTTCAAGCTTCATCGCCTGGGCCTTCGGCCGTATGCCGACATGCGATGTCTTATCGCCTGTCTGCCTGCCTCTGAAAGGCAGATGAGCATTCTGCTCGTACACGTGCTGCCCGGTGAAGTTGAAATCAATTTGATCATCGAAGGGGCGCTCGCATTCAGTCGCTCGGGTCAGATTCGTCAGCATGATGATGAAGGTCGCCAGTTCAGCGAGACGGAAATTCTTGAAGGCTTCGTGGTGGAAATCGCCCGCAGCGCTCAGGGCGCTCTCTCAGCTCATCGCGGCCGCAAGATCGAACGTGTGTATCTCGCCGGTGACAGTGGCCAGGAGCAGACCATTGTCGAAATGCTGGCTCAGCGTTTTCGCATGCCTTGTGCTGTGTTCGAGCCCACCGAATCACTCAAACTCAGCGCAGGCGAAGCCAACGGCCGCGGCTTCATCTCGCCCCTCGGCCTGGCCATTGCCCATGGCACCGCCGAGCGGATGCCTTTTGATTTTCTTAATCCCAAGAATCCGCCTGTTGAGCGCAACATCAAAAAGATTCGGGCGGTCACCCTGGCGACTGCCGCGTCGCTGCTGCTGCTGATCGGCCTGATCTGGGGCGTGGTCAGCAGGACCAGCGCTGCCTCGGAACTTGCAGCTCTGCGAAACAAGCACAACAAACTCGAAGAGCAGAACCGCCCGATCGAAAAGCTCGGCCAGCGTGCCAAAGCCATCGAAGAATGGGAAAGCGAATCGCTCAGTTGGCTCGACCACTGGGCCAATATCTCCGCCAAGTTCCCGCCTGCCACCGAAGCCTACATCACCACGCTCAAGACCAATCCCGATGGCTCCTTCGCCTTTACCGTCAGGGCCCGCGCCAGCAAGGTGATCACTGATCTGTCCAAAGGCCTGCGCGAAGCGGGCTACGATGTGAAACTCGGTGCGGAAACCGTGCAGAACGATGACTATGGCTACCGCTACACCACCTCTGTCCGCCTGGCGGTCGATGGCGATGGCAAGATCGAAGCTGCCAAGCTGCAAGCTCCGCCCCGGCCAAGCGATGATGGGTCGTTCGACCTGATTCGCAAGGGGCGCAGTTCATCATCTTCGTCCTCCGAGCGTACTTCCGAGCAATCGGATGAACGAGCCGAAGTCAATTCCCGCGAATCAACCGACCCCCGCAGCAGCGGCGAACCACATTCACCCAGCGAGAAATCGTCCGATAATCGTGAAAAGACCGATGAAGGCAAAGACAGCAAAAGCGGCAGCAGTCGCAGCAACACGAATGACAGGAGCCGAGATCGGCGATGAACTCTCGCGAAAAAATCCTGGCCCTCTTCGCCTTCTCCGCCACGGGCATCCTGCTCGTGGCGTTTATCGCGATGCGCATGTTCATCACGCCGACTACGGAGTACCGCGAACAGGCCAAGCAGGCGGCGCTCAATATCGACAAGCTCGAAAACCGCAACAGCATGCAGGCGCGGTACGCCAGCGCACTCACCAAAGCAGCTAAAACTTCCTACGGTGCTGACGCTTCCACCGCCAGCGAAATGTCCCGCGCTCATATCGTCCGCCTCGTCGCCAAAGCAGGCCTGGCACCCGATGAGCTGAGTCTGACGCCCGTCACCGGCAAGATGATCCGTGGCGGCCGCGAAGTCGGCTGGATCATTCGCATCAAAGGCTCCCTCGAACGACTGACCAATCTGCTTTTCGTTTTCGACAACGACCCGCACCTTCACAAGCTCGACAACATCAACTGGTCGCCCATCGCCGCCAGCACCGACCTGACTCTCCAAGCTCGCTTCACCACGCTGGTGCTTGAGCCGGTGGAAGGCGTGACGCCGGAAGAGATCAAGCCCGAGTCGCTGATGAATGAAGTGAAGCTGACATCGACCCAGCGCAAGAGCTACGCGCTGATCAGCGACCGCGACATTTTCAGGCCGTACATCAAGAAGCCGCCGCCGCCGTATGTGCCGCCCAAGCCTGCGACCATCGTAAAGAAGCCTGACGACAACACCCCTGCGCCGCCGCCGACGACGCCTTCGACGACCTATCAACTGGTCGGCTTACCTACGTGGAACAACGTGGCGGAAGTGGTGGTGCGCGACAGCCGATCGGGCAAGAGCACGACCTACAAACTCGGCGAGAACTGGCTTGGCGGCGAGCTGGTGATGGTGGATTATCGCAGTCTGCCGCTGCCCAAGAATCCGCTGGTGATGAGTAACAGCCGGGCGATTGTGCGGGTGGGCCGCGACAGTTTCTGGGCGGTGGAACTGGGGCAACTCGTCACGGATAAGTATCTGCTCACGGGTGATCGTCTGCCTGCAGCGCTGCGTGACATGATTGCACCCGCTGCGACGGAGCAGCCCGCTGCATCGCCGGTGGAATCGGGGACGCAGAAGCCTGAAGGTGTCAAGCCCGATGGCGTCAAGAGCGAAGCCGCAAGCGGCGACGCGACGAAGAACGAAGCAATAAAGAACGAAGTTTTGGATAAGGCTGGATCATCTGAATTGGAATCTACGACCACTGTCGCAGCGCCCGTGTCGGGTTGCGGTCCGGTGGTGCAGGAGGCTGGTCATGCTCCGTAATGCTCTGATTGTTTCACTCACCTGTTCACTGGCGACGCCGACTGCACTACCCAGTGCTGTTGCAAATAACGCGCTGCTCGATGACAGCAACGATGGGGCTGCGCTGCAAAAGGCCAAGGCTGCCGCGGAGGCTGCGCAAAGCGCAGAGACCAAGGGCACGGATAGCGCCAAGGGTGATGCTGCGCCTGTGCCTCCTGCTGCCGATGTCAAGGTTGATCCTAAAGCGATTGATCCCAGCGTCACAGATCCCAAGCCAGTTGACCCTAAGGTCACCGACTCTAGCGCCGGTAAAACCATCGACAAGACCGCTCGCAACATCCGCTTTCAATTCGATGGCATTCAGCTTTCCGAAGTGATTCGTCGCTTCGCTCAGATGGCCAACAAGCCGATCATCGGCGAGCTGAAAATCGAAGGCACGCTCACCTTCTTCGACTCCGAGCCTTACACCTACGACGAGGCGATGGACACGCTCAATCTCATCCTCGCCATGCGCGGCTCGATGCTGCTGCCTGAACAGGATGGTCGCTTCCTTCGTCTGGTCTCTGTCAGCGATCTGCCCACCAACGCGGGTGTGAAAATTCTCTCGGGCTTGGACGAAGCTGAGGGCCTTAAGGTTCGCCCCGGCGAAGTCATCACCGTCGTGCTGCCCGTCCATCACATGGATGTCGAGACCGCTTCCAAGGCCATCGTGCCGATGGTCAATGTCTTTGGTCGCATCGCTCCGCTAGCGCGTGGCAAGGGCATCCTGCTCACCGACACCTATCGCAACACCAAGCGCGTGCGCGATGTGCTGGCCATGTTGGATTTGAAGGCGGATGAAGAAGCAAAGCTGGATATGAAGTCCTATCAGCTCAAGCGCGCTGCGGCGAGCAACGCAGCCAACATCATCAACAACCTCCTGCGCGTCAGCGGAAAGCGGAGCGAAGGCGGCGAAAGCCGAACTTCATCCTCTACCTCTTCCTCTTCACGCGGTAGCGAGTCGATCATTCTCGCATCCGCTGATGACCGCTCTAATCTGCTGATTCTGCGCGGCACCAAAGACATGCTCGAGATGGCTGACCAACTGGTATTGATGGTTGATTCGGAGAACCCCGATGCGGGTGATCCGGTGCAGAGTTTTGCCCTCAAGACGGCTGCTGCCCGTGATGTGGCTGAGGCGATTCGCACGATTGTCGGAAGTTCCAGCAGCTCCAGCCGCAGCGGTTCAGGTGGCAAGCCGATCTATGTCTATGGCGATTCGAGTATGAACTCCGTACTCGTTCGGGCCGGCATCGAAGACATGGCGATGATCGCCAAGCTTATCGAGAGCCTCGACAAATCCGTGAAGGATCTCAACGGTGTCCGTGCCTTCCCGCTCAAGAACACACAGGCTGCTTCTATCATCGAAGTGCTTCGTGCTGTGCTCTCGCCTCGTGACACGCGCGGCGAGCGCACCGTCGGCAACATCGCCGTCACTGCCGATGTCAACGCCAATGTCATCTATGTTTCAGGCACGCCCTCCGTGCTGGAGAATGCTGCGAAGATCATTGCTGATGTGGATAAGCCTTCGGAAGATGAGGTGAAAGAGATTCACGTCGTCACGCTCAAGGATGCCGATGCGACGCAGGTCGCCGCGACGCTCTCGACAATGTACGCGCAGCAGTTTGGCAAGAACGCCTCACCCGCGCTGCTGCCGACGATCATGCCGATCGTTGCGAGCAACAGCGTGATCGTTTCTGCCGCGCCCAAGCAGTGGGCTGCGGTGAAGAAGCTGATGGAAGAAATTCAGGCGGCTTCAGTGCCGACCAATACGCCAGTGACGAGCATCATCACTCTCAAGCACGCCAAGGCCCTGGAACTGGCGACGACGCTTCAGACGATCTACGTCCATGGCGCGACAGCAGCGCGAGTCAAGATCAAAGCGTCATCGCTCGCAGTGACGCCGGCAGCATCCACCGACACGCCGATCATCATCACGCCTTCCGAGCGCAACAACAGCATCATCATCTCCGCCGCCGAATCTGATCAGGCATCGATTGCCGACATGATCGCACGGCTGGACATCGAAGCGACCGAGAAAGTCGATCCGATTCAGATCGTCACCCTCAAGAGCGCCGATGCCGCCAGCGTGGCGCAGACGCTCAACGAAATGCTCACCAAAGACCCGGCGATGAAGGCGAGCCCGATCGCTGTCACCGCTGATGTGGCGACCAACACAGTGCTGGTCCGCGCTGCTGAATCGCAGCGAAAGATGGTCGAAACACTCATCGCCTCGTTGGATGAAAAGACGCTGACCAATGCCCGCGAGCAGCGCACGATTGCACTGACGCATGTCTCCGCGTCGGCGATGGTGCCCATGCTCACGCAGCTTCACACGCAGCCGGTCAAGGGGACTGGCTCTGATATCAACGAGCGCGTCATCATCGCAGCAGCGCCGGGCGATCGCATGCTCATCGTCGATGCGCCCAAGCAGAAGATCGAACAGATCGCGCAGATCATCGCCACCATGGACAAAGCCGACGGCTCCGCGGCGCAGCAGATTCGTACTTATCCGCTGACCAAATCCAATGCCAAAGAACTGGCCGGCGTCCTCACCCGCATGTTCCCCGCTGATCCCAAAGCTGTCCCCGGCGCTGACCTGCCGCCGCGCTTTGATGCCGACACCAACGCCAATCAGCTCATCGCTTCCGCCACGGCTGCACAGTTCGAGCAGATCGAAAAAGTGATCAAGGAAGTGATGGAACGCCTTGATGATGTCACCATGACCCGCACCTATCGCCTCAAGCACGCCAAGGCTGGTGATGTGGTGCCGGTGATTGAATCGATGCTCGTTGACGCACCTGTCGGCAATGGCGCTACTGCCGTCGCTCGCGGCAAAGAGCCTGCCTCAGTGCGCGTCGCTGCGCTGGCGGCGACCAATGACATCATCATCCAAGGCTCGCCTGAAAAACACGCGCTGGCAGCAGAACTCATCAAGACCTTCGATGATCCCGAAGCTTCCAAGACGGCGACTATTCAGGTTGTGCAGCTTCGCAACGCCCAGGCCACCAGCATGGCTGCCGCAGTCAGCTCGATCTTCGAAGCCAAGCGCACGGCAGTCAAAGTTGATGCGGGCGCCCAAGAGGAATCCTTCTCCGTCACGGCTGAGCCTAATTCCAACAGCGTCCTGATTCGCGGCAGCGCCGAGCAGGTGGCCGAGGCAATCAAGCTCATCAACCGCCTCGATTCCGAGAGCAAGCCCGGCAGCACGCAGATGAAAATCTATCGCCTGAACAACGGCGATGCGGCGGCATTATCCAAAACTGTCGAAGCACTCTTTCGCAGCATCATTGCTCAGCAGAACGACAAGCTCAAAGGCATCGAACCGCCGCCCTTCAGCGCTGCTGCAGACGAGCGCACCAACAGTCTCGTCGTATCGACGACCGCCAGCTACTTCACACTTGTGGAGGAACTGCTCGCGCAGCTGGATGAATCGCAGCCCGAGCGTCAGACGGAATATTTCACTTTGGTGAATGCCGATGCGGATGTGATTGCGACGCAGCTTGCGGATTTGTTCGCTGATCGCAAGACGGATAAGCCGGTGATCTCGCCGGATTACTTCACCAGTTCGGTGACAGTCATCGCCAAAGAAGCGGACATGAAGCTGATCTCGGCGCACATCACCAAGGTTGATAAAGCTCAGGTCGAAGACACCAGCCGGCAGTTTGTTGTGGTGCCGATGAAGCAGCAAAGCGCCAAGAAGATGGCGGAGATGCTCAAGACGGTCTATCAGCAGACAAGTCCGAGCAAGGTGATCATCACCGAGAAGATTCCCGAAGGCATCAAGGTCGAGCCTGCGCCGATGCCGATGCCCGAGCCTGCGCCGCAGCCAAAGAAGGAAGATAGCAAGCCCGGCGCTCGCCTCGATGCGCCGATGAACATGAACGATCTGGCGCTGGATGTGTCGGGCGACATGATGGTCGATCTCGAAGCGACACTACTTTCGACGGCGCTGGCGTCAGCCGAATTCATTGCCGCAGCCGCTGATCCCACGGTCAAGACAGTTGAATTACCCGAACCCAAAGCAGGCGAGCCGGTGCCTGATGTGGTCATCGCGGTGGATGAAGCGACCAACTCGCTGATCATCTCCGGCACGCGTAAGCAGATTGCCGAGATGCAACTGCTCATCACGCAGTTCTCCGATCCCAGCGCCACCGACGGCGACATGGATTTCCGCGTTTTCACTGTGAAACACAGCGATCCGGAAGTGCTCACGCAGATTCTCAACAGCCTCTTCAATCCGAAATTTCTCCAGCAGCAACAGCAACTGCAAGGCGGCAACGCCCAGCAGCAGCAACTGTTTCAGATGATGCAGCAGCAGCTCATGCAGCAGATGGGTGGCCAGTTCCCTGGTGGCAATAGTGCCGGTGGTGAAGATGATGGCGGCCGCGCTGGCAGAGGCACGCGCGGCGGTAACACGGCGGGCAATGCAGCCGGCGGCAACACCGGCGGCAACGCGCAAACCACTCAGCGCGGCAACCAGCGCACGCAGCAGCAGCAACAGCAGGTTCCTCCCACCGTCATCCTCGTCGCTGATCGTCGCACCAATCGCATCATCGCACGCGGCAAGCCTGCGGATCTCGACCTCGTCGAAACCGTCATCAAGCAGATCGACACCACCACCACACTTGCCAGCGAAGTGCGCGTCTTCGTTCTTAAAAACACCGATGCCCGCGAAGTCGCATCGAACCTCAATGAAATGTTCGTCGCCAAGCGCACCGGCGCCTCGTCCACTGCACGCGGCATCCTGATTCAGAGCAAGCTCGAAAAAGAAATCCAGGATGCCACCGGCAGCAAAGAGCCGGTCGATATGGCCTCGGTGCTCTCCATCGGCTCCAACGCGCAGACGAACTCGATTGTCGTTGCCGCTCCTGGCGCTGCGATGGGAATCATCGCCGAGATCATTCAGGAAATCGATCAGTCGGCAGCCACGACCTCCGTCCCCGCTGTGCGCATGTATCCGATCAAGCATGCCGATCTTAATTCCACAGTCTCCAATCTTCGCTCGGTCTTCGCGCCGCTGCTGACTGGCGCTGGCGCTGCCGGTGCTGGCCGTGTGGTGATCACTGCGGATGCCGGTGCGAATACGATTATCGTTTCGGCTTCGCCTGATCAGCACACCATGATCGCGCAGGTCATCGGCGAGATTGAAAAATCGCAGCCTGGCGATGAACTGCTCATCAAGGTTTATCGCATCAATAATGCCGAGGCTTCGAGCGTTTCCAACACGCTCAACACGATGCTCTCCTCCGATGGTTCCGGCAGCGGCGCGCTCAACGCCAACAGCGCTGCCATGCGTCTGCTCCGCAATCCGCGCGGCGGCGGCACCACTGTCGCTAATACCCCCGGCGCTTCCGTCGCTGCTTCCACCGCTCTTCGCATCACGGCGGATACGTCGAGCAATTCGCTTGTCATTCGCGCTACCAAAGAGCAGCACGAACAGATCGGCAAGCTGATCGAAGAAATTGATATTGCCGTCGCCAGCGCTCAGCCGGTGCAACTGGTGTCGCTCAAGAATGCGGACGCGATCAGTGTTGCGGGTGTGCTCAATAAAGTCTTCGCCAATCAGCAGCAGAACATTGGCGGGCGGAATTTCTCCGGCCTCAACAATCAGCGTCAGCCGATTGTGATCGAAGGCGATCGCGATTCGAAGATGCTCATGATCCGCGCCGATGAACAGAGCTTCACCAAGATCAAAGAAATGGCGATGCAGCTCGATGTCGCCAGCCCCGCAGGCATGCTCACGCAGCGCATCATCCAACTCAAACACGCCCGCGCTCAGGCCATCGCCGCCGCGCTGACCGATTCGTTTGCCAACACTGTCTCTGCTCCAGCCGCCGGGGGCGCAAATCGCCTCACCGGTGGCGCACCCGCTGACCCGGTGCAGCGCGTCATCATCGTTGCTGAGCCTGACTCCAACGCCATCATCGTCACCGCCAGCGAAGACAACCACGCCAAGGTCGCGCTGCTCGTGGCCAGCCTCGATAACGAATCGCGCTCGGGCCAGGGCAATGATTTTTATGTGGTGAAAAACGGCGAAGCTGTGAGCATGGCGTCAATGCTTCAGAAGATTGCCACTGGCAGTGTGGTGGGCGGCGGCCGTGGTGCACAGCAGCGCGGCAGCGAAGTGACTATCGCCGGCGATGCCTCCACGGGTGTGATTTCTTTTGCCGGCCCTGCTTCCGAAGTCACGCGCATGAAGAAGCTGGCCAACGACATCGACGTCGCCAAAGGCGCTGATGAAACCGGCATCGCCATCGTGCCCATCACCAACGGCGACGCTGTTCAAATTGCCGCGACGGTCAACGAACTCTTCCAGAAAGTCACGCTCTCGCAGATCGGAAAATCCGGCGCGAGCAGCGAGAAGTTTGCCGTCTCTGCTGATGCCCGCAGCAACTCGGTCATCATCGTCGGCAGCCCCGCGATGCAGACCCAGCTTCGCTTCACCATCGGCCATCTCGAACTGGTCACGCCTCAGCGCGGCCAGCTTCGTGTCGTCAATCTTCAGCACGCTGACCCCAGCGAGTTTCAACGTGTCATCTATTCCATCTACGGCGGCACACCTGATGCCGTGAACAGTCAGCAGAACAACGCAAACACCGGCAACAACCAAGGCAACACAGGAAATCGTGGCGGAAATCAGGGCGGGAATCAAGGCGTCCAGCCCGGTGGCAATCAAGGTTTCCAACCCGGCGGCGGTCAGCGCGGCGGTGGGAATCAAGGCGGCGGCCCGCGCGGTGGCGCACCTGCTGGCGGGCCACGCTCGGATATGGGTGGCAGTTCCTCTACGGGTGCGACCACCGAGAGCGGCCGCGTCACAGCGACACCGCTTCCGCAGCAGAAGTCGGTCCTTATCAACTCCAACGATGCTGATTACGAAGCCATCGTGAAGCTCGCTGCCGCGATGGATGAAGCCGCCAAGGCTTCCAAGCGTCAGGCGAAAGTGATCATCGTCAAGAACGCGGACAACATCCGCCTCGCCACGATGCTCAATCAGATGTACCTGCAAAGCGTGACCAACCTGCAAAATCAGGATGAGCGCGTCGCGG
The DNA here is from genome assembly GCA_964650055.1 of uncultured Phycisphaeraceae bacterium. Lineage (GTDB taxonomy): Bacteria > Planctomycetota > Phycisphaerae > Phycisphaerales > Phycisphaeraceae > JTS-RE9. The sequence continues at coordinate 25,551 of CAZYQL010000004.1, read as the reverse complement.
TCACTGCACTTGCAGGAACGCAGGCGCTGGTCGTCACTGCTTCGCCGACGAAGATGCCCGAAGTGGAAGCGCTCGTTGCTCAGCTTGATAACAAGGAAGTCACGCCGCAGGTGGAATTCCGCATCTATCAGGTGAAGAACACTTCGCCGACGAAGATTCTGCCGCTGATGAAGCAACTGCTCGATAAGGCCACCTCTGTTCGACAGGATGGCGGCGCTGATGTGCAGGCCGATGAGCGCACTAAGTCGCTCATCGTCACCGCCAAGGCATCGATGTTCGACGAGATCGGCAAGATCGTGAATCTGCTCGACACCGCCCCGGCCAACGAAACCGCCGAGGTGATGATCGTACAGCTCAAGCGCTCCGATGCCACTCGCATGGCCACCGTGCTCAACAGCATGCTGCGTCCCGCCGATGCCACGATTGTCACACCCGAAGCCCGCGCTCTTCAGGAACATGTGCGCGTACTCAAGGTGATGGACGCCACCGGCAAGAAAGCGATTGAGCTTGATCTGACCAAGCCGATCAAGGTCACCGCTGATCCGCTCCAGGCGGGTGAGCAAGGCAGCAACGCGCTGCTGGTTTCCTCTACGCCAGACAATCTCAAGGGCCTTGTCGCACTGATTGAAATGATGGATCGCGTGCCGCTGACGGATGCGCTGAAGGTGGAACTCGTTCACCTGAAGGTCGCCGATGCAGAAGCAGTCGCGAGGACCCTGAGTGAAATTTTCACACAAGGCTCGCTCAAACTCGCCGGCAAACAGGGCACACCTGTCGCGGGCAAAGCTGAGCCTGCTGAGGGCGAAGGCAAGGCCCTGGTCAATCCGCTCAATGTTTCTTTCGATGCTCGTACGAATATGCTCGTGCTCTCTGGCCGTGAAGAAACGCTTGCTCTTGCTTTGCAGATCACCAAGGATCTGGACCGCGAGTCTTCGAAGTTCGTTACCGAAGTAAAACTCTTCCCGCTCAAACACGCCCGCGCTTCAACGCTGGCTCCGATGCTTTCGGAAGTCTTCGCGGAACAGGCCCAAGGTGGTGGCGGTGCAAACGCCACCGGCATCGAAGGCGTCAAGACGCAGGTCACGCGCCTTCGCAAGGTGCTTGATGATGGCAAGACGGTCGATAGCGAAACCGCCAAGAGCCGCGCTGCTCTGACGATTCGCCCTGATGACTCGACGCAGACGCTGGTCGTTGCCGCTCGCAGCGATGTGATGCCGCTGATTTCCGATGTGATCAAGTCGCTCGATCTGCCTGGCGCTGGCGCTGCGAATCTGGTGCGTTTCATGCCCTTGGAAAACGCCGACGCCACGCGCCTCAAGACTGTGATCGATTCGCTCTACACCGGCCAGAACGCCAAGGATGTCCGCGAGATCGATATCCCCACTGTCGCTGTGGATACCCGCACCAACGCGCTGATCATCTCGGCAAGCGACAAGACTTTCATCGTGATCGATGCAATGACGCGCCAACTCGATAAGAAGAATCCGATCGAGCTTAAGGAAATCAAACTCATCAAGCTCAAGAACGCTGAGGCCACCGCAATCGCACCAGTGCTTCAACAGGCGATGGATGAGCGCGTCGCGAGGCAGACCTCGCTGGGTGTCGCTGATGCCGAATCACTCAAGATGATGGTCGTCGCCGATGCTCGCAGCAATTCGCTCTTAGTGGGCGGCTCACCCGAAGGCTTTAAGCTGGTCGAATCCATCGCACTTCAAATCGATGAAGCTGGCCCGGCGCTGAGCGGGCAGATTCAGATCTTCGCGCTCAAGGAAGCCAACGCAGGCAACCTGAGTACGACCCTGACGCAGCTTTTCACGCAGCGCTATGCCGCCGCGGCGACACCGGATGTGCAACGGCAAAAGCCGATCATTTTGCCTGATCTTCGCAGCAATTCGCTGGTCGTCGCCGCTAACGCGGATGACACGAAAGTTCTCACCGGCCTGCTCACGAAGATGGATGTGAAGATCACGGACCCAGCCGTGGGCCTCTTCGTGGTCGGCATGAAGCACAATGATGCAGGCATCGTCGGCCCGTCGATTCAGCGCCTCATGCAGGCGCGTCTTACCGCCTCCACGGTGCAGGGCCAGGCTGCCGCGCCGCAGGATCAGGTGAGCATCGAAACTGATGCGCTCTCCAATGCACTGATCATCTCGGCGAGCAAAGAAAATCTCGCACTCATTGAAAGCCTACTGACGAAGGTCGATATCGAACCGCCGCCGCAGACGGGTGTGGTTCGCATGTATGTGCTGACCAATTCCGATGCGACCCGCGTCAGCGAAATGCTCAAGAGCCTGGCGACGCAAGGCTTCGTCAAGCCCGGCGCGCCGACGACCACTGGTGCTAATCAGGTGGCTGCCGCGCGCGATAAGGTTTCCATTGAAGTCGATAGCCGCACCAATGTGCTGATCGTCTCGGCGAGTAAGGAAAACTTTGCGGTGATCGATGAGATCATCAAGCAGATCGACTCGGGCAAAGATTTTGGACTCCTCGGCGATGTTCGCATGTATGTCGTCAAGTTCGCCGACGCTACCCGACTGGCCCCGACGCTGCAGGATTTCTTCGACAAGAAGAAGACGGCTGAGTCTTCTGCATCACCCGATGGTGCAGCAGCCCGCGCTCTGACAGTCAGCATCATTCCCGATGCACGAACCAACACGCTGCTGGTGGCGGGCAGCAAGGAAAGTTTCGCAGCGGTCGAAGCCATGCTGAAACAACTCGATGTGCAAGGTGGGACTAACGCCAGTGAGTTCCGCGTGTTTGAACTCAAGCAGGCCACCGCCAACGCGATTCAGCCGATGCTCAAAAGCTTGTTCGATGCCCGCTATGTGCGAGGCACGACCAAGGATGCCGTGACGATTCTGGCCGACAGCCGCAGCAACGCACTGGTCGTCGGTGCCAGCGCCGAAGACATGCTCATCGCCGAAGGCCTGATCAAGCAGCTTGATATCAAGCCCAAGGATCTGACCACAACCGTTCGCATGTTCCCGCTGCAAAAGGGCGATGCCTTGCAGGTGGCCACCACGCTTCGCGGTCTTTATGCCAACGATGCAGGGACTGGCACCACCGGCGGCAATGCAGGGGGCAACGCGACCACCGGCGTCACCGGCGGCGTCTCCATCAGTGTCGATGAACGGCTAAACGCGATCATCGTCTCCGCAGGCGTAGCCGACCTCGAACGCATCGCCGGCCTCATCAAACAGCTCGACACGCACACCACCACGCGCGTCACCGAGATTCGCCCCTTCGTCCTGCAACATGCTGATGCCACCGAACTGGCAGCACTGCTCAACGAAGTGCTCACCAAAGCTCCGACCGATCCCACCAAGACAGCAGGCGTAGGCGGCACCGCCACCGCGCGTCAGACCGTGCTGCAGTTCCTCGACACCAGCAGCACCGGTAAGGAAGTCGTCGCACAAGCGGTGCAGGAAGGCGTGATGATCAGCGCTGACAAACGCAGCAACATGCTCGTCGTCTCCGCTCCTCTTGATTACATGCCGCTGCTCACTCGCCTCATCAAGAGCCTGGATCAGACCACGCCCAAGAAGGCCGAGATTCAAATGTTCAAGCTGGTCAACGCTGATGCGACACGCACAGCAGATATTCTGACGCAGCTTTTCAAACTTGAAGCTGCCGAAGGATCTAATCCCAAAGCTGTCGAATACACCCTCGTTAATCGTTCGCTTGTCAGCGCGGGCGGCGTGGGCTCCACCGACGCCTCAGCTCCCTTTGGCACTGCGGAACAGGACTCGCTTCGCGTCACTGTCGATACCCGCACCAACAGCCTCTTCGTCGGCGGCGGCACACGCCATGTCGCCCTCGCTTCACAGGTCATCGCTGAACTCGATGAAAGCCCGGCCCTCGAACGCAAGACGGAAATCATCCGCCTTCGCAACGGCCAGGCTCTCGACATCGAAACCGCCATCTCCGGCTTCCTCGATCAAGAGCGTCAGCGAATGACCGCTACGCTGGGCACTGACAAGATCGGCTCCGCGCAGCGACTGGCCGAGCAGGATGTTTCCATCATTGCGGAGCCTTCATCCAATACGATTCTGATCTCAGCCAGCCCGCGCTATTTTGATCAGGTCAAGGCGATGGTCAGTAAGCTCGATGATCCCAAGCCACAGGTTCTGATTCAGGTTCTGCTGGCGGAAGTCACACTCGATGATGGCACTGACCTCGGCTTTGAATGGCAGTATCAAGGCAAGATCGGTGAGAACACTGTGACTGCCGGTACAGACTTTGGCATTCAGCAGGCCTTCAATCAGTTCGGTGGATTGGGCGTTGCGGTCACTGGTGGCGATCTGACCTTCTTCCTGCGAGCGCTGCAAAGTCAGGGCAAGCTGGAAGTGCTCAGCCGTCCACAAATTCTCGCCAGCGACAATCAGCCGGCGAACATCAACGTCGGCCAGCGCGTGCCCTTTGTCACCAACAGTCAAGTCAGTGATACGGGCAATGTGGTCAACACGATTCAGTATCAGGATGTCGGCATTCTGCTCAACGTGGTGGCCCGCATCAGTGATGATGGTTTTGTGAATATGGATGTGCGCCCGGAAATCAGCTCGCTCTCCACTTCGAGTGTACAGGTGTCTGAAGCGGTCTCTGCTCCGATCATCAACAGCCGATCTGCCGAGACGAAAGTCACCGTGCAGGATGGCCACACGATCGTGATCGGCGGGCTCATCACCAGCAGCGATGAACATCGCGAGAGCAAGGTGCCGATCCTGGGTGATATTCCGATCTTGGGCGAGGCGTTCAAGAACACGTCGAAGAAAAAGAATCGCACGGAGCTTCTGATCATTCTCACGCCGCGCGTGCTCTACAAGCCGGGCGATGCTGAGGAGATCACCAAGTTTGAGAGGGAACGTCTGGAGATGATGAAGAAGCTCAAGCTCGAAGATGCGGGCAAGGCTGTTGATATTCCCTTCAACGGCAACGGCCCACTGCGAGACAACACCGCACCAGCAGCACCGGCTAAGCCTTCGGGTGAAGTGAAAAAGCCCACAGCCCCTGCGGATTTTGGCGTGAGTGATCCGACAGGCAAACGGCAGACCTCAGCCTCGCCTCGCTACGATGCCGCACTGACCGCGACGCGCTGATGCGATTTTTATGAGGCAAGCCAAGGCCGGTGTAAGTCACGATGATGTGTGACTTGCCCCGGCCTTTTTCGCAGGTTCTTCCGGTCGATCATCGCTACGATATTGCACTTGCTTTACTTTTCGTTTTTCTGGAGTTGCACCATGTCCTCTTTTCGCCACCTGATTACGCTTGTGCTCTTTGCGGGGTTGGCGATGGTCGCCTGCGAATCGACGGATCCTGGCAAAGCGAAATCGCCTTCGGTTTCGACGAATGATCCTTCGCAGCCGCAGGACAATGGCCCCATCACTTCCGTCAAACCGGGCATGCCCAATGTCGCTACTCCGGGTGTGCGTTCTGATGCGCCGGTGGTCACGCCGCTGCCGCGCGTGGACAAGATGGAACTCGAATCGTTTCCCTCGGCTGCTCAATTGGATGACAAACCTGGGCCCGATGGTGTGACCTTGAAGCTGCGGCTTTATAGCCTCGATACGCCTCTCGCCTTCGCGCTGACGCAGGGTGAAATAGAGTTTGTGATTTACGAAGGCTCGATTCGCGAGAACGAAATCAGTGGTGCCACGCCGTTTCACATCTGGCGTTTCTCCGCAAAACAGATGGCGCAGTCGGGCCGCAAATCCATCGTCGGCTGGCACTATGCGATGTCGCTCTTGTGGGGCGATCACGTGCCCGGTTCATCGACCATCACGCTGGTTGTTCGCATTCCTCGCCCCGAAGGCGGGCCGATTTATGCGAAGCCGGTGCATCTGGCGATGGGGCCGCGCTAGACTCATCTAACCTCCCGGGAACTGTTGCCGCATGCAACTCAAGGCTGACAAACTCGCCGCTACACTCGCTCAGCTCGAAAACCGCATTCGCGAACGCTTTCCCACTTCGAGCCTGTTCAAACTGGCGGGGGAACTTACGACGATCGCCAGGGATGTGCCTCGGCGTGCAGCAGGATTTCGCCGTGCGTTCTGGCCGTTGCGTTTGCTCGGTTGGCTTCTCGCGCTGTCGTTGCCGACGATCATCTTTTACTTGATTGCCCACGGTTCGTTCCAACTGGAAACCGATGGCTGGCAACTGCTCGAAGGCATCGATGCGGGCATTAGCAGTCTGGTGTTTCTGGGCGGTGCGATTTTCTTTGTGGTGACCATGGAAAGGCGCGTCCGTCGCAGCCGCGCTCTCGCCGCCATCTCGGAACTGCGTGGCCTGGCTCACATCATCGACATGCATCAGCTCGACAAGGACCCCGAGCGAACGTTTGGTGCCTACACCAAGACCGCATCATCGCCCAAGGTGTCGCTCACGTCTTTTGAGCTTGGCCGATATCTCGACTATTGCAGCGAGATGCTTTCGCTCATCAGCAAAGTGTGCGTGCTCTACGGGCAGGACTTTGATGATGATGTGGTGCTTGGCGCGGTGGATGACATCGAAGATCTGGCCGGCGGCATGTCCCGCCGCATCTGGCAGAAGATCATGCTGCTCGATAGTCTCGAAGCAAGAGCGCAGAAGATGAGCGAGCCAGTGCAGGCGACTGCGAAAGCACCGACAACACCACCTGATGCAAACATCAATGCAGCGACTTGATCGGATCTCGCTCGAAGCTGCATCATTAAAAGTGTGTGGCAGGGGCAGGCCGCCGCTTTGAGCGGTTTGCCCGAGGCGAATTAGAGAAAACTCGAAAGCACCACTGGCAAACCGTCCAGAGCGAGGGCCTGCTAGTGCCACACGATCGAGTTTGACTTCTGTCCTCTGACCTCTGACCTCTGACTTCTGACCTCTCAGCGAATCAACCGCATCTCGCCAAAGTCAGGGAACATCGGCGTGGCCTGCGGGCTTGAGCCGATGAGCGAGGGGAAGTAAACGAAGAACGCTTTGCCCATCATCAGACGGCGCGGCACGATGCCGTGGCTGTGCTCTTCGCTCGTGCCGTCGGCGAAGGAGCGGGCCAGTACCCACGGATCAACCGTCACCCACGCCCGGCCATCGGAGCTGAACGGGCTGTTGTCGCCGAGGCAGAAAAACTCATCAGCCTTCAAATGTGCCGGCTCTCCGAAGAGCGTGGAAGCGTCTTCATTCTTGATGATCACGCCTTTGCCCGGACGGTACATATCGCCAGTGGCGGTGTAGTACAGATCGCGGTCCAGTTCGATGCGATGAAACGTGACCGGGCTGCCTTTGAAGTTGACCTTCACCACAGGCACGCTCAGATTCGACTGCCGTCCGTTGTCATCGCGCATCTCGTGCTGCTGCGCCATCATCGCATTCTCAAACTTCACAAACGCCATCGGGCGCTTCATCAGATCGACGTACTGAATGTCGTCAAATTGTTTCACGAGCACGCGCTTGCCATCGATCCAGAGCGAAGCTTCCTGATCGACGTACCAGAACTCGACAAGCCGGGTGACACCAGGCTCGAAGGCACCGATGTTCACAGTTTCAATGGGCGTAGGTACATCGCTGCGCGAGAGCGTCGCGTTGCCGGCGGCATCGATGGTGAGCGTCAGTGCGTGCGTGGTGCCAGTCTTGTCGTCAAGGCGCGCGGTGGTCTGAAGGTTCACTTCAAAGCCCGCTTGTTTGGCTTCGATGGCGGCGGCGATGCGCACATCCTCGACAGGCACCATTGGCGCGCGCATCTGATCGTTGAAGCCTTGCCCATACGGAAAAAAGCCAGCGGTTCGGCCGTCATACACACGGGGAAAAGCAAAGCGCATCGCGCTGGCATCAGCGGTCTTAAACTCGATGCCGCCGCGCGGGTCCAGTTCGCTGCTGCTCTCATCGATGCGCTTCCATGCGGAAGCAGTAGCATCCTTGGGCGACTCAATGACCCAAGGCGAGCGCCAGCGATCAACCGTCGGAAAATCCAGCGGCACATACTGCGTGTGATGAATCGGTTGCCAGGCTACTCGCTGCACCTTCTCCGCGTGGCGATTTTCTTGCGGATCGGTCTTGCGGGCGATTTGCCACTTCGATTCGTCGCCGGGCGAGGCGTTGTAGTAAATGTTGCCTTCGAGAATCATCGTGTCCTGCGAAGGCAGGCCGATGAGTCTTTTGATGTAATTGATCTGTGGCTTGTGCGGCGCTTTGAACACGACCACATCCCACCGCTGCGGTTCGTTGATGCTGTAAAGATATTTGTGAACCAGAATGCGATCGCCTGAGCTGATCTGGCTGAGCTTGGGCATGAGCTGATCGTGGCGACACATCGGACAGCGGTAGGTGATATCCGCCAGAATCTTGCGGCCATCGGCGGGTACGCCAAACGTCTTGTCCGGCGGCGAAGGCGTCTCCACCTTGAAGTGATACCCGCACTGATCGCAGTTAACCCGCATATGCTCGCCCAAGAGCGTGGGCGCCATCGAGCCTGTGGGAATCACAAAAGCCTCAACCACGTAAGCACGAAAAACGAAGGCCAGAATGAACGCAATCACAATCGACTCAAAAGTCTCTTTGATCGTGTCATCCTGCGGCTTGAGAACAGGCGTGGGCGTCGTGGGTTCATTGGACATAAGCTTGGTTTCCAAGGGCGAAAGATTGTAGCGTGATGTGGAGACGCGGGGCGGCTCAGCCCCCGCCGCTTGCGCAGGGCAAACGCATATGACTTTTTCTTATTCCCCTCCTTCCTAGGGAGGGGTTAGGGGAGGGTCGAGCGCTCGGCAAAACTGCATGAAACGCAGCACTATTGTTAATCTAAAATCCAACCCTTCCCCCGCCCCTCCCTGGAAGGGAGGGGAGTACGAGCCAAATGCGCCGGCCCCAGCCGCTTGCGGCTTCGCTCCTTCGCTCCCCAACCGCCTTGCCTGACTCACCTCGATTGGAATAGGATTGTCCGTTGTATCGCTGTGCTGGCTGGTGGTCTTTTGAATCTCTGCATGACTCCACGCGACGAATCCAAATCTTCATCGGCCCCGGCTTCGCTGGATCGCAAGACGATGCTTGCGCTCGTCGAGGCCAGCCGAATCATCAATCACGATCTGAATCTGGACGAGGTTCTCCAGCAGGTGGCTGAGCAGGCAGCAGTCGTGCTCGATGCGGAAGGATCGAGCGTGCTGCTGCTGGACGGTTCGCGTGATGAACTGGTCTTCAAGATCGTGGTGGGGCCTGCGGATCGGCAACTGCTGGGCGTGCGCATTCAGGCGAATCAAGGCATCGCCGGCCAGGTGGCGCGCACAGGGCGAGCGGTGCGCGTTGATGATGTGAAACAGAACAGCAATTTTTTTCCAGGCATCGATGCCAAGACCAACACGCAGACGCGGGCGCTGATGGCGGCACCCTTGATTGATCGCGATGTGATCATCGGTGTGGTGGAAGTGATCAACCCGCAGAATCGTGTGAACTTCAGCGAGAACGATCTGGATGTGCTGCGATTCTTTGCCAACATCGCAGCAGCAGCGACGCGCAATGCACAGGCGTACGATCGCGTGAGCCGTGATAATCGTGGTCTGCGCGAGTCGATGCCTGCGCCGCTGATCGTCGGCGAATCGCCGGTGATTCGGCGCGTACACGAACTGTGCAGCAAGGTCGCCAAGAGCAGGGCAACCGTACTCATCACCGGCGAGACCGGAACGGGCAAAGAACTCGTCGCCCGCAGTGTGCACAATCTTTCTGACAGACGCGACAAGCCTTTTATCGCGCTCAACTGTGCAGCACTGCCCGAGACGCTTTTGGAAAGCGAACTCTTCGGCCACGAGAAAGGCGCGTTCACCGGCGCGGTGGAACGCAAGATGGGGCGGTTTGAACTGGCCGACGGCGGCACGTTCTTTCTCGATGAACTGGGTGAGATGAATCCATCGACGCAGGTGAAGCTGCTGCGCGTTTTGCAGGAGCAGCAATTCGTGCGCGTCGGCGGAACTCAGACGCAGACCTGCGATGTGCGCATCATCGCAGCGACCAATCGCGATCTATCCAAAGAGATGGAAGCTGGCCGATTCCGCAATGATCTCTACTATCGGCTCAACGTGTTCCCCATCGTGCTGCCGCCGCTGCGCGAACGCGTCGAAGATATCCCGCTGCTGGTGAATCACTTCATTCGGCAGGTCGTGCCCAGTCTGGGTGTGCAGGCTCCGACGATCACCGAGGCGGCGATGAGTTGTCTCATGCAATACAGTTGGCCGGGCAATATCCGAGAGCTTCGCAATGTGATCGAGCGCAGCACGCTGCTGGCGGGTTCGTCGATCACTGTCGATGATCTGCCGCGTGAAGTGGGTTCGCATTGCAGCACGAGCGTGAAGGAAGTTCATGGCAATGGCGACAAGGCGGAAGCTGATTCAGCGACAGGCTCAAAGCTCGAAGGACACGAACGCGCACTGCTGTTGCAAGCACTCAGCGCCGCCAACTGGAATCAATCTGAAGCCGCAAGGCAACTGGGCATCTCGCGCGATCACATGCGCTACCGCGTGAAAAAATATGGATTCAAGAAACCGGGCAAGTCGTGAAATAAATGCATGACGCGTGGCACTGGCAGGCCGTCGCTCTGGACGGTTTGCCAGTGGTGATTTAGTTTGCGTGTTCTGATTCGCCACTGGCAAACCGCTCAGAGCAACGGCCTGCCAGTGCCACACAAACACATGCAGCTTTATCAGCGCGAAAGCGTTCGCTTGAACCAATCGACCACGCTGCTCTGAAGCTGATGTCGCCACGCGGGATGAGCGAACGGATGATCGGCCCCTTCGATGAGTTTCACTTCGCACTGAATCTCCGCCTTTTTCATGGCATCAATAAAGTGCTGCGACACTTCTGCTGGCACCGCTTTGTCTTCGGTGCCTTGCACCACGAGTGTGGGGCGCGGGTGCTTGATCACATCGCGGACGGAATTGAGTGTGATGACATCGTCGAAGAATTTGGGGTGAAGACAGTGCGGGCCGAAGGTGATCGAACAGGCATCGCTCTGGCCTTCGCGCTTGGCGTGGCGGCAGATATTCTGTTCGGTGGTGGGGGCAAGCAGGGCCAGTGACTTGAAACTATCCATGCGAGCAGAGGCACAACTGGCGAGCATGCCGCCGAGGCTGAACCCGAGCAGCCCCAGACGAGCGCGATCGACAAAGGGCTGCCGCTGTGCCCATTCGGTGACGCGCAGAACATCGGCGAGCTGCTGCGTCACGAGCATCTGATCGAAGCAACCATCGGACTCGCCGGAGTTGATGAAATCGAAAGTGATGGCCGCGATGCCAGCCTCGGCCAGCGCCCGGCTGAGTTTCACAAACATGAAGCCGTTCTCAATGCGCTGACCGGTGAAGCCATGCAGAAAGATGACGGTGGGATGGCGCGTGGAGCGCGCCGGCTGATACGACATGCCACGTATCATCTGGCCGTTGTGATCGAGCTCGAATGCCTGCTGTTTCATGGGGCGAAATTAGAGCAGAAAAGGCGGAGAAAGGACAGAGGACAGGAGACAGGGGACAGAAATCGGGGACGCACAATCCGCCGTTTAGCGCGGGCCCGAAGGGCCCGGTTCCCCTGATCCATTTTTCATCAGTACAACTCCACCCCCAGCACCGGCCCGAGCACAATCATCGTCAGCAGAGTGACGAGCAGCACGCCGATGATGTTGAGCCAGATGCCTGCTTTGCACATCTGCGGAATAGTCACATGCCCCGAAGCAAAGACGATTGCGTTAGGCGGCGTGGCTACGGGCAACATGAAGGCGCAGCTTGCAGCGATGGCGGTGGGAAAGACGAGCAGATAAGGATGCACGCCCAGCCCCGGTGCCAGTGCTGCCATCACGGGGAGCAGCGCCGCAGTCGTGGCGGTGTTGGATGTGAGTTCCGTCAGGAAGATGACCATCGTTGCGATGACGAGCACGATGATCATTGGCGATGCCCCTTGAAAGATCGTCGCCTGGCTGCCGATGAATTGCGCTACGCCGTTGGCTTGCACCGCAGCCGCGAGACTCAGCCCGCCACCAAAAAGAATCAGAATGCCCCAAGGTAGTTTCACAGCGGTCTGCCAGTTCATGGTGAACTCTCGCTGCGATCGGTTGACCGGCGTCACGAAAAGCACCAGCCCCGCAAGCATCGCAATGCCCGCATCGCTGAGACCTTTGAGCGGCAACATACGAGCATCGCCTTCGCCCCAGCCGAGTTTGCTCAGCCACGGCCGAGTGATCCAGAGAATCGCCGTACACATGAACACGATGAAGGTGATCCATTCGCCGCGATTGGGCTTGCCCAGCTTGCGATACTCGCGATCGATCAGCTCCCGGCCACCTTCGATGGACTTCATCTTCACCGGAAAAAGAAACTTGGTCAGCACCAGCCAGACGATGGGCAGAAAGACCAGCGTCAGTGGAACGCCGATCTTGAGCCACTGATAGAAGCTGATATCGATGCGGTATTTTTCGTCGATTTTATCCTTGAGAAAACCAATGAGGATGACATTGGGCGGCGTGCCGATGATGGTGGCGATGCCAGCAATCGATGCGCTGTAGGCGATACCCAAGAGCAGCGCGAGAGAAAGATGCTTCATATCGCGCCGATGGATTTCGCTTGCGCTAGGAGATTCATTTTCAGCCGAGGTTTGGGTCTGATGTTCGATGAGTGCGATGACGCTCATGGCGATGGGCATCATCATCGCGGCAGTGGCGGTGTTGGAGACGAAGGCGGAGAGCAGGCCGGTGGCGATCATGAAGCCGGCGACCATGCTCGCGGGTTTGGTGCCGACGGCGGCAAGCGTGATGAGGGCGATGCGTTTGTCCAGCCCCCACCGCTGCATCGCGAGCGCCAGCAGAAATCCGCCCATGAAAAGAAAAATCGTATCGTCGGCATAAGGCGCAGCTGCCGCTTTCATAGACGCAATGCCAAACAATCCAAACGTCGCCAGCGGCAGCAGCGCGGTCACTTCAATATCCACCGCTTCGGTGAGCCACCACGTCGCCATCCAGATCATCATTGCCAGCGTCGCCCGGCCGGCGGCGGTGAACGCAATCGATTCGTTTTCGTTGCCGGCGTACTGCTCCGGCAGAAAAAAATAAGCCAGCAGTGCGAGCAGTGGTCCGGCGAGCAGGCCAGTCCATCGAATTAAACTACCGGCGCTGGCAGGGGATGGTGTGGACATGGCACCTATCGTAATGCATGAAGTTGCCGCGCTGATGGCGCTACGCCGCAAGCGGCGGTGAATATTCCCGGCGATTCTTCGCGATTCATGTCTTCACCTTGTTGACCTGATCCCTCGACTCCGTTACCGTTCACCTTTAAGTCAGGATGGACCCATATGACTGGCGAAAAAAAGGATAAGTGCGGCGTCTTCGGAGTTTGGGGAGCGCCTGATGCCGCCCATCTCACCTATGTCGGGATGTATGCCCAGCAACATCGCGGCCAGGAATCCGCAGGCATTGCTGTAACTGATGGCACGATGCTCAACGCCCACACCGGCATGGGCTTGGTGCCCGAGGTCTTTGCCGGCAACGTGCTCGACAAACTCAAAGGCATCGGCGCCATCGGGCACAATCGATATTCCACCACCGGCTCCAGCCGTGCCTGCAATGCGCAGCCGCTCCTCGAAGAATACATCGGCGGACAGGTCGCAGTCGCTCACAACGGCAACTTGATCAACGCCTCGCTCCTTCGCCGTGACTACGAAGAGCGCGGCCACATCTTCCACACCTCCACTGATACCGAAGTCATCGTACACCTGCTCGCCTCGCATCACCTTTCCAAAGCGGATCCGATTGCGGAGTCGATGACACATCTGCAAGGCGCTTATAGCCTCGTCTTCCTCTTCAATGATCGCGTCGAAGCTTTGCGCGATCCCTGGGGCTGGCGTCCGCTGATGTTGGGTAAGACGAAAGATGGCTTCGACTGTGTGGCCAGTGAAACGGTGGCGTTCGATGCGATCGGTGCGACGACGATTCGCGAAGTGGAGCCGGGCGAGATTGTGACGCTCAGCGCTGAAGGCGTGAAGTCCCGCCGCTTCGCGGATGTGCAGCAGCCAGCCCACTGCATTTTCGAGCACATTTATTTTGCCAATCCCAGCTCGCGTCTCTTTGGCGACACGGTGCAGATCGTCCGCGAAAGACTGGGCGAAAAGCTGGCGCTGGAAATGCCGGTGGATGCGGATTACGTGATTCCTATGCCCGATTCAGGGCGCTCAGCAGCACTGGGCTACGCCCGCGCCAGCAAAATTCCCATGCGCGAAGGCATCGTGCCCAATCGTTATGTCGGCCGTACCTTCATTCAGCCCACCGAGCAGCGGCGCAAGGATGCGGTGCAGCTCAAATTGAATGTGGTGGCGGAAGTGGTGCGTGGCAAGCGCATCATCGTCGTGGATGATTCGATCGTGCGAGGCACCACCACACGCGGCAAGATGGAGCAGCTTCGCCGCGCTGGCGCCAGTGAAATTCATCTGCGCATCAGTTGCCCGCCCATTCGCCATGCGTGCTACTTCGGCATCGATTTTCCTGATCCCAAAGATCTGATCGCAACCAATCGCACCGTCGAACAGATTCGCGAATTCCTCAACGTGGACAGCCTGCATTACCTTTCCATCGATGGCATGCTTCAGTGCGTCAGTCGGCCAAAGAATCAGTACTGTACTGCCTGTTTCAGCGGCGAATATCGCATCGAAGTGGGTCGGCCGGTCACGAAGCTGAGCTTGGAACGGCATCAGATGAAGATGTTCACGTGAGGCATATAGCCCCGGCCTTGGCCGGGGAAACGTAGAGATATCGGCGAGTCCCCCGGGTAAAGCCGGGGCTATGTGAGAAATGCTCAATTCACATTGATCCGATCCGCCAGTGGTGGCGGCTCAAACTTCTTCGCGGTGCGCAGCGTCTGCCGCGTCGCAGTCAGCCAGCGTTCGAGCCATGTCGCCCGCGCTTGTGCATCGCACTCAGCCAGCATCGCATAGCGATCATCAAAGTCATCGCAAGCGGTCATCGTCGCCAGATCGATTAGCGCGTTGGTGGGAATCTCTCTGCTGAGCCAGTTTTGCACCGCAGCAATGCTCGATAGTTCCTTAAGCAGCGGATCATTGAGCAGCGCCTCAATCCGCACGCGATGCTCCACCAGATCAATTTCCATCGGTGACTCGCACTCGATTGGCTCAAGCATCGCCTGGCGATAAGGATGATGCGGAATCTCCTCGCGAATCTTCGCACGGCAGGTGCCTTGCAAAAGCAGATTGATCCGCCCGTCATCGAGCCGCTGATGCCTCATGATGTACCCCACACAAACATGCGGCCGCAGCTCCGGCTGCCCCTCGTAATCTGCTTTCCAATCACTGCCTTCAAACGACGCCATCGCAATCAGTCCGCGACTGTCCAGCGCATCGTTGGTCATCTTGCGATAGCGAGGCTCAAAGATGTGAAGCGGAATCGTCGCATGAGGCAACAGCACGCAGTTGGGCAAAGGAAACAGCGGCACCGGCTGGCGAAAATCTATGGTCAGCGTCTGAGGCATTAATGAATCATAGGCGCCAAGCGTGATGTGAAGTAATCCAAAGCGAGCCGGGCCGTATTCGGCCCGAGGACGTCGCTCATCTCAATGAATCGGCATCAAGCTAATCTGAAGCACCAACCCAACACCACTGACAATGAACGCCGAGAACGCGATCAATGCCGACTTGGGCGCATCCGAACCTGCCGAGTCAGTTCGTAATCACACTTGGGGCAGCGCAGGCCGGTAAAGTCCTGCGGATGCTTCGTGGATGAAGTGGATGGATCAGACTCGGGCATGGTCATATTGCTTTGATCAGTAAAAACCGCAAACTTTTCAGACGTAAGCGAAATCCTTCATGGAAAACAGAATGCTCGCGATCGCAATAATCAGTGCGAGCAAACTGATATTGCGCGATTTTCTCTCCCGGACTCGGTGCGACCATATCACTTCGACGAGCGCGAACAGTGCAAGGATCGGCTGCCCCACGATCACCAGCGGAAACATCAGAAACACCAACGTAAATTCGAGGCTGTACGGCAATTCATAATCGGGCGGCTTGATCGCGAGGAAGCCTCGGATGGAAAATTGAATGATCAGCAACGTGGCAGTCATCCACAGCGTCCATCGTGCAGATCGGCCCAGCAGTGCGCGATCATCATCCTTTTGCAGGCTGGAGATTCGCAGTTCTGCCGGCACCACTTTCGTGCCACACTCGGGACACTGGGCCGTCGGTAATCCTGTGAGTTCGTAATCGCACTTGGGGCAGCGCAAGCCTTCGAGCGCATCTGCTTGCTTGGCGGGCGGCGGATTGTCTTGTGGTGGTGACATGGGGTGTCACTTCAAGGCACGCGCAGCGAGGACGCTGCGGCTGTGAAAAAACTAAATCCCTTCACCTAGCCATAAATCATCCACATCGCGCTTCGCCATCATGCGCTGGGCGCGTTTGTCGGGGTTGATGGTGAGCTCGGGTTGCTTCATGGTGACGAGGTGGCCGGCGGGGACGGATTGCGTGAGGAAGACGGAGCCGCCGATGGTGGAGCCTTGGCCGATGACGACATCGCCGCCGAGGATGATGGCGCCGCCGTAGATGGTGACATCATCTTCGACGGTGGGGTGTCGCTTGAGTCCTTTGTAGGCCTGGCCGCCTCGTGTCGATTTTGCGCCGAGGGTGACACCTTGATAAATCTTGACGCGGTTACCGATGGTGGTCGTTTCGCCGATGACGACGCCGGTGCCGTGATCGATGAAGAACGATTCGCCGATGGTGGCACCGGGGTGAATGTCGATGCCGGTCTCGTTGTGGGCGTACTCGCTGACGATGCGTGGCAGGAGCGGAATCTTCAGGTTGTAAAATTCATGGGCGATGCGGTGAATAAATATTGCATCGATGCCGGGGTAGCAGAAAATAGTTTCATCGGTGGATGAAGCGGCAGGATCGCCATCGAAGGCAGCCTGCACATCGAGGGCGAGCAGATGGCGCAAATGCGGAACGCGATCGAGGAAGGTGAGCGTGACGCGATCGGCTTCGGTATCGCAGGAGTCGCACGCTTCGCCTTTTTCCTTGCCATTGTTATGCGTTTCGTCGTAGCGAAGTGCCTGGCGAATTTGTTCGTAGAGCAAATCGCGGATGCGATTGAGGAGTTCACCTGCGTGGTAGTGGATGTGTTTGCTGGTGAGCCGCTGGGCATCGAAGAAGCCGGGGAACATGAGCTGACGCAATAGCTCCATCACCTCGATGGTGCGTGATCGGTTGGGGAGAAAACTCGAATCCAGATGCTGGGTGCGCTGGTCCGCGTGATAGCTGGCGACGATGCGGTGGACCAGATCATCGAGTGAAGGGGAGCGGTCGCTGGATGGTTGGGGATCGGAGGAGGACATGGGGCAATGGTAGCGGGAAACGATGAAGTTTCGAGTTTGAGTGTCGTCTGCACCAAAGCCCACGGACTCCTGTCTGTGGGTTGGAGGCTTTCAAAAAAAGCGGCCCGCCTTGCGGCGAGCCGAGTCAAGCAATTCTGTTTTCGTCCACATGGGCCGTTTGAAGGTTTTGCTCGAACCCCAAATTCAAGTGGGTGCATTGCCGAGTCGTCCCAGCCTTCCACTCATGGTGGCTTGACTATCGCGCCCGGACGAAGCTCCCTTGGGGTCCTTAGGTTCGAGCAAAATATCCTCCGATACTCGAACCCCGCAGGCGAAAACGTTCTTCACTTGTCTGCTTGGATGATAGCACTCGACGGCGCGTGTGCCAAGTGAAAATGGGAGGCGGTGGCGCAAGCGTTTGCGGGAGACGCTTTACATGCGGAGAAATATTTTTGTGTTTACTTGAGCCACTTCTTCAAATACTCGACGGCGATCTTCGCATCTTTTACTCGGTCATCACCCGCTTCTCGTTCGATCATCATGTCGCCCTTGAAGTTTCCTTCTTCGAGCGCTTTGATGAATGCTTCCCAGTTGACCTGCCCTTGCCCCACGGGCACTTCCGCGCCCCAGGTGCCAGGCACGCTTGTCTTGATCGCGTCTTTAATATGAAGCTGCTGCACGCGCGGCAACAAACTCTTGAGCGCCTCGATGGGATCGCCCATGTCATAGAGAATCATGTTGGCGGGATCGAAGTTCACAGCGGTGTTGGTTGCACCCTTGGCATCGAGTTCCTTGAGGAAGGTCCACAGGTCCTTGGCGGACTCCTGGCCGGTCTCGAAGAGAAGGATCTGACTTTGGTCGGCGAAAATTTTTGCAATCGTCACGATGCGATCGAGCAGCTTCTGATAGAGCGGATCGCTCACATCATGCGGCAGAAAACCAGCGTGCATGGAGACGAGCTTGAGGCCGAATTTTCGGGCGTATTTCGCGGTGTTCTTGGCGATGTTCAGATTTTCAGCCCAGTGTTTATCGATGATGACGCCGCCGGTGGCGGCAATGGTTTGCGGTGAGGTGTAATCCTCGCCGACGGTGCCGAACATACCGCTGGTGATGGCGATGCCTTTGGCGGCCAGCGCTTCGGGAACACCATCGAGAGCGCCCGGATCTTCGCGGTGAGGCACGAGTGCGAGCTGCACTTTCTTGACGCCGATCTTGGCGCAGACGTCAGCGAGTTCGCTGGCGTTTTTTGCACGCATGGACCAGGAACAAACGCCAAGTTGCGAGAGGAGCTGAGTGGTCATCGATAAACCTCAAGCCCGATGGCGAGTCCGCGAGCCGTCGGGGTATCTGAAGAACAAAGCGTACCCCAAGGGCTGAGCGGACCTCACCCTTGGGCTTGCAGGATACTCGCTCAGTCACACGCTCGTCGGATCGCCATTCCATTTCACAAACGCCTCGATGCCTTCGTAT
>CAZYQL010000004.1:3393-6678 GCA_964650055.1 uncultured Phycisphaeraceae bacterium | reverse complement strand
TCACACGCTCGTCGGATCGCCATTCCATTTCACAAACGCCTCGATGCCTTCGTATTCCGCCAGTCCCAGTTGATCGTAAATCTTCGCGGTTTCCGTGTTACGCTGCTCCGCTCGTTGCCAGAACTCGCGCACATCAGAACCCGGGAACAGCGCCCGGTCCTTCTGCGATTCGTGCTTGAAGATCGCGTTGCGCTTGCGCAGCAGCTCCTGCGGCGACAGCGGCACCGCCATCTCGATTTCCTCGGGCGGCCATTCCTGCCATGCTCCACGATACAGCCACGTCTCACACTGCTTGGCCCAGTCGCGCATCTTGACTTTGTCCATCGCCTGGAAGATTGCAGCGAGGCAAACGCGGTGCGTCCCGTGCGGATCAGAAAGATCACCCGCACAGTAAATCTGGTGCGGCTTCACCTTCTCCACAAGGTCCACAATGATCTTGATGTCCTCCGGGCCGATCGGTTTTTTGCGCACACGACCCGTCTCATAAAACGGCATATCGAGAAAGTGCAGATTCTTCTCAGGCACCTTGCAGTACCGACCGGCAGCCCGCGTCTCCGCCCTGCGAATGAGTCCCTTAATCTGCTGAATCTCCCGGCTATCAACCTGGCCCGGCTTCTTATTTTTCAAAAACTCTTCGATGTGTTCTTCGAGTTTTGCAGTGAGTTTTTCATCGATGCCGAATACGCGATTGAATTCAGTGACCATTTCAGCGACCTGAATCGCATCGTCATCGAACACCGCAATGTTGCCCGAGGTCTGGTAGGCGACATGCACTTCGTGTCCTTGATCAACCAGTCGCAGCAGCGTGCCACCCATCGAAATCACATCGTCATCAGGGTGCGGCGAGAAAATGATGACGCGCTTGGGGAAGACTTCATCGGTAGTGCGGCGGCGATCATCAGGACGCTTGCTGCTGGTGGGCTTGCCGCCGGGCCAACCGGTGATGGTGTTGGAGAGATAGCGGAAGACAGTGATGTTGATGTCGTAAGCTTGGCCATGCTTGGCGAGCAGGTCCTGAAGGCCGCCTTCGTTGTAGTCTTCATCGGTGAGTTTGAGGATTGGTTTTTTGTGATGACGCGCCAGCCAAATGACGGACTTGCGAATGATGGTGTCGGTCCACTCAATAGGCCCAAGCAGCCAGGGCGAACGAAAGCGCGTCAAATGTGCTGCGGCAGCGCGATCGAGCATCACCTGTGCATTGGGATGATCTTGAATGAAGCTGGCGGAGATCGTCGCGGTGACGGCACCTTCGACCGCTTGCGAAACGATCGGCGCTTTGCCTTCGCCAAAGGCCATGAGGATCAGACGACGCGCTTCGAGAATGGTGCCCACGCCCATCGTAATAGCACGGCGAGGCACGTTTTCTTCACCAAAAAAATCACTCGCTGCATCAAGGCGCGTCACGCGATCGAGCGTGATCATGCGCGTACGACTTTCGCGTGAGGAGCCAGGCTCATTGAAGCCGACGTGGCCCGTGCGACCGATGCCTAGAAGCTGAATGTCGATGCCGCCGGCTTTTTTGATCGCCTTCTCGTAGTTCTGGCAATGCGCAAATACTTCGTTGGCTGGCAGTGTGCCATCGGGAATATTGATGTTCTTTTTCGGAATGTCGATGTGATCGAAGAGGTGCTCGTTCATGAAACGAACGTAGCTTTGCAGTTCGTTCGGCTGCATCGGGAAGTACTCATCCAGGTTGAACGTGATGACGTTCTTGAAGGAGAGCTTCTCTTCCTTGTGCAGACGAATGAGTTCGTTATAGACCGACACCGGCGTGGACCCGGTGGCCAGGCCGAGCACGACGTTCTTCTTTTTCTTGGCGCGTTCCTTGATGAGCGCCGCAATCTCGGCGGCAACAGCCTTGCTTACATCGCTCGACTTCTCCAGAACAATCGTGGGAATGCGCTCGCGCTGACACTGACAGGCATCGGCGTTGTTGATCTTCACCTGAGACTGGGCCATGACAATTTCATCCTGAGAAAGTTAAACCAGTTTGGGGAGCCGAGTATGTTAACGTATTGGTTAAATAAGTCAACAGGCAGAAGCAATCCGCACATTGGCTGCGATATGTTCCTCTTTCAGCGTGCCGATGACAAGCGTGGTGACATCGCGATTTTTCAGGATCCACGGAATCGCCTCATCGGGTGCCATGTGCCCACTGGCCAATCCTTTTTTGACGAAGATGCCTATGTTTTTTCGCGCTGCCTCAGCGATGAGTGATTCGTGAGAGGTGTCGCCGGGGTTGTAAGTCACCATCAGCACACTCGCCCAGAGCAGTGCCTGCATCGCGCCGCTGACGGTCTTTCCGGAGAGGCCGATGTGGCGGATCAGGCCTTGGTCGCGCAGCGATTGCAAGGTCGCTGCGCAATCGGTTTCATTCATGATGCGCTGATCGTCGCCATTGGAATGAATGAAGACGAAGTCGAGATGATCGGTGCGAAGTCGGCGAAGGCTGTCGTGGATGGATTGCGTGACTGCCGCCGCGGAGAAATCGAAAGTGGATTGCCCATCGCGAAACTGCTCGCCGACTTTGGTGGAGATGAAATAATCCTGGCGACGATGAGCGAGGGCTTTGCCGATGCGCTCTTCGCTGAGGCCGTAGGCGGGGGCGGTGTCGATGATGTTGATACCCAGATCGAGCACGCGCTGAAGCAGACGGGCGGCAGCGTCTTCATCAGGCAACTCATACGCGTAGCCATAGCGCGTGTTGATATTGCGGCCGATCTTGAACGCACCGAAAGCAAGGGGCGAGAGCGCGAGGTTGGCGAAGGTGCGAGGGTGCATGGGGAAGGAAAAGCGAGAAAGCGAGAAAGCGGGAAAGCGAAAAATGGAAGGCGAAGAAGAGAATGCAGCGGCGACGAAGCGGCCACGGATTTATTCGCGTCGCCCCTTTGCTGCTGTCTCGCTTTCCGTTACCCTGATCGCCGAGCATGATCGCTATCTGGCCTGAACTTGTCGAGTTCGACGGAATCGGTATTTTGTCAATTTATTTCGTTATCTTTGTTAACGGGGCATTGCAAAGCTCGACCTAAACTGCGATATTAAAAGCACCATGATTCCATCACGTCAACGACACCTACTTCAGACCCTTTGGAACGATGGCCCCTTGAGCCGGTGGGAACTGCACGAGCGCACCTCGATCCGCCCCAACACCGTGGGTGCTGATACGGCAGAGCTCCTGGAAGCGGGCATTTTGCGCGAGTGTGCGCCCACCAGTTCGCCGCGCGGTAAGCACAAGGCCGACAAAAACGGCAAGGGCAACGGAAAACTCAACGGCGACGGCGACAG
>CAZYQL010000004.1:2002-3293 GCA_964650055.1 uncultured Phycisphaeraceae bacterium | reverse complement strand
GCGACGGCGACAGTAACGGCAACGGCGACAGCAACGGCAACAGTGAAGAACCCAAGTTTGCCCCGCTGCGTGGTGAGCGTGTGCGCGGTCGTCCACGCGTGCCGCTGGAGATTGATCCTTCGCGCCGCTTTGTGCTGGGTGTGGCCATTCGTCCCGGCCGAGTTGAAGTTTCCAAACTCAACCTTCTGGGCAAGCAAGTCGAGGAACCTCAGAATCGTCAAATCAGCGATGCCGGCAGAATCATCCGCACCGCGCGCGACCTGATGCGCGATCATCTCACCAGCAGCACCCTCTGTGTCGGTCTAGCTACGCCTGGCTTTGTTGATCCCCACAGCCATTCGATTCTGCTTTCTTCCGCCTGGCCCGGGCAGGGCGAAGTCAGCATGCAGCCGATTTTCGAGACGGCTGGCACCGTGCCTTATCTGCTTGAAAATGACATGCACGCCTTAGCTGCCCGCTGGATGCTCACCCACCGCGCCGAGCAGACCGAAGATGCGCTGCTGGTCTATTTTGATGAAGGCCAACTAGGCTCGGCGCTGCTCGTGCAAGGCCGACCCAACCGCGGCTGCGTCACCGCTGCCAACGAACTGGGGCACACGCGCTTCCCCGTCGAAACCGAGCGCTGCTACTGCGGCAAGATCGGCTGCCTCGAGCGCATCTTCTCCACCGATTTCCTCTCCCGTCAAGGCAAGAAGAAAGGCACGCTCCGCGAACGCGCTGCCGACTACAACCACACCGATGAAGCGATGTCGCGCGTCATCGAACTGCTGGCGATGGGCATTTCCAACGCGGTGAATTTCACCCGTGTCAATCGTCTTGTGCTCGTAAGCGATCTCAACGGCCACCAGACCTTCGCCGACGCGGTCGTCGATTCTGTGCGTGGCCAAATGCTTGCGGAACTTGCCAGTCGCGTCTCGATCGATGTCTGGGATCAGCCCGCCACGCAGTCCGCCGAGAACGCCGGCTGGCTCGCGCTGGCCAGCCTCTACTGCGACGGCTGGCTAGTCGAGCCAGGCAAGGAACGATTCAGCGGGCACTGGGTGGATTTGGCCTGAGCGAATCCATATAGCCTCGGCTTTACCGGGGTGACTCACCGTATTCGTGTTGCCACTGCGGCCAAGACCGCGACTATGTGAGGCGAAGGAAATCCTTTGAACGCGCACCGAGAAAAGTCACCATCCTGATCCACCGCAAGACAGGTAATAAATGCAATGGGTCAATAGGCATTAGGCAATTGCTAATGGTTAATGGGTGGGTCTTCTCATCGTTGCCCAATGACGATTGCCCAATG
>CAZYQL010000004.1:0-1902 GCA_964650055.1 uncultured Phycisphaeraceae bacterium | reverse complement strand
CTTTCACATCCATTGCCTTTCACCTTTACGCCTTGGCTCTCCTGCCGTACCATGATCGCTTACCCGTCAGGCTTCCGTTCCGCTCTTTTCTTGGAGGGTTTTTTGATGCCCGCTAAAGCGACCAATCCAGCCGAGGAATACTTCCGCAACATCTGGGCTTCGATCAAGTCGATCGCCATCGGCATGAAGATCACGCTCAAGTACATGTTTCAGCGAAGCGTCACCATCAGCTATCCCTACGAGCGCATCGCCTTCGCTCCGCGCTATCGTGGCATCCACGAATTTGAAGCTGACCGCTGCATCGCCTGCGACATGTGCGCCAAGGCTTGCCCCGTCGATTGCATCTACATCGACAAATCCGCTCCGCGCAAGATCGACAAAAAGACCAACAAAGTCGGCAGCGACTCCGGTCAACTCCTGCGCTACGCCATCGATTATCAGAAGTGCATGTTCTGCGCCTTGTGTACCGAGCCTTGCCCCACTGAGTGCATTCACATGGGCAAGAATCATGACCTGTCGAGCTACTCGCGTGCTGACATGATCGTGGAGTTTGCGGAGATCGATAAGAAGGGGTTGAGGACGCCGGTGCCGCTGTGGATCGAGAGGAATCACACGAAGATTCCGTGGGTCGCCGCCGAGAAGAAGCGCATCGAAGGCGGCCAGCTTGCAACGAAGGAAGCGAACATTCCGCAGACGTGAAGGTAGGGTGAGCCGCGACGTAACACGTCGCGGACGCCCACGGCCTGATGGAGTGTTCTCATAAATCTCGGCGGGCGATTCGCCTCGGCTGGGGCCTTTGCCAGGGCGCGGTGAATCCTGTTTTGGTGAGGTGGCCGCTTGTCCTTTTTGATTTGTGCGCAGTGCGGTGGTGATGAACACGCGATCGCCCCAGACGATGGGCGATGCGCTGCCCTTGCCGGGGATGGCTGTTTTCCACTTGATGTTTTTCGTATCGCTCCAAGTCGTGGGCGGCTTGGCCGTCGCGGAGACGCCATCATTCGTGGGCCCGCGCCAACTGGGCCACTGGGCAGCGCCATCGATTTTGTCATCTGCTTTAACGGTCGTGAAGGTTGCTGCGCAGAGTAAGAGCGCGCTAACGCATCGGCCGACTTGCTTCAAAAAAACCTGTGAAAAAATCTGATTCATCGCGAGTGCTCCCATGATTC
This sequence comes from uncultured Phycisphaeraceae bacterium, assembly GCA_964650055.1. Lineage (GTDB taxonomy): Bacteria > Planctomycetota > Phycisphaerae > Phycisphaerales > Phycisphaeraceae > JTS-RE9. The sequence continues at coordinate 736 of CAZYQL010000004.1, read as the reverse complement.
GAGGATGATGTCCTCAAGGGTAACAATGCAAGGCTTCAATCTATTGCTCAAACGAAGTGGGGTGATGTTGCAAGGCGAGTGTGTGCAGGATGTGCCGAGCGATTTTTTGTTACCGAGTTTTGTCTACCCAGAGGATTTTTCATTTGTGTCTAGCGTTGTAATTCTTGTCATGTAATGGGTTTAGATCGTGTCTAGGGGGAAACGGGTAGACGTCTACCTGTAAACCCCCGGGTTGTGATTAATCACTTGCAGAATCAGTGTTTATCTCATCTGGAACTCTCGGCTCCCCCGGCCTTACTGAACGCGTGATAGCCACGGGTACTTTAGAAAGGGTGGTGGTGGGCATGGGTACGGCTCCCAAAGAGAGGAAGGAAAGAATCGAGCCAGGCGTAGTATAGCATCTATAGAACATTAGTTCAATAGTTTTCAATATGTTAAATTTACCGAGCGCCTGTTGGAATATTTTTCGGGGGTTGAGCCAGTGCGATTAGATGGATGTCCATCCGAGCCGCCAGGCGTAAGCCTGCGGAGTTTGGAGACGCCTTGTATTCCCGAAGCACCGCAGGCTTACGCCTTGCGGCTCGGACGTACATAGGATCGCTTTGGTTTTGCATAAGTTCAGTTGCGTCCTCTAAAGCCGCAGCGTCCTGGCTGTGCGGGGGTTTGCTGCGCTGATGGCGCTACGCCGCAAGCGGCGGGGGGAAAGAAAAAACCCGATGACGCGGGTCATCGGGTT
>CAZYQL010000003.1:49258-56631 GCA_964650055.1 uncultured Phycisphaeraceae bacterium | reverse complement strand
ATCTCGCACTTCTCCATATTCGCGGCGTAATTCCCTTTGTCGCTTTCGAGAATGACATCTTCACCCGTGGGCGACGGCACCATGAACTCGTGCGAAGCGCTGCCGCCGATGGGGCCCGAGTCGGCTTCGACGATGCGGATGGGGATGCCGCATCGCTGAAAGATTTTGATGTAAGCGTTGTACATCGCGTCGTAGCTTTTATCGAGGCCTTCGCGCGTCGTGTCGAACGAGTATGCATCCTTCATCTGAAACTCGCGTGAGCGCAGCACGCCAAAGCGCGGCCGATATTCATCGCGGAATTTCGTTTGAATCTGATAGAGCGTGATGGGGAGCTGGCGGTAGCTTTCGATGAATGCCTTGGTCATCTCGGTGAAGACTTCCTCATGCGTCGGCCCCAGTGCCGACTCACGGCCATGACGATCCTTCACCACAAAAAGATTGTCGCCATAAGCAGCGCGGCGACCAGTCAATTCCCAAAGCTCGATCGGATGCAGCGTGGGCAGAAAAACTTCGACCGCACCAGCCGCTTCCATTTCTTCGCGCACGATGTCCATCGCCTTACGCAGAGCGCGGTAACCCAGCGGCAGATATTCATAAGCACCCGCGCCAAGCTGACGAATCAGGCCCGCACGAAGCATCAGTTGATGCGAAGGCACCACAGCCTCTGCGGGAACATTGCGAGCGGTGGGGATCAGCGATTTGGACCAGAAAGTAGGCATGGGATTGGGGTTTCGGGTTTCGGGTGTCGGAATTCAAATCAAGGCGGAACATCTTACCGGCTGCATCGACATTTGCTGATGCATTCAACTTGCAAACTGAAGCAACCAGTAGGCGACAGGCGCAATCAGCAGCGGTGAGTCGATGACATCAAGAACGCCGCCAAAGCCGGGGATGGTGGCACCGGAATCCTTGAAGCCTGCATCGCGTTTGAGCAGGCTTTCGAGCAGGTCGCCCATGTGTCCGATGACGGCAAGGAGCAGGCCCATGAGTGCGGCAAAGGGGAGCGAGTAGAAGCGATATTCGAAATCGCCTTTGGGGCCGTTCCACACAAGCAGCCAGCCCAAGTGATTGCTAAGCGCGGTGAGAATCATGGCGAAGCCGACGGAGAAACAGATGCCGCCGGCGAGGCCTTCCCAGGTTTTGCCCGGGCTCAGCCAGGGGATGAGTTTATGTTTGCCAAAAGCGCGGCCGGCGGTGTAGGCACCGATGTCGCACGCCTTGGTGAGCATGATGATGGCAGCCAGCATCCACGCACTGTGTTGCCCGCGAATCAAAAGAAAAAAGCCGGGGATCACACCGAGATAGACTGCCGCAAACAAGGTCGCTCCACCCGCTGCCAGCGCGCCTTCGGTCTGCTTGCGACAGACGTGGCGGACCATGCCAGCGACGAAGGCGATCACAAGACCAGTCATGGCCCAGGGCGTGCTCAAGATGCCCGGTGCCTCGCGCGGACTCAGGTACATCGCCGACAGTCCCAGCGCTGCGCTGAGCATCATGATCGAGCGATCCGCGAGGATGCCCTTGGCGTTGAACATGGCGGTCAGTTCGCGCGCTGCGAGTGTGACCATCAGCAGAAAGACTGCGTAAATGAGCAGGCCCGCCGGCAGAAACGATTGCCCTAGCAGCAGCGACTGCGCGAAGGAATTGGTGACATCGACGCGGCCCAGACGATCATCGCCATAGATGATCGCCATGAGTGCCACGAACATGACCGAGCCGAAGATCAACCGATGTTTGAGCATGGCTCCATCGTAACAGGTGATTGATGGTGCGAGGTGAGATGAAGAACGCGCGGCGAGGACGCCGCAGCTACGAAAGAACTCGCTTCTTTATAGCCGCAGTGTCCGCACTGCGCGTTCCCCTGCTACGCTTTCTTCAATTCTCCATCGCATGCGCTGATGGCTCTTCTGCTGCTTCCGCTTCAGGCGCGAGCTTGGGCTTATCCAGCCCGACAAACCTTCGGTAGTTGTCGCGCAGCAGATTCGCCACATCCGCTTTAATCTGATCATCCGTCACCCGGTAGCCCACTTCCATCAGGTCTGCATATTTATCCGTGAGCACCTTGCTGATGATCTTGCGGCTGTGGTCCCACTTGTAAACAAGTTGATCGAGGATGCGGGCATCGCTGTGCTGCGGGGCGAAGGTGGTGCCCAGCAGTTCGAGACGCATGCGCGTCATCTCTTCGATGAGCGATGGGTTGTTGAGAAACCACCAGCACCCGAAGACGAACAGGTTGCCGAACTTGCGGGCAGCAACGCAAAGCTCGTGTTGATTCTCGCGGCTGAGCATCGTCACCATGAACTTGTTATCCGAGAACTGACGACACAAATTCGTCACAGCACTGATATCAGCGCGGCCGCCCATATCCGCTGCATCGCGCAGCGCCGGATTCACGCCACGCTTGGAGCCGATCATCATCGCCCAGGCCATGTTGCGTTCTTGAAGCACCGGCAAGAGCGCTTCGCGAATGATTTTGTCGGCCCCGTTTCGCTCTGGCGGCAGCGTCGGATAATGAAACTCTGGCGGCAGACTCGTCGCCACATAAACCGCCTTCATCCGGTCGATCCACTCATTGAGGAATCGCTTGACCTCATCAATGGTGGAGCCACTGAAATCAGCACGCACATCAAAGCCCCAATCGCGCAGCAGCCGGGCTGCGGCAGGCCAATCGAGCAGCAGCTTGTCGAGGCGCAGCACCGCTGCGAAGCGCGAGTCGTTATTCAAATCAGGCTGATGCATCCAGAGATGGCTCTCGTGATCGGAGAACACTTCGTTGGTCATCGTGATCTGATCGACGTTAGCGATCTTCATCACCAGGTCGATGTAATCACTGGGATTCTGCTGCGAAAACCACTGGCGATAAGTTTCGAGCGTCTTCTCGTGCGGATCGAGTCCAAGCTTGCAGAGCGTGGTGATCACGCCACGGCAAGCCTCGCTCACCGGTGTGCGATCTACGAATAATGTTTTCCAGATCAGGTCGGCCTGCTCCTGCTTGTTCATCGACCAGAAGCGGTAGTAAGGCACCTCGCTCTGCGGCACGATGCGAAACAGCTCAGCAATCAGATAGTGATAAGTCACCAGTTCATCAATGCCCCAAAGCAGCAGGCCGCCCGGGTCAGGCGAAGCGCCAAACGCTGGAGAATAAACATGCGTGTGCAGATCGGTGACAGGCTGCGCCGCGACAATCGAAGAGACGGAGGCAGCTAAAGTAGAACGACTGAAGTCAACGGTCATGTGAATATCCTTGAAGCGGAAGCGGCGCATTCTAACGCACCATGATCCATCATACGTTTTCACACGCACCACTTCCGCCGCTTGCGGCGTAGCGACGTCATCGCGGTGATCGCCCCACAACCTTGTCACTTACGCAAATCACGTTCTATTTCGTTACCATGATGCATCTTGTCGCAACATCTACAGGCAACTCTGCCGCGTTGATTGAAGTCGGTTCCTTAGTCACCTACTCGAAGAGGAGTTTCGTCATGAGTCAGGACACGAACAACGAAAAGAAAGCAACCGCATCACGAAGAGATTTCATCGCCACCAGCGGTCTGGTCGCGGCGGGCACCACACTGGCTGGCCTGCATGTGCCGCTCGTTCATGCGGCCGACAGCAACACCATTCAGATCGCACTCGTCGGCTGCGGTGGCCGCGGTACCGGAGCAGCCGCCAACGCGCTCTCTGTCAAAGCTGGCCCGACCAAGCTTGTTGCCATGGCCGATGTCTTCGACAATCGCCTGCAAAGCGCTTATCAAGGCCTCAAGCGTCGCACACCCGCTGCGCAATTTGATGTGCCCCAAGATCGGCAGTTCATCGGCTTCGATGGCTACAAAAATGCGATGGATGCTCTCAAGCCCGGCGACATCGTCATCCTCACCACGCCGCTGGCCTTTCGCTGGGTACACTTCACCTACGCCATCGAAAAAGGTCTGAACGTGTTCATGGAAAAGCCGCTCACTGCGGATGGTCCAACTTCCCGCCGTATGCTCGAACTGGGCAAAAAGGCCAGCGCGAAAGGCTTGAAAGTCGGCGTCGGTCTCATGTCACGCCATCAGCGCGCCTTGCAGGAAGCACAGAAAAGAATCGCCGATGGCGAAATCGGCGACATCGTTTCCATGCGCGGCTACCGCATGGCGGGCAGCGATCTCGCTTCCTTCCGTTCACAAAAATGGCCCGGCTCACCGTCGGCACCCTCCGAACTGCTCTGGCAGATTTCCCGCTTCCACTCCTTCCTCTGGGCCAGCGGCGGCGGCTTCAATGATTACTACATCCACATCCTCGACCACCTCTGCTGGATGAAAGGTTCATGGCCCGTCAAGGCGCAAGGCGTGGGCGGTCGGCATTACCGTGGCAACTTCGTCGATCAGAACTTCGACAGTTACTCCGTGGAATACACCTTCGCTGACGGCGCGAAACTTCACTTCGATGGTCGCTGTATGGATGGTGCTGCCAACTTCTACTCCAGCGCCGCCCACGGTACCAAAGGCATGGCCATCCTCTCCGCCAGCGGCGATTGCGGCCTGCCTTCATCAACCTACACTTCGCAGAACGCGGACAATTCGAAGAAAATCTGGGAAGCAAAAGTGCCCAACGATGAGCGCGATCCTTATCAGAATGAATGGAACGATCTGGTCGATGCCATCCGCGCCGACAAACCGTACAGCGAAGTGGAGTACGGCGTCTATGCCAGCCTCACCGGCACACTTGGCCGAGTCGCCACACACACCGCGCGCGAGTGGACGATGGATCAGGTGCTCAAGTCTGATCACGAGTACGCACCGGGCATCGACAAGTGGACAATGGATTCACCGCCGCCGCTCAAGAGCGATGCGCAAGGCTTGTATCCCGTGCCGCAGCCGGGCATCGTGATTGATCGGGAATACTGATTTGCAGAGCGGCTTTAGCCGCGACAAAAACGCCCTCTCCCTCGGGGAGAGGGAAGGGGTGAGGGCAGGACATCAACAGCACCTTCACCCACGCGCAAAAAAACAACAATTACCGTTCCGCGCTTCGACGCTAATAGCCTCGAAGCGCTTTTTTAATTGCACGGCCCTCAACCCAACCCTCTTCCCGAAGGAGAGGGCGTCGATGTCGCGGCTTCGCCGCTCTGCGTGGAATGAAAGGGTGTGTTATTCTCAGGTGTTTACTCGTGCCGGTTGCCGAGGTTTTCGCCTGAGGAATTTAATGTCAACGATTGAACTTCCCGCTCCTCCGCTGCCTGATGCCCTAGCCCCTGCTTTTGCGGGCAAGGTGCGACATCATCTCAATATCGCTGTCGATCATCTGCTTTCACTTCAGAAACCCGATGGCCACTGGTGCGCTGAGCTTGAAGGCGATTCGATTCTGCAATCGGAATATATTCTGCTCAAGTGGATCATCGAACAGGAGAGCGATCCGCGTCTGCCTTGGGTGGCGAATTATCTGCGCAGTCAGCAGCGCGAAGATGGCACATGGGGGCAGTATCCGGGATCAGGGCCGGACATCAGCGCGTGTGTGAAGGGATATTTTGCGCTCAAGCTGATGGGCGATTCGCCGGAGGCTGCGCACATGGTGCGGGCGAAGGCGCGGATTCACGAACTGGGCGGCGCGGAGAAGTGCAACAGTTTTTCGAAGTTTTATTTTGCATGTCTTGGGCAGATTCGTTTCAGCGCATGTCCTTCGATTCCGCCGGAGATCATGTATTTGCCCAATTGGTTTTATTTCAGCTTGCCGCATGTGAGTGCCTGGACGCGGACGATGATTCTGCCGCTGTCGATTGTGGTGACGAAGAAGCCGCTGCGCGAGCTGCCTGCGCATCTGCACATGGATGAGCTCTATCTGGATCAGAAGCTGCGTCACAAGCTCGTGGCCACGAACAACGCTGGCCCGTTCTGGACGAAGATGTTTCTGCTGGTGGACAAAGCCCTCAAACTCGTGGACAAGATCGGCACGCCGCTGCGCGAGCGCGCCCTGAAAAAAATGTGCGACTGGATGATCGAGCACTGCGAGGAGTCCGATGGACTGGGCGCGATTTTTCCGCCGATGGTTTACATACTGATCGCGCTTCGCATCATGGGCTGGGCTGATGATCATCCGTTTATCAAGAAGGCGCACAAGGATCTGGATGATCTGATGATTGTTGATGAGGCGAAAAAACAGATTCGCATTCAGCCTTGTTTTTCGCCGATCTGGGACACTGGCATCGCTGCCTACGCGCTGACCGAAGCGGGGATGAATCACGAAGATGAGCCGCTGGCGCGATGTGCGAATTACCTGCTCGCAAAAGAATGTCGCAAGCCCGTGGACTGGGTGGACAACGTCAAACTCAACATCGAACCTTCTGGCTGGTACTTCGAATACAACAACCCTTGGTACCCCGATGTCGATGACACGGTGATGGTGGCGATGGCGCTGCGCCAGACGGCGGAGGGGAAACGAAGTTCAAAGTTCAAAGTTCAATGTTCAAAGTTGAAAACGATCCTAAGCGCCGATCCACTGGGTAATCGGGCAACTCAGAACTCAGAACCCAGAACTCAGAACCTGCCTTCCCGCCTCACCGCCGCCTCCACGCGTGGCGTCAACTGGGTGCTCGCCATGCAGAACGATGACGGCGGCTGGGCAGCATTCGATCGCACACGTGATCGGCCAATCCTCGAAGCTGTCCCCTTCGCGGATCACAATGCGATTCAAGATCCATCGTGTCCCGATATCACCGGCCGGACGCTCGAATGTCTGGGCCATCACGGCTACCGCGTCGGCCATCCCGCTGTCGATCGCGCCATCGCATACATCCGCTCCAAGCAGGAACGCGATGGCTGCTGGTTCGGACGCTGGGGCGTCAACTATATCTATGGCACCTGGCAAGTCGTGGGCGGTCTGAAAAACGTCGGCGTCAACATGCACGAACCCTGGCTGCTTCAGGCTGCGACTTGGCTCAAGAGCGTGCAGCAAAACGACGGCTCCTTCGGCGAAACCGCCAACACCTACGAAGACCCCACTCTCCGCGGCACCGGCCCAGCCACCCCCAGCCAAACCGCATGGGCCGCCATGTCGCTCCTCGCGTTGTGTGGCCCTAGTGACCCCGCCATCCACCGCGCCCTAAGCTGGCTCTGCAAAACACAACTCGACTCAGGCACATGGGAAGAGACATGGTTCACCGGCACTGGCTTCCCGAAAGTATTTTACCTTCGCTATCACCTATATAAACTCTATTTTCCCATTATGGCGATGGGGCGCTGGCTTAAAGAAGGCAAAGGCTAATACTTATTATTTAATACTTATTACTTAATAGCTATTGTCGGAATGTGTTACCGATCTCGCCTTGTTGTTTCCTATGGCTCGATATAACCATTAAGTATTAAGCATTAAATAATAAATAATAGCCTTCTGCCTTC
>CAZYQL010000003.1:33306-49158 GCA_964650055.1 uncultured Phycisphaeraceae bacterium | reverse complement strand
TTGGCTGCTTGGCCATCTTGCCGATCTCGGCGAGTTTTGTGTCCAATTGTGCAATGCTTAGCGGTTCACGATTGAGAAACAGTTCGCCTTTACGATCGACTTGAAGCCACTGCACTTCGCCGCTACCTGCGCGCTCGCCGGTGTTCACATCGGTGAAGCGCACAGGCAATACCTGAGCCTGTACGCTGACGATCAGGTTGTATATGAAAAACGTCAGCAGCAGAAAGATCACGTCAATCAGTGGCGTCAGTTCAAGGCGCGGCGAATGGTCGGATCGACGAAGTTGCATGATGTGATTGTAGTGGGTTCCTTCGTTCGCCAAGGCGAACGGCTAATTACGTATCGCCTGCCACGCCTTTTCCACTGCAGCCGCAGGCGTGTCTTTCACGATTGATACCGCGCCCAGCTCATCGGGCAGAATCAGACGAATCTGATCGGCGGCGACTTTCTTATCCAGCTTCATCGCTTCCATCAGATCGTGTACCGAGGCGAGATCCTTCGCGTGCGTGGGCAGGCCGATGCGGTTGAGGAGTGCGATCAGGCGATCGAGCAGTGCGGGCTGAACGCGCTGGGTTTGCACAGCAAGATTCATCGCGGCGACCATGCCCAGCGCGACCGCTTCGCCGTGGGCGTAGTGGCCGTAGCCGCTGGTGGCTTCGATGGCGTGGCCGAAGGTGTGGCCGAAGTTCAGGTGGGCGCGCTCGCCGGTTTCCTTTTCATCCGCCATCACGACGTTAGCCTTGATCTGCACGTTCCAGCGCACAAGTTCGACGAGTGCATCGGAATCGAGCGCTAGAATTTTATCGAGGTTGGTTTCGATCCACTCAAACAATTTCGCATCGCGAATGATGCCATGCTTAACACACTCAGCGAGGCCGCAGCGGATTTCACGTGGCGGCAGCGTCTTGAGCGTGTCTGTATCAATCACCACAAGCTGCGGTTGCCAGAACGCGCCGACGAGATTTTTCCCACGCGGCAAGTTCACACCCGTCTTGCCGCCCACTGAAGAATCGACCATGGCTAGGAGCGTGGTGGGGCATTGAATAAAAGGCACGCCTCGCAGATAGGACGCGGCAACGTAGCCGACGGTGTCGCCGATAACGCCGCCGCCTAGAGCGATGACGGGGCTTTTGCGTTCGAGCCGGGCATCGAGAAGCACTTCAAAGAGCGAAGCGACCTGCTGAAGATTTTTGTGATCCTCACCGGGAGGCACCGCATGAGAAACGCCGTGATATCCAGCGGTTTTCAGCGACTCACTGGCCAGCGGCGCATGCGTCTTAAAAACATTGCCATCAGCAAACAGCACGGTGCGTGCGTGAGGTGCAACCTCGTGAGTCCAGGCACCCAGCGATTTGAGAGCGCCAGGCTCGATGCGGATGTCGTACTGATGATGCGGAAGTTTGAGCGTGACAGTGGCCATGAGTGCCGACATGATAAAAGCGGGGGGGCGGAAAAGCGAGAAAGCGGGAAAGCGAGAAACGGAAAATCAGAGGCGTGACATCGAAATGAAACTCTTCCTCATTTTTCGCCTTACTCACTCCTCCGTGATCTTTCGCCGCTCCATTTCCAAGAGCGCCTCCGCAGGGTCAGCGGGCAGCGGTGGGCCTTGGTCTTCCTCTTCCTCTTCGCCGTCGCCATTGGTGTGCGTGTGGCTCTGCGTTTCGCGCTCTTCCTTGCGCTTTTGGAGAATGGCGCGCAGGCTTGAACCGGTTGCCCCATTGGCATCCAACTTTTTGATCCGACGGCGAACCACATAGAAGCCGATGCCCAGAATCACGAGCGCTCCTGCTGCCGCGCGCACCACATTGCCCGACAGTCCGCCGGCTGTGCCTTCGCGACCTTGCGGTGCAGTCGCGTAGCTGAGCGCCTCAAGCGATTGCACGCGATGGCCCGCCAGCACCACGAAATTGTAAGGCTCATTGAGATCGCCTTTGGCCAGATAAGTGCGCCAGATTTTGTAGAAGCGACCGACGATGCTCACCTTATCCCCCACCTTGAATTCAGCAGGTGGATCAGGCAGATAAACGACGACGCTCTCGCCTGCTTTATCGCGCGTGGTCGGCGAAATTTCCACGATCCACTGCTCGATCGCTTTCCAGTTGCCGCCGCGTGACGTGGGAAACGCCTGCCGCCTGACGAGCACACCTTCAGCGCGCAGCGGCATGCCGCGATAGTCCGCAGGCGCACCGATGATCGGATCGGGATGCGTGATCAGCGGCGATGCAGGCACCGGTTGATCCTTGCTACGCATCGCATTATTCATCAGTTGATAGAACGGCCCTTCGCTGATTTCTTCCGTAAAATCCACCACATCCGAAAGCCCACGTTTTTCCGACGCTGTCAGCGGCGGCAGCGAAAGACCTGCGGAGACCTGCGCACTGTTGCCGACAAAAACCAGATACTCGAGCTTTTGCCCCGAGCGCTCATCCGTCACCGGCCAGACCTTATAAAATCGGCCGACCAGTTTCACCTTCTGCCCCACCACCGGCACCGGCGGCGGGCGCACCAGAAACACCATCACTGAAGCATCCGCTTCCGGAATGCGAATGCCCCACTGCTCCAGCCGGCCATCCCAAGGCCCGGATTTTTTCACCATGTGAACTTCATGCAGCCCCATGTACTCGCCTTCAATAAGCATGGGCAAGCCGCGATATTCCGCAGGCGATGCGAGCACCGCTTTCACATTCAGCCCGGCCCCCTGAACTTCATCTTCCGCAGGCCAGCCGGCTGCGTTGGTCATCAGGCTGTAAAAGGCTTCATCAATTTCGACCTTGCGATCGAGCACACCTTCGAGCGTCAGTCGGTGCTCAGGAGAGAGCGGCGGAATCACGCCAATCAGAAGCGACAACATGGCCAGGGCAATCGAGTTCATCGGGGAATTGTAGCAGCGGGGATTGAAGGCCTACGGCAGAAAAACGCGTACACACCAGTGCAACGATTGAACTGGGCTATTGTTCGATGCATTGTATAGCTATGAGAAGTTACTTTGGCCGATGGACTACAATAGATTACGACGGAATAGCGATTTGCCAGGAGGCCTTCGCGAGCGGCGCAAACCTTTTTGGACTTGCATGATGATGTATCGCAGTAGCAATCTCAGTGTTGGACAGCATCGCCAGAAGCAGGCGATGGCGCTACTCATGGGAGTGGCGATGCTGCTGTCACTTGCGCCATTCGCAGTGGCCGCGACGCCGGAGCAGGAACGATTTTTTGAGACGAACATTCGCCCGGTGCTAATCGAGCAGTGCGCTTCCTGTCACGGTGCTGAGAAACAGAAAGGCGGCTTTCGCGTCGATGGGCGGGAATCTTTTTTCAAAGGCAGCGAGTCGGGGCCAGTCGTGGCGCATGGCAATCCCGATGCGAGTTTGCTGATCGATCTGATTCGGTACACGAACCAAGTGAAGATGCCGCCCAAGAAAAAGCTGCCCGATGAAACGGTCAAGCTTTTTGAAGAGTGGGTGAAGATGGGTGCGCCTTGGCCTGCGGAAGTGAACAAACCCAAGCCGGTGACGGGCACTGAGCCACCCAAGCCCGACCAGCCTAAGCGCGATCCGTTTGAAGAGGCGCGAGAAACGCTCTGGGCACTGAGGCCCGTGACGAAACCCGCGCCACCGGTGGTGAAGAACAGTGCTGCCGTGGGCAATGATGTTGATCGTTTCATTCTCGCCAAGCTTGAATCCAAAGGCATCACCGCTTCGCCGCTGGCTGATCGTCAGACGCTGATTCGGCGAATCACTTTCGACCTCACCGGCTTGCCGCCCACTTACGAAGAAGCGCAGGCATTCATTAACGACAAGGCACCCGATGCATGGGCGAATGTCATCGATCGGCTGCTCGCATCGCCGCAGTATGGCGAACGCTGGGGTCGGCACTGGCTCGACATCGCCCGCTATGCTGACACCAAAGGCTATGTCTTCACACAAGATCGGCGGTACCCCTTCTCCTACACCTACCGCGATTATGTCATTCGCGCTTTCAACGAAGACAAGCCTTTCGATCGCTTCATCATCGAGCAGATCGCAGCCGACAAAATCGACACCAGCAGTGACAAGCGCGATCTGGCAGCGATGGGTTTTCTCACAGTCGGTCGTCGCTTTAACAACAACATTCACGACATCACCGATGACCGCATCGATGTCGTCACGCGTGGCTTCCTCGGCTTGACCGTCGTCTGTGCCCGCTGCCACGATCACAAGTATGACCCGATTCCCACTGCTGATTACTACTCGCTCTATGGTGTGTTTCGTTCTTCGGTTGAGCCTGATGACCTGCCGCTAATTGGCGATCCCAATCCTTCAAACGAGACCAAGGCGTACGAAGCCGAGCGTGCCAAGCGCGAGCGAGAAGTAGAAAACTATCTCGAAACAGTTCGGCAGAACATCGAAAATGAAATGCGTCAGCGCAGCGGCGACTACCTCGTGCAGATCGTCAAGAATCATCCCAATCACACCCAAGGCCCTGCACCAGTGCAGAGCGCACGCGGCGAGATGCGCATCAAAGCTGTTGATCACTGGGAGCAATACCTCAGTCGCCGCAATAAAGAGAACGATCCGGTCTGGGCACCCTGGCACAAGCTCATCGCACTGAAGAAAGAAAATTTTAAGGACGAGGCAGCCAAGGTCATCGCGTCGTTCGATGGCGAAGTTAATGAGAAGAAGGCCGCGATCAATCCGGTGATTCTCGATCACCTGCGCAAGAGTCCGCCGCAGTCGATGGAACAGGTTGCTCAGATGTATGGCAATGTCCTCGAAGGCGTCGAGAAATCGTGGCGCAGTTCACTGAAGGACAAAGCAGGCGATCCGCCCAAGTCGATGGCCAGCGCAGAAGAAGAGCAACTTCGTCAGGTCTATTACAGCGAGGGCAGCCCTGCGGTTTTGAGCCGAGATGAGAGCGCGAAACTCATCAACCGCGCTGAGCGCGATCACGAGCGCAATCTGGCACGCAAGGTCGATGAGCTGACCGCTTCGCATCCCGGCGCACCAGCGCGGGCGATGGTGATGAACGATGGCGGCATGTTCAATCCGTATATCTTCCTGCGCGGCCAGCAGGATCGGCGTGGCACGAATGTCGATCGCCGCTTCCTACAAGTGCTCTCGCCTGTCGATGGCGGCAAGCCCTTCAAGCAAGGCTCCGGTCGCCTCGAACTCGCTCAGGCCATCGCTAGTAAGAGCAATCCGCTCACCGCCCGTGTCTTCGTGAACCGCGTCTGGCAGAAACATTTTGGCAGCGGCTTCGTCGCTGATGGCTCTGACTTTGGCACGCGCAGTGAGCCGCCGGAATATGCAGCTCTGCTCGATCACTTGGCTACTTTTTTCATGGATCAAAATTGGTCAGTCAAGAAGCTCCATAAACATATTCTTCTTTCTCGCACTTATCAGCAGGCGAGCGATCACCGCAGCGATGCGGCTGCGATTGACTCTGAGAATTTCCTGTTCTGGAAGATGAATCGTCAGCGACTTGAGCTCGAGCCGATGCGTGATGCGATGCTCTTTGTGGCGGGTCGCCTTGATCTGTCGCTGGGCGGCCGTCCTGTGAAACTGTTCGATCAGCCTTACCCGACGCGTCGCACTGTTTATGGCTACATCGATCGGCAGGATCTGCCCAGTGTGTATCGCGTCTTCGATTTGGCCACGCCCGATGCGAGCAGCGCTTCGCGTCCGCAGACGACGGTGCCGCAACAGGCACTCTATATGATGAACAATCCGTTCGTTGCGGAGCAGGCGCTCAAACTCATCGAACGCATAGAGGTGAAAAAGCACCCGGCTGACCTGGACCGCAACATCACCTTGCTCTACCAGTTCATCTATTCGCGTCAGCCCGCCGCTGGTGAAATTGCCATCGGCAAAGCCTTCATCGCCCAGGAAGCGCCCGATGGCGAAGGCAAAGCTTGGGAGAAGTACGCCAGAGCACTGCTATTATCTAATGAGTTTGTGTTCATCGATTGAATGCGTGACCTGTACAAATGTAGCTGCGTGCTGAGTGTGAATTGAAAGGTGTCCGATGGTACGAAACATTGACATAGACGAAACAGCCATGGCAGCGCTGCGTCAACTTGAATCGCAGGCACTGCGCCGAGGCGTGGCGCTGGGGCCTTATCTTCAAACCTTAGCGGAGCATCAGGAACAGAGTGGTGCTGTTGTAACGAATGAACACGCAATGCCCAAGGAGACATCGGAGCAGTGGATTGCCCGGCTGCGGGAATGGGCCGATCGTTTTCCCAAGTCCGATGTCATCGCCGATGACAGCCGAGAGAGCATTTATCCGGATCGAACGTGATGCAAGTACTGGTTGATACGAATGTGATTGCCCGTTCCGTGCAACCGGCGCATCCCGCGCATACCACCGCGATGCTTGCATTGCAGCGGCTCCGTGAGCGACCTATTGAATTGTGCATTGCAACTCAGAGTATGTTTGAACTTTATGTCGTGGCGACGAGGCCGGTGGCGAATAATGGACTAGGACTTCAAACCCGAGAAGTTCTACGGGAAATCGAACGACTGGAAAACATCTTCACGATCATTCCTGAATCGCCTTCGACTTACCCACGCTGGCTCAAACTGATGAATGAAAACGAAATCAGCGGCAAGTCAGCGCACGATGGTCGTCTTGTCGCAACGATGCTGACGAACAACATAGAGACGATTCTGACTTTTAATGTCAACGATTTTTCGCGGTACAAACAGATCACGGTTTTCAATCCAGAATCACTTGTCGCTGAGCGCCGTTAACACTGGACTGAAAAACCTTCACTGCCTCAAGGTGGCATCATGATGAATTTCAACAAACAAACCATGCCTCATTCCCGTCGCGAGTTTCTCTCGCGCTGCGGCATGGGCTTTGGCGCAATGTCGCTCTCTTCGCTGCTGGCCTCCGAAGGCTATCTCGCTTCGGCGCAGGCTGCCTCGTTGCCTGGCGCATCGGCGGTCCGTGGCAATCCGATGTTGGCGCGGCAGCCGCACTTTCCCGTCAAGGCGAAGCGCGTCATACATTTGTTCATGAACGGCGGCCCTTCGCACGTGGACACCTTCGATCACAAACCTTCGCTCGCCAAGTACGCTGGCAAGCAACTGCCCAGTCCCAACCTTAAGACCGAGCGTCAGACCGGTGCTGCGCTTCCCACACCCTTCAAGTTTCACAAGTATGGACAGTCGGGCATCGAGGTTTCCGAAATCTTCAAACACGTGGGCGAACACATCGATGACATCTGCGTCATCCGCTCCATGCATGCAGATGTGCCCAATCACGAACCATCACTCATGCTTATGAACTGCGGCGCTTCCGTCGCGGTTCGCCCCAGCTTCGGCTCCTGGCTCACCTATGGCCTGGGCACCGAAAATCAGAACATGCCCGGCTTCGTCGTCATGTGTCCGCAAGGCTATCCCATCAAGGACACGCAGAACTGGCAATCCGCGTTTCTCCCCGGCGTCTATCAAGGCACCTATGTCAACACGCAGCATCAAGAAGTCGAAAAGCTCATCGAAAATATTCGGCCACATGGCATGCCCATCAATGAACAGCGCCGCATGCTCGACTTCGTGCAGCAGCTCAATCGCAAGCATCTGGAAACCCGCGCCAGTGAACCGATGATCGAGTCGCGCATCCATTCCTACGAACTCGCCTATCGCATGCAGATGGAAGCGACCGATGCCTTCGATATCACCAAGGAACCTGAGCACGTGCGCCAGCGCTATGGCAACACCACACAGGCCCGGCAGATTCTCATCGCCCGTCGCCTCGTCGAGCGCGGCGTGCGCTATGTGCAGCTCTATCACGGCCAAGGGCAGCCTTGGGACAATCACGATGACATCGCTGACCAGCACCGCAGACTCGCTGGCGAATGTTCACAGGCCATCGGTGCACTCTTGACCGATCTCAAAGAGCGCGGCATGCTCGATGAAACATTGGTGATCTGGGGCGGCGAATTTGGCAGAACGCCCACGGTGGAGCTACCGCAGAAAGGTGCGAATGCCGGCAAGGTCAACGGCAGGGATCACAATCATTACGGCTTCTCAATGTGGATGGCAGGCGGCGGCGTCAAAGGCGGCACGGTGTACGGTGCGACTGATGAGTTCGGATTTCAAGCGGTCGAAAATCCCGTGCATGTCCACGACTTGCACGCAACGATTCTTGCGCTGATGGGCTTCGATCACGAGAAACTGACTTACCGCTATGCCGGCCGGGACTTTCGGCTGACCGATGTGCACGGTCATGTGGTGAAGGACATTATTGCGTGAGGCACGCCGAGCTAGAGTGGATACTCTTTCAGCAACGAAGTGAATTCTTCAACATCGAGCAAGAGCATGAAATACCGAGTATTGATCGAACAGGATGAAGACGGCGTGTTCGTTGCCGAAGTGCCTTCACTTCCCGGGTGCATTTCGCAAGGTGATACCCGAGCGCAGGTACTCATCAACATTCAGGATGCCATTGCTGGGTATCTGGAAAGCCTTCGCCAACATGATGAGCCTGTTCCACCTTCGATTTATGAAGAGGTGGTTGAGGTGCAGCCATGAGTTTTCTGCCACCCGTTTCGGGACGCAAAGTGGTGGCTGCGCTCAGTAAACTCGGATATGAACTTGATCACCAGACCGGCAGCCACATGATCTTGCGGCAGTCTGTCGCCCCATTCCGCAGGCTCAGTGTGCCGGACCATCGAGAAATTGCCAAAGGCAATTGCGGGCCATTATCCGGCAAGCAGGTTTGACCTTAGCGGAATTCAAATCGCTGCTGTAGGCTGGTCAAATGATTGCAATTTGAATGATCCTTGCAACAAATTCACAAAGGCAATCAACCTTTCTATTCACTTCAACACCACCGCTGATTCTGCCCGTATCGCACGGCCAACGTCAGCGCGTTTTGCTACACTATTGGGCTCGCATTCCTGCGTGTTATTCGCAGCTTCATGGAGTTTCCCTATGTCCACCGCCACACCAACTACCACTACCGCCACCGACGCCGCCACCGAGATCAACCGCATCAGCAAGGTCATCACGCAGCCGCAGGCTCGCGGCACCAGTCAGGCGATGCTTTACGCCACCGGCATGACCGAAGCTGACATGAACAAAGCACAGGTCGGCATCGTCTCCATGGGCTGGGATGGCAACCCCTGCAACATGCACCTGGGCGAGCTTGCAACTCATGTGAAAAAAGGCACCGATGGTCCGCGCATGATCGGCCTGCGCTTCTCCACCATCGGCGTCAGCGATGGCATATCGATGGGTACCGATGGCATGAGCTACTCGCTCCAGTCGCGCGACATCATCGCTGACTCCATCGAGACCGTCATGTGTGCTCAGTGGTACGACGGCCTGGTCACCATCCCCGGCTGCGACAAAAATATGCCAGGCTGCCTCATGGCCATGGGGCGACTCAACCGCCCGTCACTGATGGTTTACGGCGGCACCATCAAGCCCGGCTGCACCGTGTTCAATGGCAAGAAAGAAACACGCGACATCATCAGCGCCGCCCAGAGCTACGGCGAATACATCGAAGGAAAAATCACCGAAGAGCAGCGCAAGGAAATCGTCCGCAAGTCCTGCCCCGGAGCCGGCGCCTGCGGCGGCATGTACACCGCCAACACCATGGCCAGTGCGATTGAAGCGATGGGCATGTCGCTTCCGTATTCCTCTTCGATTCCCGCTGAAGACCCGGCGAAAATTGAAGAGTGTCACCGCGCAGGCGCAGCGGTGCTCAAGCTGCTGGAGATGAACCTGAAGCCGCGCGACATCATGACGCGCGAGGCGTTTGAAAATGCGATGGTCATGGTCATCGCCACCGGCGGCTCGACGAATGCTGTACTCCATCTCATCGCGATGGCCAAGGCGGTTGATGTGCCGCTGACGATGGATGATTTCCAGGCGGTCTCTGATCGCGTGCCGTTCCTCGCTGATCTCAAGCCCAGCGGCAAGTATGTGATGGAAGATCTGCACACCGCTGGTGGCACACCCGCGCTGCTCAAATATCTTCTCGAAGAAGGCTACATCAACGGCGACTGCATGACCGTCACCGGCCAGACCATGGCGGCCAACCTCGCCGACCTGCCGGGGCTCAAGGCGGGGCAGGAAGTCATTCGTCCCGTGAGCAATCCGATCAAGAAGACCGGCCACATTCAGATTCTCTACGGCAACCTCGCGCCCCAAGGCGCTGTCGCAAAAATCACTGGAAAAGAAGGCCTAAAGTTCACCGGCATCGCCAAGTGCTTCGATCAGGAAGAAGACATGCTGCGCGGCATGGAGAATCACGAAATCAAAAAAGGCATGGTCGTCGTCATTCGTTACGAAGGCCCCAAGGGCGGCCCCGGCATGCCCGAAATGCTCACGCCCACCAGCGTCATCATGGGCGCTGGTCTGGGTAAGGATGTCGCGCTGATCACAGATGGCCGATTCAGCGGCGGCAGCCACGGCTTCATCATCGGGCACATCACACCTGAAGCGCAAGACGGCGGCCCGATCGCTGTCGTGCAAGATGGCGACACCATCACCATCGATGCGGAGACGCGATCGCTGACGATCGACAACATCACTGATCAGGAACTGGCACTGCGACTGGCATCGTTTGAGGCGCCGCCGTTCCGCGCAACGAAGGGGACGCTTTACAAGTACATCAAGTGCGTGAAGCCCGCGAGCGAAGGCTGCGTCACGGATGAATGATTGAATGATTGAATGAATGATCGATTGATTGAATGTGAATAATCCCCGTTTAGCGCCATCCCAAAGGGACGGGCTTCCCGCGAATGACGTGCATAGCAACGATGCAAACGCGTCCCTTTGGGAGCGCCGCTAAACGTGTGCGATGTTGCAGTTCACTGTTGCACGATGAACTTTCGACCATGGATGGCATCATGACTGAATCGACCACAACCACACCGATTCCGATTCTGGATTTGTCCGGCGAAATAGAAGAGCTTTGGCCGCAGATCAGTGCGAATGTCGAGCGCATCCTCAAATCCGGTCAGTTCATTCTCGGGCCGGAGGTTGCCGCGTTTGAATCGGAGGTCGGCAAATATCTGGGCGTCAAACACGCCATCGGTTGCAACAGTGGCACTGATGCGCTGGTGATTTCACTGCGTGCTCTGGGCATCAAGCCCGGCGATGAAATTATCACTTCGCCCTTCAGCTTCGTGGCCACTGCCGGTGCGATCAGCATCATCGGGGCCAAGCCGGTGTTTGTGGATATTCAGCCGGACACGTTCAACATCGATCCCAACGCCATCGAAGCGAAGATCACAGGCAAGACCAAGGCGATCATTCCCGTCCATCTCTTCGGACAGGCGGCAGACATGGACGAGATCAATGCCGTCGCCGCCACGCATGGCCTCAAAGTTCTCGAAGATGTCGCACAGGCTTTTGGCGGCAAGTACAAAGGCGCGATAGTCGGCACGCTCAGTGACATCGCCGCGTGGTCCTTCTTCCCCACCAAAAATCTCGGGGCGTATGGCGACGGCGGCCTGATCACCACTGATGATGACCAGCTCGCTGACCTGGCCCGCATGCTGCGCGTGCATGGATCCAAGAAGCGATATCACAACGAACTTGATGGCTACAACTCGCGCCTCGATGCCCTGCAAGCGGCGATCCTGCGCGTGAAGCTGCCTTACATCGATCAGTGGAATGCGCAGCGCCGCGCTGCTGCTGATCGCTACGATGCGCTGCTCAAGGATGTGGACGGTATCGTTACGCCGGTGCGCTCTCCCGATGCAGAGCACGTCTTTCATCAGTACACCGTGCGCGTGCAACCCACCCTCGGAGAGGGTGGGCTTTCGAATTCAACAGCCCGCGATGCGATGGTCAAGAAGCTCAATGACGCATCGATCGGCGCAATGGTGTATTACCCGATCCCGATCAATCGTCTACCTGTTTATGCACATATCGGCGGCGCGTTTAAGCACACCGATGAGGCCTGCGATCAAGTGATGAGCCTGCCCATGTGGCCGGGCATTTCAGAAGAGAAACAGCGCATCGTGGTCGATGCGATCAAATCTATTTAGCCGTTTGCCTTGGCGAACGAACGCGCGCGACTATCAAGCAACTCACTTACCCGCATAGTCAATCACACGGCTGATCTCCGCTCGCAGATCGTGCCGATGCACCACGCGATCGACGAAACCCTTGGCCAGCAGATGTTCGCTGCGCTGGAAGCCATCGGGCAGTTCCTGCCGCACTGTGTTGGCGATGACGCGTGGCCCTGCGAAGCCGATGAGTGCTTTGGGCTCGGCAATGATCACATCGCCGAGCATGGCGAAGCTGGCGGTGACGCCGCCGGTGGTGGGGTCGGTGAGCACAGAAATGAACAGCCCGCCCGCATCGTCAAGCCGCGCCAGGGCTGCGCTGGTCTTGGCCATCTGCATGAGGCTCAGCGCGCTCTCCTGCATGCGTGCACCGCCTGAGCAACTGACAATGATCAGCGGCCGATTGATTTTGATTGCCAGTTCAATCGCTCGCGTGATCTTCTCGCCGACCACACTGCCCATCGATCCCATCATAAATCTGCTATCCATCAGCGCCAGCACCACGCCTCGGCCTTTGATATATCCCTTGCCCGCCAGACACGCATCATGATGCCCCGTCTTTTTCGATTCTGATTTCAAGCGATCCGCATAAGGTTTCAAATCGACAAACTCGAGCGTGTCCACCGGCGCGATATCTTCCCACATCGCTTCAAAACTATCGGGATCGCACAGCAGCTTGGCGCGTTCATCCGCACCGATGCGGTAGTGATGCTGACACTCGGGACAGACCTGCTTGTTCTGCTCGACATTCTTGCGATAGAGCATCGCCCCGCACGAAGGACAGCGCATCCACAAACCTTCGGGCATATCGGTGCGCTTACCCGTGTCCATGGCCTTATGCCAGGTGCGAGGGTCGCCGGCTGCTGAACCGGGGCTGGGAACCTGCGTCATGGAAGATCCTTTGAGAGTCATCGTGAGAGTCATCGCTTGAAGAAAGCCGATTGCAAAATGGCCATTGAAAAATGCTAATTGCAAATTGCCCAGAAGAGACGACACTGTCTTTTCACTTTGCAATGGCCATTTTGCAATGGATATTTTTCAATGGCCTTTATGTCTTTATCCAGAGGCTTAAACAATGCGCATTGTACGTTTTATCGATGATAAGAGCCAAACCCGCCTCGGCCGAATCGCTCTGGGCGACGTGCCTGGCGAAGCGGAACTTCTTGAGGGCGAACTGTTTGGGCCGCTGAAACCAACCGGGACGAAGGCGATGATTCGGAAATTGCTGGCTCCGCTGGTGCCGGTCAATGTCTTTTGTATCGGCGCTAACTATGCCGAGCACGTGAAGGAATCGGGGCATCCGATGCCGACGCAGCCGGTGATTTTTATGAAGCCGACGACAGCGATCACCAACCCCGGCGACGCGGTGCTGATTCCCAAAGCCTGCGTGAGCGGCCCCGAAGTGGATTACGAAGCGGAACTGGCGATCGTCATCGGCAAAGTCTGCCGCGATGTCAGCGAAGCTGATGCCCTGAGCTACGTGCTCGGCTACACCGCAGCCAACGATATCTCCGCACGCAAATGGCAAAAGCAAGGCGGCGGCGGGCAATGGATTCGCGGCAAGAGCTTCGACTCCTTCTGCCCCCTGGGCCCATCCATCGTCACCGCCGGCAATGGCGCAGATGAAATCGCTGACCCGCAAGCTCTGAAAATCTCCACCACCTTGAACGGCCAGGTCATGCAAAACAGCACGACCGGCGACATGATCTTTTCCGTCGCCACCATCGTCAGCTTCATCAGCCGGGATACGACGCTTTTGCCCGGCACCCTGATCCTCACCGGCACCCCGCCAGGTGTGGGCTTCGCGAGACAGCCGGAGGTTTATTTGAAGCCGGGCGATGAAGTGATCGTGGAACTGGAGAAAATCGGGAAGCTGAATAATCCTGTGGCGGCTGGATGAGTGCCGATGGCGAAACGATGACGCGAGGAGTCAACAAACAACAAGCCCGATGGTGCGGTGATTGAACCGCGTCATCGGGCTTGTTGTACGACTGATTCCGAATTTCAAATATCAGATTTCAAATTTCAATTTTCGAAGCGTGCCGATCAGTTGTTGGCGTCGGGCGCTACCGGCGCGGCAGGATCAGCCGGGGCAGCGGGAGCAACCGGGGCCGCGGGATCAACGGGTGCAGCCGGGGTTTCGGATTCGATGGGTGCGGCGACTGGGGCGGAGCCGCCGTACAAGCCGATGCGAGCAGCGTGGCCGGCCACGAGTTGACGGGCTGACTTGATGCGGGCGATGCGGGCATCACCCAGCGTGGTGCCTTCTTTGATTCCGGAAATCGAAGCATCGGCGAAGAGCGCGTTGAGTTCGGCAACCGTCTTGCGCGATTCATCGACGAGGCTCGCCTGCCTCGCTTTAGCCTCTTCAATATTGGTGGCGAGTTCGGCTGCATCGCCAGATAACGCCTGACCTGTACGGGCCTTGACCTGTCCGCCGATGGTGGCAAAGCGATTGGTGGCGACGATGGCATCGGCCTGGGCGCTGAGCTTGGACAGCGTGGCATCGAGCAGGTCGAACTTCACCGACGCTTTCTCATCGCCCTTGGCCAGCGCGTCCGCCTTCTGGAGCGTTTCCACCGCAGCGACAGTCTTGGCCAGTGCGCCGTCGAGTTTCACGGTGACTTTCTGGTCGTAATCTTCGGTGAGCTGTTTGAGATCGCCCGCCAGATTCGCAGCAGACTCGGCACGATAACGGACGATGTCAGACTCAAGTGCCTTCATCGCTTCCTGACGCTTCTCCACATCGCCCACACCCGAGGCCAGCGTTTCCGACCACTTCTGTGCGATCCCCAGTTCGCGTTCGAGCAGCGCCAGCTTGGCCTTGGCCAGGTCCTGTGTGACGGTCAGTTCATCGATCTTGGTGTCGCTGCTTTGGCCATCGCGCTCAGCATCAATGGCTTTGATGTGAAGCTCATATTCTTCGATGTTCTTCTTTTGAAGGGCCTGCGTTCGCAGCGTGCTGGCCTGCTTGAAAGCATCATCGCGTTTGGCGGTCAACACGTCGATCTGCTTTTGAAGGTCATCGATTTCTGATTTGAGTGTCTGCGCATCACCCTTGAACTTGGCGACGGCGGCGGTGACGACTTCCTGATTCTGGTTCCACTTTTCCAGCACCGGCTTCTCATCATCCGTGAGCACACCAATCAAACTGGAGTTGGATTCAATGCTCGAAAGGAACGTCTCGATGGCGGCAGCCTGGGGCGAAAGCGCATCGCTGACGATCATGGCTTCGCGGCGATCATGGGCCGACGACGCTAGATAAAGACTGGCCAGAAGCTGATGAGCGGCGATGCGCTGCGAGGTCTGGCCACGGGTGACCAGATTCTTGAGCTTGCCTTCGATCTGATCGATGACAGCAATCTGGTAAGCACGCAGTTGGCCGGACTTCATGGCAGCGACGATGGCGGGATCATCAAACTTAATGAGCGACGGTGCGTGCGTGCCCAGTGCAGCCAGGCCTTTTTCAGAACGCAGGAAACCTTCCTGCACTTCTTTGACCATAGCGACAACCTGCTGAAACTCAGCACGGGCCTCGCGCGTCTCCTTGGCCACCATGTTCTCGCCGCAGCCAAGCGGGAGAAGCGAAACGATCGTAAGTAGAGCAGCCAGCAGCGGGAATAAGGATCGACGCACGGATGAACTCCTGAAGGTTGATCGCAGCAAAGGCCAGTTGCCAAATGCCAGGCCAGCAGCGTTCCCGGATAAGGAAGGCTGAGAATAATCTAAATTGATCGAGTCGGAAAGCGGGCGGGCACACGTTCTGTTTCAAATCTCTGGCCGAGGCACAAAGCGTAAGCTTGCGGATTCGCGGGATTGCTTGAAATCTCAATGCTCCGCAGGCT
>CAZYQL010000003.1:20578-33206 GCA_964650055.1 uncultured Phycisphaeraceae bacterium | reverse complement strand
GCGGGGCCAGATCCTTGGCTTTTTCATCGACGATGCGCTTGAGCAGGTTCACATCCGCGTTCTTGGGATCGCGCTTGGCCAGATCATTGAGCTCGGCCTTGGCCAGTGCATACGCCTTCTTGTCGTAGAGCCAGCGGGCCAGTTGGTAGCGACCGGCAATGTCATCATCGCTGAGCTTGGGGCGCTTTTCTGCGTATTCCTCTTCGACGGACTTGACGTACTCGATGCTCTTGATGAGTTCGCGAGCATAAGGCGTCTTGATGCCGGAGATGATCAGCGAGACCGCTTTGTCATCCTCCTCGGCCACTTCGCCTTTGATGGTGCGACCATCCTTGAGCGTCAGCACCGCTTCACGAGCCGCATGGGCCAGTGAGACAGAGAGCAGCACCGCAAGGAAAAAGATCGAGAAAAATGATTTTCGCAGAGAGGTCGTCATGGATGAAAAGCCTCCGGGACGATGCGCGTAAGCAGGCGGGTGAAAGAAGCGGAACGTTCAGCGATGAAGTATAGGCAATAGCGCAGCAAAGCGAAAGTGAACACTGAATCATCGTTTGCTATTGAGCCGTTCGCCTTGGCGAACGAAGTTCTGGGATGGCCGCGAAAAGTCGCAAAGAGCGCAAAAAGGAGATTGACGGGCCAGGCGTGATGAAAGCACAGATGAACACAGATGGACACAGATGAAGACAGAAGAAGGGGACTCCTGAAAAACCCACGCTCCACCTCGGTTTCCCAAAGAATTGCGTCTTGGGCATCTTGAAAATCCCAACCTTTCACTTTTCCAAAAAAAGATGATCGCGAATTACGCCAAGGCACGCTCGTGGCGTCGGCGGAGACTGTCATGAGCAATGGTGTGAAGAAATGAAGGGATATTCAGGGCACCCATTCCAGTGTGGCCCGCCGGACGAACTCCGTTTCTTGGGCCTCAAGACAAGCCTCATCAACGGATCAGCTCAGCGGGAGCTTCGCCCACCCGACGTACATGCGATTGCCCTGGTGCGGGGTGTGTCCACTTCACGAAAGAACAGTCAGCCGTTACGCTACGCAGGTTCGATGGGCCGCCAGATGGAAGATGATTCGCATCGAACTCGACACCCGACACCCACACCTTCCCCGAGCCTGCCATGTGGATAGACATCAACAGCCCGTACTCTGGTCTGATCGTTCGTGTCCGTGACAAGGACATTGGCCGAAGCGTTCGCGACAAAGATGGACGAGTTTTCTTTGTGCTGCCTCGCACCACTGGCGAGGGGCATTACGCTTCCGTCACCCGTATTGGCGGGCCCAAGGAGGAAGAGAAATATCTCGCCATGCTCGCTAAGGAAGAGGCAGCCCTGGCCAGCGGGGAGGCTCGCTCGCAGCAGCAGATTCACGATGCGACCGGCCGCCAGCGATCGAGCTGGAAGGGCAAGTTCGTGATCCTGGTGATGGTGCTGATTCTGCTGGTGCTGGTGTATGTGTTCACGATTGGGCCCTTTGGTGGTGAGAACTTCCCCTGGCGCAAGCCCCCGGCTCCCCCGGTGTCGCCGGTGCTGCCGCCGAATCCGAGCGTGCCACAGCCTGCGATGTTGCATGGCAGCGAGAGCATCTGGCTCTGCGAAGGAGCGGGAGTATTTAGTGAATTGTTTATGGCTGATGCGATGAGTTCTGGTCAACGCATGGTATGATTTTATAAGCCTTCTGAGTGTAGCTGTGCATGTCATGTTTCGCGGTTTCTGCGTTTTGAAGTAGAAGTATTCACCTTCGGGTCAAAAGAACGTGTCGCAATTATCAACACATCTTCGCCGTGGTTTTACGCTCATTGAGATGTTGCTGGTGGTCTCGCTCATCGCCTTGCTTATCAGCCTGCTCTTGCCTTCCTTAGCCAAGGCCAGGCAACAGGCTCGCATCGCAGTCTGCATGGTCAATGCCCGTTCGCTGTCGGGTGCTGCCATTGCGTATTCCACTTACTGGCGTGGCAAGATATTTCCTTACGACAACGATGGCGGCCTGTATTACAGCTCGTTCTGGATGACACTCATCGATGAATACACCGGCGACATGGATCAGATTCGCATGTGCCCCGAGACGGTGATCGATCAGGCGTCACAAGCTGGCGCGTATGCAGCAGGGTGGGGCACGGTGAAAGCCGCATGGGGGCAGCCTTGGGTCAGTGCTGGTTGGGGATTTCTGGGCAAGAACTATGGCAGCTACGGGTGGAACGCATGGATGCACTCGGGTCGCACGGCCCATATCAACGGCACCTCGGTCAACGCGGCAGATCATGCCAAGCATTGGAAGAGCATCAAGCTGACCCGGACGCCTTCGACGACACCGTTCTTCAGCGATATGAACTGGGTGGATACGTGGTTTTCCAATCGACCGGGTTCGGTGAGCCCTCCGCCGGCGAATCTGTTTGCGGAGAACTCGGCAGCGGGCCGCGTCTGCATGGATCGCCACAATCGCGGCGTGGTGCATGGCTATGTGGATGGGTCATCGGGCTGGACGAAACTGGAAGATCTGTGGAAGCTGACGTGGAACAGCGAGTCGGTGCCGATGAATCCGCCTTGGGCGCTACCCGCGCAGTGAGTGGAGTGAGCGCGGCAGGGTCGCAAAGGATCGCACAGGATCGCAGGGGGTTCAAGGCCAGATGACGACTTCGCGTTCGAGTTCGATGTTGAACTTATCGCGCACCACCTGTTGCATTTTCTCGATGAGCGCAATCACATCACTGGCGGTGCAGCCCTTGTGGCAGACGATGAAGTTGGCGTGCTGGGGTGAGACTTCCGCGCCGCCGATGCGGGTGCCTTTGAGGCCTGCCAAGTCGATGAGTTTGCCAGCGGGACGCTTCTCGCCGGTGGTCGGATCATCGGGCGGATTCTTGAACGTGCAGCCAGCGGAATTGGCACTAAGCGGCTGCGTCGCCTGCTTGTAAGCGAGCACTTGTTTGTATCGCTTGCTCAGCGCATTGTGATCTTCCGCTTCCAGTTCAAACTCAGCTTCGATGATGAAGCGGGCGCTGATGTTGGAAGCGCGATAGGAGAAAACGAGATCGCTGCGATCGCGGGTGAAGACCTCGCCTTGCGAGTCCATGAGCGTGATGGATCGCACGGACCTGCCGATGTCGCCGTAGGTTCCGCCGGCGTTCATGCACAGCGCGCCGCCGACGGTGGCGGGAATGCCCGCCAGCACTTCCAGACCGGCGAGACCTTGGGCGACTGTCGCGTTGATCAGCTTGAAGAGATGCACACCTGCGCCGGCGCGAACGATGTTGTCTGTGATTTCAATCTTCTGAAAGGCAGGGCCATCGAGCACAACAACAACACCATCGACGCCTTTATCGCTCACCAGCAGGTTGGCCCCCGCGCCCAGCACGCGCACTGGCGCACTCACCTGGCGACAGCGCTGGATGATCGCGCTCAGGTCGCTGGCGGATTGCGGATGAGCAACGAGCGACGCCTTGCCGCCGATGCCGAACCAAGTCATCGGCCCCAAAGGCACATCGCGCTCATGAGGAATCGGGAGGTCGGCAAGCAGGTCATCCGTGACAAGCATGGGCAGTTCCAAGGTGTGTGTGAAAGGTCCCAACAATCATATCGAATCAATGCGTGAACTGAGCCGAAAAATGGTGAATCGCCACCTATTTAGCCGTTCGCCTTGGCGAACGAAGTGCTCTGATTGCGTCGCGAGCTTCGGCCTGTCCCAAACTGCCTGCCCGATCCATCCGATAAGTCTCACAGGCACTGATTCGATGCCCCATGGAAACGCAGTGAATATTCGTCAATGCATTCCTGCTGATCGCGACAAGGCTTCCACCTTCCTCGAAGGGTTGCCGCAGAAGCCGCGCGCTATTGCATCGCCATTTGTTCTGGCGCTGAGCCTGATTGCTTCAGAGGAAGAGCAGACGCAAGGCGTGGCCCTGTGCTATCCCGTCGAGGGCACGCAGACGCACGAGCTCTTCGTCGCAGCTTCGCCCGATGAAGCTTCGCTCTTGCAGGAGCTCGTGGACAAGTCGCTCACCAAACTGCACTCGCAAGGCATCCACAAGTGCAAGGTCACGCTGATCCAAAGCAGCGAGCCGCACCCGATCTGGAATCAGTCGCGCTGGGCAGGCACCATGTCCGAGCCTGCTGCTCCCGTTGCCGCCAAAAGCAAAGCGAAGAAAGCGCCCAAGGCTCGCAAGGCTGCTGCGGCTGCTGCGTGAAACAGTTTTCATCTCTTCCAATTCTCAGCCGAGCATGCGCTTCACATTCTCCGCATTCACCGGCTCGATGATGCCTTTCTCCGTCACGATCGCCGCGATCAGTTCGTGAGGCGTCACATCAAAGGCCGGGTTGTAAGTCTTCACGCCCGGCAACATCGGCGCAGTCCTGCGCCCAAATCCTTCGGTGATCTCTCTACTGTCGCGCTGTTCGATGGGAATCTTCGAGCCGTCGGCAATAGAAAGATCAAACGTGGAACTGGGCGCTGCGATGTAGAACGGGATGCCATGATGCTTGGCGAGCACAGCGACGTTGTACGTTCCGATCTTATTAGCGCTGTCGCCGTTGGCTGCGATGCGGTCAGCGCCGGTGATGACCATGTCAATGCGGCCTTCGCGCATCACCTGTGCTGCCATGTCATCGCAGATGAGCGTGACATCCACGCCCGCCGCTGCGAGTTCAAAAGCGGTGAGGCGAGCTCCTTGTAGTAGCGGTCGCGTTTCGTCGGCGAAGATGCGCACGGGTAAGCCGCGCTGATGGGCGAGATACATCGGCGCTGTCGCGGTGCCGATGCCGCCTGTTGCTAGAGCGCCGGCATTGCAGTGCGTGAGGATGGTGACAGCCGAGTCGCTGCTGATTCGCTTGATGAGCGCCAGGCCATGTTCGCCGATGCGTCTGCACATGTCGGCATCTTCTTCATGCACGTTCTTCGCTTCGTTCAGTAGCGCCTCAGCCGTGCAAGGCTCCACGCGCTGCATGCGCTCCAGTGCCCAGAAAAGATTGACAGCAGTAGGCCGACTGGTCGCCAGGTATTCACAGGCGCGCCCTAGATTCTCTTTCACATCGCCCGTTGCCTGCGCTGCGATGACGCAGCCATAGGCAGCGGTGACGCCGATGGCTGGGGCACCGCGCACTACGAGGCGCTTGATGGAATCCCAGACGGTTTCAACATCCTGGCAGTCGATGTAGGTCTCTTCGGTAGGGAGCTTGGTCTGGTCGAGCAGCCGCAGAAAACCGGTGGCTGCGTCGCCGATCCATTCGATATTTCGCAGGGTGAGCATGAGAAGATGATAGGGAAGAATTGGGATGGTGCAGGGCGTGTCGCAGACAGAAGCCGATGAATTACCAAGGCTGGCGCAGCGGGTTCGTACTCCCCTCCCTCTTAGGGAGGGGCTGGGGGAGGGTTGGATTCGCGATAAGAGAAATCGCAATGTCTCGTGAAAATTTCATCGAGCACTCGACCCTCCTCTTACACCTCCCTAGCAGGGAGGGGAATCAGAAGCAGTGACCTGCATTTGCTTTCACTGCCCTACACTACCGCCTCATGCATCACGTGGCCTTCGCCATCATCTGCCTGTTGTGGGGCTCCAACTTCATCTTGATGAAGAAGGCCACGGTGTCGTTTGGGCCTATCAGTGTCGCTGCCTGGCGTGTGGCGCTGGGGGCGATCGTGGTGGCGATCATCATGGCGATTCAGCGCGAGCCTTGGCCGGTGCGCCGAAGGCATCTGCCGCATCTGTGTCTGGTGGCGGTCTGCTCATACATCTTTCCGTTCACCGCGCAGCCTTATGTGATTGCAGCTTCGGGCAGCAGCGCCTTCGTCGGGATGATGGTGAGCCTCGTGCCGCTCTCGACGATTCTCGTTTCGATTCCGATGCTGCGCATTCATCCTTCGCCGCGCCAGATTGTGGGTGTCATCGGCGGACTGCTCTGCTTTGTCATCGTCTTCCGCGAAGGCGCAACAGTGCAAGGCCTCACCTGGGTTCATCTGCTGCTTAGCGCAGGCGTGCCCGTCGGCTACGCCATCGTCAATACCTACATCAAGAAATATCTCCACGATCTGCCCGCGGTGCCTTTGACTTTCATGTCGCTGCTCTTGGCGTCGATTGGTCTCGTGCCTCTGAGCCTGCTCGCTGAAACAGTACAGG
The DNA here is from genome assembly GCA_964650055.1 of uncultured Phycisphaeraceae bacterium. GTDB lineage: Bacteria > Planctomycetota > Phycisphaerae > Phycisphaerales > Phycisphaeraceae > JTS-RE9. The sequence goes on along the minus strand of CAZYQL010000003.1, from coordinate 27,100 downwards.
TCAACGATGGCCTCACCATCGCCATCCTCGCGCTCTTGCAAGTGGGCATCATCGGCACAGGCATCGCCACCATCCTCTTCTACAAACTTATCCACGATCACGGCCCGCTCTTTGCAGGCATGGTCACCTACATCATTCCCATCGTCGCCATGCTCTTGGGTATGGCTGACCGGGAGGCGATGTCGTGGCTGCAAGTGGCGGCACTGTGCGGCATCTTTCTGATGGTGGCGCTGGTGCAGAAGTCCTCGCCGCGCCCAGTCATCACCCACGCTGGCGTGAATGATGGGGCGTGAGTGATGGGGCATGAGTGAAAGGGGTGCGCGAGGCGCGCGCGCTGTCGCGTGGCGTTGTCATGTGGTGTTCACGCAACACAAGTTCGAGCGCGCGATGTTGTCGCCATTACACATTCCCGCATTTTCCGCACAGTCGTTACAGGTGGAAAAGTGCCAAAAAACCAGTGGTTTGTCGCTGATTTGTCGTGCAAAACAGACGTGCCTGCTGCTGGCACGCATGGTGTATCTCTCTCATCGTCCCGCCACGAAGGTGGCAAACACGATCAGGAGCATCACCATGAGCAGCGTTTCATCCATCAGCTCGAACATCTCCAGCTTCAACGCCAGCAGCATGATGCCCACAGGCAACGTCGCCGCTCCCGCCGCTGGTCAGGCCAACAGCACCTCAGCGATGACCTCGATGTCCGCCAGTTCCGAGTCATCGAGCATGTCGATGGTCAGCTCCAATGTCTCGGACATGCTCAGCTCCATCGACAGCGGCCTCGCTGGCAACGAAACCCTCAAGATGGCCATCGCTCTGATGATCCTTCAAGCACTCATGGGCGAGCAGAGCGACGGCTCCAAGAGCGGCAGCGACATGATCGCAGCGCTCGCCGGTGGTATGGGTGGCCAGTCCAGTGCATCTTCAATGATCATGATGAGCTCTTCATCTTCATCCTCGATCAGCATGGAACAGACGGTCTCCACTTCACAGGCTCAGCAGGCATATGCCAGCGGCTCAGCGACTGCCGCTCCTGCCAGCAGCAGCGCGATGAGCGTGATGGCGTGAGTTGAATTGACTGATGACCAAGCCCTCGGCGGGAAGAGCGAAGCCGCAAGCGGCGAGTGAGCGGGCCGCACACCGATGGTGCTTTTCATTTCTCATTTCTCATACGCATCTTCAACGGATTGCACTTGCCGCTCAATGCGTGAGTGACTGGTGTAGAGATTGAAGTAGTGGCCGCGCTGTTGGATCAGTTCCTGATGCGTGCCCATCTCGGCGATGCGTCCAGCTTCGATCACGAGAATGCGATCAGCGCCGCGAATCGTCGAAAGGCGATGAGCGATCACTAAGCTGATGCGACCTTCGAGCATCACTTCCAGGCCTTTTTGAATCAGATGCTCGGTCTGTGTGTCGATGGATGAAGTTGCTTCATCCATAACGAAGACGCGTGGCTGCGCGAGGATGGCGCGGGCGAAGGAAACGAGCTGCTTCTGGCCGGTGGAAAGACGGTTGCCGCCTTCGCCTACAGGTGCGTCATAGCCCAGGTCCATCTGGGCGATGAATCCGTGAGCATGAACGAGCGTGGCTGCTTCTTCCACTTCAGCATCGGTCGCATCGAGTCGGCCATAGCGAATGTTCTCGCGGATGGTGCCGCTGAACAGGTGTGGCGTCTGAAGCACGATGCCCAGATTCGATTGAAGCCAGTGCAAGCTGCGCTGGCGATAGTCGATGCCGTCGATGAGGATCTGGCCTTGCGTCGGTTCGTAGAAGCGACAGACGAGGCTGACGATGGTGGACTTGCCGCCGCCGGTAGGGCCCACGAGTGCGATGGTCTCGCCGGGCTTGACGGTGAGATTGAAATCGGTGAGCACCGGCTTGCCGTTGGCGTAAGCGAACGAGACATCGCGGAACTCGATGGTGGAGAGCGTGTCGGGATAGCCATCGATAGCGAGAGGAGGAGTTGTGTCGGATTTCAAATTTGTGATTTGTGATTTGTGATTTGAGAATTGCACATTGTCTTTGTGCTGTTTGATTCGCTCAATCACCTCCGCCGAATCCTTGATCGCAGGCACCGTATTGAGCAGGCTAAGCACGCGCTCACCGGCGGCCTGAGCACCTTGCATTTCAGTAATGATTCTCGCCATCTGTCCGATGGGGCCAAAGAACTGCGTGGCGTAGTGGATGAACATGACCAGCGTGCCCAGCGTCATGGTGCCAGCGATGGCGCTCGCGCCGCCGTACCAGAGCACCATGCCCGCAGCCACGCTGCCAGTGGTCGTAATCAGCGGCAGATAGACCGCCGAGAGCGTGGCGCCGCGCATCGAGTGGCCGAGCATCTGCTGCGAGAGCTGACTGAATTCGCTGAGGTTGTCCGCTTCACGCACCAGTGATTTGGTGGTGCGGATGCCCATAATCTCTTCGTTGTAGGACGCGGTGATCATCGAGTGCATCTTGCGCACCTGCCGACTGCTCAGGAGAATCTGCTTCTGAAACCATCGGCTCACCAGCACCACAGGCAGCACGACACCGATCACAATCAGCGCCATCTGCCACTGAGTCACGAGCATGATCGAAGTCATCAGCGCCAGGATGCACACGCCCCAGAGCAGATCGGTCAGACCCCACGCGATGATCTGCGCCAGGCGATCGCAGTCGCTGGTGATGCGCGACATCAGCCAGCCGACGGGCCGAGCATCGAAGTAGGCAAAGGGCAGGTCCTGAAGTTTGTCGAAACATTCCTTGCGAATGTCGTGGCTCAGATAGCGCGAGATTTTTCCAGCATTGGTGATGAACAGCCAAACGATCAGGCAGAGGAAGCTGACCATCACCAGGTAGGCCGCGACCCAGAACCAGAGGCGCGGCGTCAGGCCTTGAGTGGTGGCTTCATCAATGACGAGTTTGGTGAGCGGCGCGAACGAGGCATCGCCCAAGGCAGCGCCGATGGCGACGAAGCACAACGTATAGACATTGCGCTTGTAGCGCATGGCACGCTTGAGCACGCTGATCCACATGGACCAATCGAGCTTGCCGTGGAATTCGTCTTCAACGTATTCATGTGCCATGGGAAAAGTCGCGGGTCCGAGATACGTCTTACTTGATCCACTTCTCCCAGCCGACGGGCTGCGTCCAGGCTTGTTTCATCTGGTCCTTGTAGGACGGATTGGCGGCTGGCTTGTTCGAGGAAATAATGGCGCGCACATAAAGCTCTTTGCCGGTGAGTTTGTAGCTTGCTTTGGTACCGGTGGTTGTTGCGAGAGTCTTGCCGATGTCATCGGAGTAGTGGCGCGTGATGGGCAGTTCGTTGCCTTCTTTGTCAAGCACAGGTTTGCTGGTGTCGTCAAAATCTTTGAGCGTTCCGACGAAGGTGGTGGTGAACAGAGCATCGCCATCGGGCTCGATTTCGATGGTGATCGTGTCATTATTGAATTGCACCTCGCGCAGCGTCACACCGCTGGAAGCGTAGAAATCACCGGCCAACATCGCGGCAATAATCGCTTCAGGTTCCAAGCGAGCGGATCGCACCATCACCCAGCCGCGGCCGCTCTCAGCTCGCTTGATGCGGTTGGGCGAAGCGGGGTCGCCGTGATAGTTGTGCGAATCATCGGTGCCTACGCCGTAGAGCGGGGCGGATTTCATCTTGGCGATGCGCAGAGTGTTGGCGACATCCCAGATGCGCTCGATGCTCGGATGGCTGGCGTCGCCGAGTTGGTTGACGCCGGGGTGGCCGTTGTGCACTTCGAAGAAGCGATCGAGCACGACGGCAGCAATATCCTCCGCTGTCACGCCCCACACAAAATTCGGATGATTCAGATGCGCCAGGATCGGCTTGCCCGTGCGCTCGCTCTGTTCCTTCACCTGCGTCAGATTGTTCGTCATCACCTCGCGCACACTCTTGCCACCCAGAGGCTTGATCACTTCCTGAATGTTGGTGGCGTTGATGTGGATCGGCTGCTTGCCGAACTTGTCGGTGATTTCTTCTGCTTGAATCATCAGAAACTTGCCGGGCTTCTCCACCAGTTTGCGAAACTCATCGAGTGGCTTGAGTCGCACTTCGCGCTGGTCGCCTTCGCCGCGCTGCTCAACCCACTTGTCGCCGAACTGCTCCTGATATTTGCTCAGCGCCAGCGGGCCGCCGCGTCTATTGATGTCGCGCAGGTTCATCCACTTGTCGCCCTTGCTCAGGATGTTGTGGTCGGAGAGCGCAAGAAACTCGTAGCCTTCCTTCGCGTACCAATGAGCGATCATCTCCGGAAAATCATCGCCATCACTCCAGAGCGAGTGCGTGTGCAGATTGCCTTTGTACCACTTGGGTTTCGCTTCTTCTGCTTGAATAAACATCGCTGCGCTGACGATGATCAACAGTGTTGTTGCCAGTGAACATGCGAACCATTTCGATCGGGTCATGGTGAAACTCCGGTATATGTGTAACGGCGCTTACTTGTGGGTTCTTTGATCCAACATGGTGTGTCAACGCCGAGCCTTGACACACCCTACCTTTCATGTCGTCTGCATGTCGCGCTCGAGTTCCGCTTCCAATGAACTCTGAATGCGCCAGAGTTTTTGATACATGCCTTGCTGCTGGCGAAGCTGATCGTGTGTGCCTTGCTGCACGATTTTGCCGTGGTCGAGGACGATGATCTGATCGGCCTGCATGAGTGTGGAAAGCCGATGAGCGATGACGATGGTGGTGCGCTTGCCGTGACGATCTTTGAGTGCGCCAAGGATCATCGATTCCGTGTGGCTGTCCACAGCAGAAAGCGCATCATCGAGAATAAGGATGGCGGGATTGCGCACGATGGCGCGGGCGATGGCGATGCGCTGGCGCTGGCCGCCGGAGAGATTGACGCCGCGCTCGCCGATGACCGTGTTGTATCCCTGTTCAAAGCCGACGATGGTTTCGTGAATGTGTGCGATCTGCGCAGCTGCCTCGATTTCATTGGGCATCGCTTCACTCTTCCCGTGCCTGATGTTCTCGCCCAGTGACTTCGAAAACAGAAACGGCTCCTGCATCACCACGCCCACCTGTGACCGCACAAACTGCCGGGGCAGCGAGCGCAGCTCAACACCATCAACGCGAATCTCGCCCGCTTCATAGTCATACAAACGAAGCAGCAATTGCATCAGCGTCGATTTGCCTGCGCCGCTGGGGCCCAGGATCGCCAGTGTCTGTCCGACCTCGATGTGCAGCGAAATATCACTGAGCACCGGGTGAACGCCATCGTGTGAAAAGGTGAGGCCTTCAATATCAAGTTGGCCCCTGAAAGAGTCCGGAGTGCCGAGTCCCGAGTCCCGAGTCTTGCGGCCGGCGATTGCAGGGGCAAGTGAGATTCTATCTGTATCGTCTTTCGACTCTGGACTCCGAACTCTGGACTCTGGACTTGTCTCCTCGGGCTCATCAAGAATCTCGCGCATGCGTCCCAGTGCAACGACTGCCTTGCCCAGATCGGTGAGGATGCGGCCCATCTGTCGCACAGGCCAGAGCATCATCTGGAGATAAGCGAGAAACGCATAGAGCGTGCCGACAGACATTTCGCCTTGCGTGATCCAGTACGCACCAAAGCCCAGCGCTGCACTCATCTGCAGCAGCACCAGAAAATCGGAAGCGGTCCAGTAGATCGACATCAGCGAGACCAGCCGAAACGAGTGATCGCGATAAGCCTGGTTCTTGGCAGCAAACTTGTCGCGCTCATACTGCTGCATGGCGAAGGCACGTACGACGCGGATGCCGGTGAGATTTTCCTGCACAACGGTGGTCATTTCGCTCTCGGCTTTTTCCACAGCTTTGAAGCGATACTTCACCTTGATAAAGAAGATGATGGCGAAGGTGATGATGATCGGAATCAGCGCAAGCGAGACCAGCGTCATGCGCACATCGATCGCAATCATCAGCGGGAGCGCAGTGCAGAGCAGAATCAGGGCGTTGGCAATTTCCACCACTTGCGCGGAAAGAAACAGACGCATCGTTTCGACGTCGCTGGTGCATCGCTGCACGAGGTCGCCGGTATCTGCTTTGTCGAGGTATTTGCTGGGGAGTTTTTGTAGGTGATCGTAAAGCTGATTGCGCAGCTTGCGGGCGATTTGTTCTGAAGCACCGGCGGACCAGCGAACTTTGAGGAACGTGAAAAATCCTGCGGTGGCGGTGAGGCCGATCATGAGGAGCGCCGCCATCCAGAGTTCGCTGGTCATGCGCTCGATCCAAGGCGTGACGCGGTCGAGGATGCTTAGGACTTTCGTTGAATCAACTTTTGTTGAATCAACCAGTGGTGAATCGGGTGAAGCCTCGCGGGGTGGTGTGGTTTCTGTTGGCGCGGGCGTGGTGATGTTCGGGGCAATGGCATGATCGATCGTCGCTCTGCCGATCAAGGGCACGAAGTAGGCCACAAGTGTGGCGACACCGATAGCGACAATCGCGCCGCCATAGCGCAGCCGCTGACCAGCCATCAGTCTCCAGATTGTGCGTAAAGTGGCGAACATCGAAGGGAAGATGATAGGCGAAGAGTCTGCATGAAGCAGAGTCGCGCAGCG
>CAZYQL010000003.1:14097-20478 GCA_964650055.1 uncultured Phycisphaeraceae bacterium | reverse complement strand
TGCTGCCCATCATGTAGAAAAAGCAGCGAAGCAGTAATCTGCCTCGCGGGCAAGCCAAGCATCACCGACAGCGCATCGCGGTAAGCATCAATCTGCGGACGGTAATGATCCGCTCGCAGTTGCTTGGCGCTTTCAGTATGAATCTGATCCGTCTTGAAGTCGATGAGCTGAGCGCGCACGGGCCTTTGCTTCTCACGAATGATGACGACACGATCGAAGGTGCCACGCAGCAGATCATCGCCAAGATGCACTGCGAAATTGCGCTCGCGCCATAGCTCGATCGTTTGTCCCGCTTTGATTGAAGGCGGCGAGAAGGCACGCTGCACATTGGGTTGATCGAGCGTGGCGCGAAACGTATTGATCTGCTGGGCGATCCACGCATCACTGTCTTTTCTTGCGGGCACCACTGATCGGGCCACATTCATCAGCTGATCATCCGATGGAATAAACTGCTTGTCACCGAGCCACTGAATCTGCTCAAGCCAGCGGTGGAACAAGGTGCCACGCGATTGACCTTCGCTGGTGTGGAGCGCGAGGATGTCTTCGATGGAGCGATGCGCCTGTTGATGTAGTGATGAAGGTGAAACGATCCTGCGAGAACGCGGAACCCCCGGTAGCGGCGCGGTGCCCCTTGGCTTGCGCTGATCGCTCAGCTTGTCTGCCGGTGCAGCGGTCTTCACTGGCGTTGGCGTAGCGACCTTGGCGCTGGCGTGCCAATTGGCGTTGCCGTGTTCAAAAAGCTGCTGCTTTCCTACAGGATCTTCACTGTCCGGCTCATCGCACAGGGCGTGGCGCAAGAGCGAGGCAAAGGATTGATCGCGCAGGCCGCGTGTGCTCAGGCCGTTCTTGGTCGCACGCACAGGCTCCGCGATCAGATGCAGCGCCTGCTTGGCGCGGGTCATCGCGACATAGAGCATGCAAAGATCATCGCGCAGTCGCCGCATGCGTTCCTGTTCGTAGGCTGCCTCGAGTGAGGTGCTCAGCGAACGGACATCCTTGTTGGTGCCGCGGTAGATCGCCTGGACTTCATCAGTGTCCGGATCGCGCAGAATGGTCACACCATCGTTGCTGGTGATCTGTCCCATTTTCTTGCCAAGCTGCGGCAGGACAACGATGTCAAACTCCAGCCCCTTGGATTTGTGAATGGTCATCACGCGCACCGGTGAACTCGAAGGCTCCTCGAAATCAGCATGTTCAACCGCATCGATAAACGGGCCCAGCCTTGCGGTGGCGTCGATCTCGTAGCGGTCTGCGAGCTCGACAAGTTGCAGCAGCTTTCGTGCGCTGGTGGTGCTGCACGAGGGTGCCAGTTTTTGAATCCACTGGCCGACAATGGTGGCGAAACTGTGCGCGAGCATCTGCGATCGAATGGCCAGCGCGGTGGATGCGGTATCGCGCGTTCGCATCGAGCGCAAACCGATGATCGAAGCGAGCGGCGAGTTGAGCACGTGAAATGCAGCAGCGGAGTGGCCGGGATGATCCGCCAGTCGCAGCGCTGACAAAATCACTTCCACCGCAGGATCATCCGTCAGATGACTGCGGCCTTCCGCACTGGCATCGACGCCTAGCGCGCGCAGGCGACTCAGCAGTGGCACCGCGGCTTTGTTAGTGGTCACCAGCACGCCGATGGATTGCTGCGGTCGTGCGCGGTGGAGATTTGCAATGTGGTCAGCCACGAAGGATTCATAGACAGCGGGCAGTGAATCACTTTCGCCCTCGGGTACGAATTCACTGCTGGTATCGGCGTGATTCGCATCATCATTCGCCTTGACGATCGCAGGTGCGGTGATGAATTGAACATGGCCTTGCAGCTTCTTCTGCTGCGCTTCATGCGCACGAAAATCCTTCGCCCACTTGCTGGCTTCTTCGCGGTCGCTTTCGCCGGTGGTCCAGGCGGGACTGCTAGGCACGGAGTTAAAAACCTGATTCACCGCATCAAGCACTGTTTGCGATGAGCGGAAGCTGACATCGAGAGTGACCTGTGCATCGGCGGTGAGATTGAGCTGCGCGGGGATTTGGTTGAACAGTTCAGCCCGGCCGCCGCGCCAGCCGTAGATCGCCTGCTTCACATCACCAACGCAGAAGAAGGTGCGCGAGCCATCGCTGTGAGCGGTGACTTCTTCAGCGAAAAGGCCGAGCACGCGCCACTGATCGAAGCTGGTGTCCTGAAACTCATCGAGCAGCAGATGACTGACGGAACCATCGAGGCGATAGCAGATTTCGGTGAGCAGCGCATCATCGCGCTTGGGCAGTTCGTGTGCGAGCTTGTAAGGAAGATCGCTGTAAAGAAGCAGCCGCTGCTGCTGGCGCAGGCGAATGTAGTGCGCATCAAAGCGATGGAGCAGGTCGTAGGTGGCCTGCGTCTGTCGGGCGACATAAGTGAGCAGCGTCGCTTTGGCATGCTCGATCAGCGGCACGAAGACGCTGAGCAAATCCGCATCGATCGCCTTCCTGTTGAACATCGGATTCATAGGATCAGCGAGAATCTTCGCAGGCAATCCCTTCTTGAGAAATGCAAGCCAGTCGCTGCGCATCGCGCTGTCGCGGCCTTGCTCAATGGCATTGACCAGCGGCTTGGTCGTGGCCGTCGCAAGCAGCGAGCCGAGCTGATTCACCAGTTCGCTCACTGCATCGAGCGGCAGCGGCGCAGGCGCATCGAGCTGTTGCCAGTGATGCTGCTCGGTAACGCGGTAGGTGTCGTAAAGCTGACTGACGATGTCATCGAGCGCCTGCGTGATCGATCGGCCAGTCTGATCGTGGTGCAGTCGTTTAAGCAGATCAATGAGCAGATCAAGGTCTTCATCGCTGAGCATCGCTTCGATGGCCTGCGTGCGCAGTCGCACCGCCAGCGCATCATTTGAATCAACCAGTTTCGGATCAGGTGGCAGCTTCAGTTCATAGCGAAAACTGGAGGCGATTCGATGAAAAAAACTGTCGATGGTCGAAACCGAAGCCCGGTGCAGCGATCGGCAAAGCGAGACGAGCATCTGCTGCGAACGCGCCCGCGATAGCGGCGCGAGCGTCATGCCATCTTCCGGTGTCAGCGCCTTCGCCAGCGCGATCTGTTCACTCTCCACCGTCGCCGCCAGTGCAAGTCTGCGCAGGATGCGCTCAAGAATTTCGCCTGCTGCCTTGCGGGTGAAGGTAGTGGCGAGAATCGTCTGAGGTTCAGCGTGGCGGTAGAGAAGATCGAGATAGCGCGTGCTCAGTTGGTAGGTCTTACCGGAACCCGCTGAGGCGCGAATGACGATGTGCGGCTTGTCGCTGATGGTCAGTTTTGAAGTGCTCATGACTCGCCCTCCATCTGACGCGTGACCTGCTGGATGATGGCAGCGCGACTGTCGTAGCCATCCATGCACAGCGCAGCGAGATCATCTTCATACTGCGGCGGTTCGCTGGGTGGCCAGAAGATTCCACTTTGAATGTTCGTGATGATCTGCTGCGCCAAGCCGGTCGCCTCATCAATGTCCACGCGCGACCATGGAGCAGGCACGAAGTTCACCGCTTCGATTCGTTTGGGCAGAAGGACATAACCCAACTCGATGTCGCCGACGATGTTGAGTGCGCTGGCCATGTGGTGATAGAGCGGAAGCTGAAGGTCGGTCCAGGCTTTGTTGTCCTTGGGGCCTTGGCGGTGCGTTTCTTCGGGGGTCTTGCCTGAGTCGCCGGTTTTGTAATCGATGATGCGGTACTGGCCGCTCTCGTGGCGATCGATGCGATCGATACGGCCGTGCACGGTGACCTTGCCGTGTTCTGTTTCAAAAATCGACTGTGCGGAACACTCGATCATCTCAGGCAGAATGTGCCAGCCATCGCGCACCATGTTCGCCTGCTGAGGTGCGAAGGCATCGAGCCGTTGCTCGAGTTGCATCAGTTGCAATCTTGCCGCGATGGGCGGTTCATCGCCGAGCAACTGGCCGGCGACATCATGCAGATGATCCTTGAGAAACGCTGCGATTTCTGCTGGATTCATCGAGTCGCGTTGCTCGCTTTTGCCGAATTGATTGAGAACTTCGTGAGCGATACTGCCGAAGGTCATGCCGTCGAGTTCGACGCAGTGATCATCAATGGCGCGGAGTTTTTCGATGTGTTTCAAATAGAAGCGATAGGGGCAGGCCAGGTAATCCTTGAACCAGGTGACGCTCATGCGCTCGATCGGTTTCGTCGGCAGCTTCGGTGCGGGAATGAGAAAGCGATTGCCGCCAGCGAGTGCGAACAGGGCGTGGTTGCCTTGGCCGACGGCTTCGTGATCTTTGGGATAGAAGTGAAGGATGCGCTGCGCGAGCATGTCGGCACTGCCGGTGAGAAGCAGACGACTGGGCGCGAGCGGCTCATCATCGTGGCCGCGTCTGCCGGCGATGAGCGCCAGATGTTTCTTGCTCTGCAGCATGGCGGTGAGCGCTGCAGCATCGCGTGCATAGCGCCGCGCGCTATCGACGAGGCCAAGCGATTTTCGCAGGTGATCGGGGAGAAACGCATCGCCTGATGTGGACTGGGGAATGTGGTGTTCGTTGAAACCGGTGATGATCAGGGCCGGCGCATCATCGAGCACCAGTTCGAGCCAGCCGAGGAGTTCGATGGCGCTGCCGCTGGGTTCATCGGCAGTGGGCGTGGCTTCACTGGCGATGAGCGAGGTGGTGAGCGCGATCGCATCCGCGAAGGAGAGCATCGGCGTCGTCGGGTCCTGCGGGTCCAGTTCCTCTTGCTCGCGCAGCGCGTTTGCGATCATTTCCAAAGTGCGAATCAGGTCGCCATCTTCGCGGTTCTGCGGGTTCAGAGATGCGTGAGCATAGACCTGCCTGAGCAGATCAGCGATGGCCTGGCTCCATGCAGGCAGCGAACGACGAAGCTGCGGATGCTCGGGCAACAAGGCATGAATCGCATCGTGAATTTGCTTGAGTTTCAGGGCGTTTTCAGAATCGCCCAGCCAGTCGCCAGTGTGCCGCGAAGCCAGGTGTTCGCTGATGTAGCGGTCCAGCAACGTGAGCCAATGTTCGATGATGTCATGTGCGCCAGTAGCCGTGGCGAGCAGATAGCGCTCGATGTCGGGATGCCTTAAGAGTGATGCGAAGTCATCGGTGCGCTGATGGCGAATGTAGGCAGCGAGGCTGGTGAGCAGGAGCCCGGGTCTGGACTGCGCGATGGGTCTGCCGGCGGCCCAGTGAGTGGGCAAGTTGGAGAGCGCGAGCGTTCGCTGCACAGCGCCGGCGAGTGAGTCATCGCCTAAACCGATGGTGATTTGCGTGGGGTGAAACTGCTCAGATATCGCGCGGGTGCTGTCAGCGCTCGCGTGGCCACCATCGAGCATGGGATCAAGCAGTCGTGCGACGAGCATCGACTGATCGCGCGGCTGACTCACGACGTGAATCATGCTCTCGGGCACATCAATGAATCGCTCGGCCCAGTGCGCAGGCGTGACGCAGCCCCACTGATCAAAGGCATCACGTTCGCTTTGCGGCGCGTGAATCAGACAGGTCACATGCTCGGACAATGGGGTGAGCATCTGCCGCACCATGCGGTTCAGATCGGTCAGTGAAAGGAGAATGATGTCGCCGTCGGTGGTGCAGCGCTTCTGCGAAATCGCAGCAGCGTGGGCCATGTTTTGATCGCAGTAATTGCGCGCACCCAGCGAGCTGCGATAGGCCTGGTGCAACTGGGCCAGCGCCTGCCAACGGGGCGCATCATTGAAATCAACCTGCTTTTCGCACTGCGTAATGACATCATCGACGGTCAACGATTCACCGGCCAACTCGTCATCCAACTTCGCCAGATCGCGGGCCAGCGCCAGCCAGCCCAGCAGATCATCATCCTCGGGCGGCTGCGGCACGATCGCTTCAAGAATTTCCCGCTGCCCACTGCGAAGGGCGTGCGCTCGTGTCAATAGCGATTGCAAAGGCGATGCAACGGCCACTTCACTTTCATATAGCAACTCAGGCAACTGCCCGAGCGTGATGATGCGAGGCGGAACGAAAATGCCCGCTGCTTGCGTCAGATACTCGAGCAACCTGCGACCCGCCCGTGCACCAGGCAGCACGATGATCACCTTGCTCATGTCGTAGCTCGTCGCCGTTTCATAGCGATCGCGAAGCCACTTCGCTGCGCTCGGTAGGCAAGGCTGATCCCATCCCAGAAAAACACGACGTTCGTTCATGTGCAGATTATGCCACGATTCTTGATTGGTCGGTGGGGCGTCGATCGCTAAAGATTCTTTGAAAGAAAAAAGTGCAGTGCCCTCGCCGGGCGGGCCGTTCAATCGCCACGTGGCTCAGACCTTTGCAGCCGTCAGTCGCAGTGTTTCGCTCGCGATTGGAGCACCAGCGCGCATGCTCACCAGCGCGAGCGAATTATCCGAGCCGTGAAGCGTAAGCGAGCGGACGCTTC
>CAZYQL010000003.1:12249-13997 GCA_964650055.1 uncultured Phycisphaeraceae bacterium | reverse complement strand
GAGCGGACGCTTCGGGAGTCCGTTGTGTTACGCACCACTCGCTCGCTTTCGCTTGACGGCTCAGACAAAGCCCTCACGCTTTGATGTGCTTCTTTGCGAAATAGAGGCCGGCCCAGAGTTTCAGGTCGATCATCGTGGTGGCGCTCTCGCGCTTTTTCAGCCAGGACTCGACGCGGGAAAGTTTGATGCAGTGCGTGGTGATGTCTTCGTGGCCATCGCCTTCGCCTTTGCCGATTTTCTTCAGGCCGGTGGCGAGGAAGATGGTGATGACTTCATCGCACAGGCCAGCCGAGGGTGGGCCTTGGGTGATTTGTTTCATGCGGCTGGCGGTGTAGCCGGTCTCTTCGAGCAGTTCGCGATGGGCACTGGTGGCGAGCGCTTCATCCTCTGTCCCTTCGATGTCGCCGGCCAGACCGGCGGGCAGTTCGATGATTGTTTTGCTTAGTGCAGGGCGAAACTGTTCGATCAGGATGATTTCGTTTTTCGCGGTGATGGGCACGACCATGACGATGCCTGTGACCTTGGTTCGCTGAGCGAATTCCCATCGGCCGCGCTGAACGAGACGGATGTATTTGCCTTCGTGCAGCGTGACGGATTTGGGTGGGCGTTTGGCCATGGTCAGATGATATCGCTGTTGGACGAGGGTGCCTTCGTTAAGTTCCAAATTACAAGAACCAAATTACAAACGAGCTCCAAAGTTCAAGAAGCAGAAATGGAACCAAAAGAGAATGTTACGCTTTCGCTCTGATTGATTTTTGGAGCTTGTTTGTGATTTGAGTTTTGCGATTTGTTCATTCGCTCCGATGCCAAGGGCAGTCAGAAGTTCAAAGGCGTGGTTGCAAGATGAGCCAGTGCATCGCGGTTGCCCGGTAATCCATAGAATAGAGAGATGGACTACATCATCGTCGCAATTCTCGGTGTGCTGCTTGGCCTGGTCAGTCTGCTTGCCATCATGAAGCGGCGGTCGGGGATGCAGACAGCGGTGCAGACGCATTCGTCCGTGGTCGAGATGAAATCCGTCGGCGAACTGATCGTCTTTCGCGTTGTCACCAAGGAAATCGTCACCGCCAGCAAACACTGGTTCGGCACCATGGGTGAGAATTATCTCTCGTGGTTCATCTCCGGCAAGAAGATGGCGATGATCTTCGTCTTCGGTATCGATTTTAAGTACGACCTGCGCAGCCAGGCTTTTCGTATTGAGGAGACGGCCAACGGGGATGTCACGCTGCGCATGCCGCCTTGTGAGTATGAAACGCATCTGCGCGATGTTTCGTTTTATGACGAGCAGAATGCGAAGCTGCTGCCTGGCCTGTTGCCTGATGTGATCAGCAAGGTGCTCGGCGGCGGGCTGACGGAGACGGATAAGAATCGTCTGGTGGAGACGGCTCGAACGCAGGCCGATGCACTGGCGCGGGCGATGGTCGAGCGAATGACGCCTGAGGTGCAACACTCGGCAGAGCAGACCCTGCGAACCCTGGCGCGAGGCTTCGGCGCCAAGCGCATTGATGTGGATTTCACCGCCTCGAAACTCGTCTCCTCCGGCAAGGCCGATGTGAGGATGCTGGAAAATCTCGACACCACGGGCGGGAAGAAGTAGAGGCCAGAGGACAGAGGTCAGAAGTCAGAGGTCAGAGATCAGAGGACAGAGGTCAGAGGTCAGAAGTCAAGGGGGCCGAAGACAGACGTCAGAGGTCAGTTTGAGCTGATGGACGATGTCTATTTGACTTTGCTGACTTCTGACATCTGAC
>CAZYQL010000003.1:0-12149 GCA_964650055.1 uncultured Phycisphaeraceae bacterium | reverse complement strand
TTCTCCTCACCCGGGCTCGTTGCCTGTTTTCCATTTGATGTTGCATCCGATGCTTGGCTTCTGTTCCGCGACAACGGGTTTGCCTGCCAGCAGGGCATCGAGTGCAGCGCGTAAATCTCGGCCATCAGATTTGGCGGGCGATTGATAGTTGCCAGGCCCAAGGCGCGAAGGGCGTGTGTCATCGAGTTGGCCGCGGTAAACCAGATGGCGGTTCGCATCGAAGAGGAAAAAGTCCGGCGTACATACTGCGCGATATGCCTGTGCCACCGCTTGCGATTCATCATAGAGATAGGCAAATGTGAACTGGTTGGCCGCTGCAAACTCGCGCATCTTGTCCGGGCTGTCCGCAGGATGGGTGGTGATATCATTGGAACTGATGGCGAAAAGGGCGATGCCTTTGGCCTGGTAATCGCTGGCAATCGCGACGATCTGATCCTTCACATGCAGCACAAACGGGCAGTGATTGCAGATGAACATGATGAGCATGCCTTTGCTGCCTTGGGCGCTGTGGAGTGATACATTCTGGCCGGTGCGGGTGTCGGGCAGCATGAAATCCGGAGCGGTGGTACCCAGGGGCAGCATGGTGGAAGCAGTCTGTGCCATGGAACAATCCTTGCTAAATGTAGGGTGATTCGAGTAGTTTACGTTGCATGACCCGGAGGGATTGACGCTTGAAGATCTATGGCGATATGTCGTCGCAGTTGCTTGATGAGATTGCGGTGCTGCGCGCCCGCATCGCTGATCTGGAAAAAGTCGAAGGCGATCGGCAAAGCGCTGAGCTGGCCTTGCGCGAAAGTCGCATTCGTCTTCGCACGGTCGTCTCCAATGCCCCGATTGTACTCTTCGCGCTCGATGCCAACGGCGTGTTCACACTCTCCGAAGGCAAGGCTCTGGAATTGATCGGATACAAACCCGGTGAAGCGGTGGGGCAGTCGGTGTTTGATATCTACAAGGATGTCCCCAAAGTTCGCGATGATTGCAGGCGAGCACTACGTGGCGAAGTATTCACGACGATTCTCGAACTTCCTGACGCCGCTTTTGAAACGCGCTACACGCCACTGCGAAACGCTGCCGGCGAAGTCAACGGCTGTATCGGTGTGGCGACGGACATCACCAGCCGCCTGCGCGCTGAGCGCGAACTGCGCGCCAGCGAAGAAAAGTTTCGCATGCTCGCCGAGAACGTGCCCGGTGTGATCTACCTGTGCAAGAACGATGAGCGCTTCACCGTCATATATCTCAGCGAAGCGATGGAGAGCCTGGTGGGCATTCCCGCCGCGCGTTTCTTGTCGGATGAGGCCTGCTTCAAGGACATTATTCACCCCGATGATTTAGCCAAGGTTTACCAGCAGGTGAATCAGGCGATCGCTCGCCGTGAGACTTATCAACTGATCTATCGCATGGTGCGTGCGGATGATCGTGTGATCTGGGTGCAAGAGCATGGTGCGGGGGTGTTCAAGGGGAATGAACTGGCCTTTCTCGAAGGCTATATCACGGACATTACAGATCGCATCGCCAGCGAACAGGCCTTGGCGCAGTCGCGCGAAGAACTGGAGCGCCGGGTCATCGAACGCACTGCCAATCTCAAGGCTGCCAACGAGCGCAACCTGAAAATTCAGGAAGAACTGGCCCACGTTCTGCGCGTGGCCACCGTAGGCGAATTGGCCAGTGGCCTGGCGCACGAACTGAATCAGCCACTGTCGGTGATTAACAATTACGTGCAAGGTGCCAGGCGGCGGATCGAAGCCAAAGCCATCACTCAAGAGGAACTGCTCGGTGCCTTCGAGAAGATTTCCGCGGAGTCCAGTCGTGCTGCATCGATCCTGCAATCGGTACGTCACTATCTGAATCGGCGAAGCACCGTCGGGCTGACTTGCGATTTGAATATGGTGGTGCGTAGCGCGGTGGAACTGGTGGAACTGGGCATTCGCGATCATCAGGTCGAGTTGAAAATGGAGCTTCCTTCTGATCTGCCTGCCGTCGAAGCGGATGCGGTGCAGATTGAACAGGTGATCCTTAATCTGGTGCGCAATGGCATCGAGGCGATGGCGTCCATGCCAGCGACTGGGCGTCGCTTGCGGATTCAGACGCATCAGACGAGTGAGTCGGTCGTGCAGACCACCATCGAAGACGCTGGCCCCGGTCTGCCAGGTGAACTGGCGGCAAGTGTGCTCAAGCCGTTTTTCTCTACCAAGCCGACGGGGATGGGCATGGGCCTTTCGATCAGCCGTTCCATTATTGAAGCGCACGGCGGCCGATTCTGGTTTGGCAATATTGCTGAATCATCAACGAAGGCAGACAATGCTTCTGCCATTGGCGGTGCTCGATTTCAGTTCACGTTGCCCATCTTAAGGAAACCGACATGACCACACTCTCGCAGTCGCCTACTGTCAAAGCGATCCTCGCCAGAGCTGTTGTTTTCATCGTCGATGATGATTCAGCCATGTGCGAATCACTTTGCTGGCTGATTGAATCGATTGGCCTCAAGGCAAAGTCATTCACTTGTGCGGCTGCGTTTTTGAGTGACTACGATCCCCAGCAGCCGGGCTGTCTGATCACCGATGTCCGCATGCCGGGTACGAGTGGCTTGGAGCTTCACGCCAAACTGGCCGCGGCGGGCTCGCCTCTGCCCGTGCTGCTCATCACCGGGCATGGCGATGTGCCCATGGCGGTGCGGGCCATGCGGCATGGGGCCTTCGACTTCCTGGAAAAGCCCTTCAACGATCAGGCACTGCTCGAAAGCATTGGGCAGGCAATTGAGCACAATCATCATCAGCGGGAAGCGCGTCGGCTCCAGCAGCAGCACGAGCAAAAGCTCGACTCCCTCACCTCGCGCGAACGTCAGGTGCTCGATCTGGTCATTCAAGCTAGACTTAATAAACAAATTGCTGGTATCTTGGGCCTCAACGAAAAGACCATCGAAAGCCACCGTGCCAATGTGATGAAAAAAATGGGTGCTGCAACCGTCGTGGAACTTGTGCGTATGGTAATGGGACAGCCGCTGAATGGCGCAGGCGATGGCGTGGCCTGAAGCGACGCATGG
Organism: uncultured Phycisphaeraceae bacterium; assembly: GCA_964650055.1. Classification (GTDB taxonomy): domain Bacteria; phylum Planctomycetota; class Phycisphaerae; order Phycisphaerales; family Phycisphaeraceae; genus JTS-RE9. The sequence goes on along the minus strand of CAZYQL010000003.1, from coordinate 9,109 downwards.
TAGGTGATTGGTTTGGCATGGATTTGAAAGTCCACGTGAATTTTCTTTCATTCATCGGACGGTCGGTCGTTGTGCAAGTTGTTTCGATTGGGCCTGGCGGGGTGGTCATTCTCCGCCCAATTCTCCGCCCAATGGTTTCAGTGCGAATGGTTTCAATACTCTGATCTGTGCTGGCAGCAATTAGGAGTTCCTGGGATGAGCGACCGATCAACCGTTTTTCTGGTGGACGATGATGCCTCGATTCGCAAGACCTTGCCTCTTGCAATCGCGCGGCGCAGCTATGAAGTGAAAGCGTTCGAGTCAGCCGAGGCATTTCTCGAAAGTTACGACGGCCACACGCCCGGCTGCGTCGTGCTCGATCTGAGCATGCCCAAGATGAACGGCTTATCCCTTCAGGAGGAAATGAACCGCAGGCAGTGGACTCTGCCCATCATTTTTCTTTCAGGCTTTGGCACCGTCGAAACCGTCGCCAAGGCGATGAAAGCGGGGGCCGTCTATTTCTACGAGAAGCCCGTCGAGCCGCCGCAATTGGTCAAGTGCATCCGCGAAGCCCTCGCCCTCGATCAGGCCAATCGCCGCAAACAAACCAGGCAGTTGGAAGTCGAGGAGCGAATCAGCAGGCTCACGCGCAGACAGCGTCAAGTGATGGAACTGGTCGTCAAAGGCATGACCAGCAAACAGATTGCCGACAAATTTGGCCGCAGCATCAAGACAGTGGAAGTACACCGTTCGCAGATTCTGGGCCGAATGGAAGTGCAAGGCGTCGCGGAACTGATCAACCTGGTGCTGGGGCCTCGCTGAAGCTGATCCAGTGCGCTGTCGTCTTCAATGCTCGTGCCCCTTCACTGCGCCGCCTGTTTCGAGATAGCGCAGCACGTCGAGCACTTCCGACTCCTTGAAGATATTCATCAGCCCCAGTGGCATCATTGAAGTTTGTCCCTTCGTGCGATCTTCGATGTTGCTCTTGAGTACTTTCTGAGGCACCGGATTCTGCGGATTGGTCACGATCATCACCGCATCATCCGTCTCGCCGGTCACCAGCCCGAATAGACGATCGCCTTCGCTGGTCTCGATGATCTGCGGGCGGTATTTCTCATCGATCACTTTCGAAGGCTCCAGAATTTCGCGAAGCACATCAGCCCGGTTGCCTTTCCACTTCTTGAATACCTCCGTCAGTTCCGGGCCAACCATGCCGCCTTTGCCTTGCACCTTGTGACAGAGCACGCAGCCTGCTTCACTGAAATAGATCGCACCGCGCTCAGCACTGGCGCTCTTGTCCATGGCTAGGAGTTTGTCCTTGAAGTCATTGGGCGTCCACTGCTTCACCAGTGATCGCGTGTTGCCCAGCGGGTCCTTGGGTTCAACAGGCGAAGCATTGAACGCATCCAGATCCTTCACCACCACCATCACGCCATACATGCGACGCCAGTGGCCGGGGTATGTACAGACATAGGGATATTCGCCAGGCTCAGTCGGCGCGGTGAAACTCAATCGCCCGGTCTGCCCCAGTTGCACCAGTTGCATCGCGGCGAGTATTTTCTCAGACTTCGGAATGAATTGCTTCACACTCGGGTCATTGCTTGGCTGCATGGTCTCAGCAGCCGTGCCGATCTCTTCGAGCGCGCCAGGGGCAACGACCACAAAATTGTGAGGCATCACATCGGTGTTCTGAAAAATCACCTGCACCTGCTTGCCCGCTTGCACCGCGAACCATTTCTGATCAAACACCATCTGCTCCGGCGGTGCCTTGAGCACAATCACCCGCACGCCCAAAGCGCCCAAGGCTTTCTTGATAGGCGCTGCTTTTTCAGCGCTGAGCTTGCCCGCCAGTTCATAGCCAAGCTGCGTCGCATCGATTGAAGCGGGCCAGGTGCGGGCGTCAGCGTCCGTCGCTTCAAGCAGTTTCACGATGGCATGCGCGATCGGCTCCATATCAGTTTCAGGCCATTTTGCGGCAGGAATCCGCTTGATCGCCCCAGCAGCGGCGGCAGCATCATTACCCTTGATCAGGAGCCCGCTTAGTAAACTGAACGCAGCTTCCTCCTTGCCGGGCACAAAGCTCACCGCATCCATCGCAGCATGGCGCGTCACATCATCACTGGTTTCGCCGATGGCCGATTCAGCAGCAGGATAGATCGCAGCGAGAATGGCTTTGTCCTTGATGAGCGCTGCCGAGCCAAAGAGATACCGCTGGCCGTTTTCTTTTTCAGTGGTGAGCTGCATCGCCTGGTCAATGGCGCCATCGGCAACCATCATCGCCCCGTAGCCGATTTCTTTGGCGCGTGCGTCGTTGCCATCACCCGCCAGCGTCACCAGTTCATCGCGCTTCTGCGTCAGCACATCCTTTTTCTCGCGCAGCAGCATCGCGCCAAGTTCCTCAAGCATGGCCTGCCTCTGTGTAAGCGTTTCTTCATCGGTCTCTTCATCGACGCGGACAATCGCTGCAATCAGTTCGCCGGCAGCGCTGCTCTTGTTTAATTTCACCAGCGCCTCAACCGCCTCTTTGCGATATTTGCCATCGAGACCCGGACGAGTCAGTAGAGCGAAGTAGATCGGGGCGTACATGATGTGATCGGTCTTGCGCTCAAGCGAGGCAAGTTGCTTGTTACTCAGTTGCCTCAGTTGAAATTCAACAACACGCGGCGACTTGTCCAGAAAAATCGTCGGCGCAGGTTCCTCGGCAGCAGGCCCATGCTCATGCTCCTGTGCAAAACAGATCGGCGAAGTGAGCACACACGAGGCAGACAACATCATCGTGATAAGCAAGCGAATCATGGCGGCAATCCTCGAATCGGTGATGGTTCAGTTTGAAAATGAAGCGGAGAATCATAGGGTATAAGGCGGGGCGCTTAGCGAAGCATCGAAACACTACTTCGCGGTCGCATCATCGCTGCCGCGCATGCGTTTGCGGAGTTCGCGGATTCTCGCTTTGAAAGGCGGGTGAGAAGCGAAGTAAGCACCCAGCGAATCTTCCGGATGATCGCCTGCCAGGGTTTGCAATCGCTGCATCATCTGCACGGTTGCCTGTTCATCAAAGCCCGCTGCACGAGAGAGCTTGAGGCCAAAAGCATCGGCTTCGAATTCGTGATCCTGCGAGTAAGCAGCGGAGAGAAAACGCGATCCTGCCTGAACAGCCATGCGCCCCAGCGCACCGCCGATGGGCACCGCTTTGGTGGCGGTGTTCACCAGCGTGGAATTGACCATGCGCTGCATGGCGTGGCCGCGCACGACGTGGCCCATTTCGTGGCCGAGGATGAAGGCCAGTTCATCTCGGAAGGAATCGCCACTGGCGCACAGATCGATGAGCGATCGCGTGATGTAGATGAAGCCGCCGGGCAAGGCGAAAGCGTTCGGTTCGTCCATACGGACCGCCTTAACGGAAAACTTTCGCAGTTTGTTTTTCGTTCGCTCCGCCAGTGCATTGGTGATTTCGTCAAGCAGTTCGATGATGGGTTCATCCGATTCGAGTTTGGATTCCTTTTCAAACTCAGCAGCGATCTCGACGCCTGCATCGTATTCCGCTTTGATGACGTCTTCATCACTGCCGGTGATGGATTGGAAAATCCATTTGCCTTTCTGCACACCCGCACGAACGGATCGTCCCATGTTGTAAAAAAAGCCAGCCATGGCGGTATTGTAGTTGCGATCAGCATCGCTCTCTCAAATGCGCCGGCGCGAGAACGTCGCAGCTATCAATCACTAAACCCTTGATTTGTGGTTCATAATATGCTAAACTATGGCCGGATCGATCCTCTCTTTTCTTGCGGGGGCTTGGATATGAAGACTGTTGACCTAGCCGGTATTTCCGTTGCTGTTTTCGGACTTAACTCTTTCGCTATGAATGCGTTGCGCCTCATTAATAAGGGTTTCCTGGTAGACGTCTACCCGTTTACCCCTAGACACGCTTTAACCAATTTAATTAAAAAGACTTACGGTGGGATGTTGAATTGAAAAAAGCTCAGGGTAGACAAACCTGAAATTGCGTTAGCACGATCTGGACATTCTTCACTGGCAGGGCATCGCCGCGTTGACCTCTGGCCGCTGACCTCTGACTTCTGACTTTTGACCTCTTGATAGCCACCTGCCGCTCACTGCCTTACACTGCGCTTATGTCACAACACATCACCATCATCGGCGACGGCTCCATGGCGACGGTCTGTGCTTTACTCTTAGATGGCAACGGCCATCGCGTCACCGTATGGGGCGCGTTTGGCGACAACATTGCCGAGCTGATTCAGACGCGCGAGAACAAGCGATATCTGCCGGGGCATCCGATTCCTGAATCGATTCGCTATACCGCTGACGATGTCGGTGCCTTCAAGGATGCCGACTTGATTTTGTCAGCGGTGCCCACGCAGTATGTTCGCCGCGTGTGGGAGCGATTGGCTCCGCACACGCCCAAGGATGTGCCCATTGCCTCCGTCGCCAAGGGCATCGAAAATGAAACGCTGCTGCGGCCGTCGCAGGTCATTGCCGATGTCCTGCTCCAGTGTGCACCTAGTGCCAACAACCCCGACAAAGCAGCCCGGCCACTCGCTGCGATCTCCGGGCCTTCGGTCGCTGATGAACTTGCGCGTTGCCTACCCGCGACCGTCTGCGCTGCCAGTGATGATGAAGCCTTTGCACGTTCGCTTCAGGAAACATTCACGACGAGCTGGTTTCGCGTCTATACCAACAGCGATCTCCTAGGCGTCGAACTGGCGGGCGCAACGAAGAATGTCATCGCGCTGGCGGCGGGCATCCTCGATGGTCTTCAGGCAGGCAACAACGCCAAGAGCGCACTGCTCTCGCGTGGCCTGGCGGAGATCACACGACTTGGTCTGGCGATGGGCGCCAAGCAGGACACGTTCTTCGGCATCGCAGGTGTCGGCGATCTGGCGACGACTTGCTTCAGTCCCACCGGCCGTAATCGTACGTGTGGCGAGCAGCTTGGCCGCGGAAGAAAATTGGAAGAGGTGCTTTCCTCCATCAACGGTATCGTCGAAGGCGTCGCTACGACCAAGTCGGTCGTCGCTCTCGCGCAGAAGTTCAAAGTGGAAATGCCCATCACGCAAGCGGTGCACGAAGTGCTATTTGAAGGCCTCGATCCTATTGAGGCGATCAGTCAATTGATGAGCCGAAAGAGCAAGCCGGAACGAATTGCGTGAGAAGGGCGGTTGTTTCGCGCGGGGGCCGTAAATAGTGGATGATCGATCACGTAGCAATTCGAAGTGCCATGCGGTTGGTCTTTGAGATTGGCAAGTGATTTTTCCCCTAAATCATCCCGCGAAATGAAGAACGCTCCCCCGCTCGTTCGATAAGAACAATCAGATGGCAGCCGCGAAATCAACTTCGACCACTCAGCGCAGGAAGTTCATTAAGCCCAGGCACAAGCGAGTCGCTGCCGGCTGGATGACGTGGGCTGTCGTCGTGCTTCAGGCTTGTCTGCTGGTGACGCTTGCCGTCGCACCGCGCTGGAATCCGCCACGTGGCCAGTTTTTTGAAGTCGTCTGGGCCTGGATGCACAAGCCTTCGTTCTACCCCTTCGTCGCGCTGCTGGTCATCGGCCCGGTCCTCTCCTTCCTCGCCTCGCAAATCAAAGGCATGCACCGATGGTGGCTGCTCATCACCTGGTCAGCCTTCTTCATCATTCTCGTCAACTTCTTCGGCGACCGCGTGATGGTGATGGGAAGGATGCTGTGGTGGCGGTATTTGGAGTAGGAAAAAGCGAGAAAGCGGGAAAGCGAAAAAGCGAGAAAATCGGAAAGAGGTCAAATATTGTTCGAGGCTTCGGTTGATGAAATCCGAATTTTTCGCTTTCCCGCTTTCTCGCTTTTCCGTTTTTCTTAATCCAGTCCGCTGAACAAAAAATACTCCATCAGCTCATGTCCGTGCTTCACGTGTAGGTCGCTGTCGTTTGCGTTTTCTTCGTTGAATGTTTTGCTCACCACCGCACGCACATTTTTGCCTGCGACTACAAACGGCACCGGCGTCGCGTCGTGCTTTCTCGTGGCGACTCGCGTGTAGTGATCGGGCATCATGAGGATGCGCCAGCCGCCGTAAGCCGTTTCATTTTTCAATAGATGATCGAGCACCGGGCCCACGACGTGGGTGTCGATCGCTTCAATCGCGGCGACTTTCGTCTTCGCATCGGCAGCGTGTGACGCTTCATCGGGGGCTTCGATGTGAATGCAGACGAGGTCGTATTTTTCCAGGGCGGCGATGCCGTGCTCGCCTGATGCTTTGTAGTCGTTGTCGTGATAGCTGGTTTGGCCGGGCACTGCGAGTCTGTCCCAGCCGATGAATGTGCTGATGCCTGCGAGCAGATCGACAGCGGTGATCATCGCGCCCTTGAGGCCGAAGCGCTCTTCAAAACTTTCCATCGTCGGCCGCTGTCCCTGACCCCAAGGCCAGACATGCGTCGCAGGATTCACACCCAACTCACGACGAGTCTGATTGATCTCATGCTCCGCAAAAATCACTTCGCTCTGCGCGACCATGCGATTGAGCAGTTCCGCATGCTCGCCGCCCATCGGCAGATGTTTACGCATCGACTCGCCGGGCACATCGTGCGGAGCTGTGGTCACCAGTTCCGACCAGTCGCGCTCGCCCGAAGAATCCACCATGATGTTGCGATAGCTCACGCCCGGATAAAGCGTCATGCCAGGCAAGCCGCCGCTCGATTCAATGCCCTGTGCAAACTCAGTCAGCAGCACTCGTCCTTCCTGATCGCTGATGTGTCCCGCGGAGTGATCCTGCATCTGCCCGTCGATGACGGTGATCAGATTCACGCGGAAAATCCAGTCCGTTGCGGCAAGCGGAATGCCCAGCGCTGCGGCTTCGAGTGGAGCGCGGCCTTTGTGATATTTCCGAGGGTCGTAACCGAGCACCGACATGCAGCAGACATCGGAGCCGCAAGGCATGCCTTGGGGTGTGGTCGCGGCAGTACCGAGCCGACCCATCTTGGAAAGGCGATCCATGTTGGGCGTGCGTGCTGCTTCGAACGCGGTCTTACCATCGAGTTCATCAAGAGGAAAATCGGCAGCACCATCGGGGATGATCAGAACGTATTTCATAAGCGCGAATCTTAGCAGGAAGGAAACGAGGCGCGATGCGTTGCGCTAAGCCGCGACTCAACGAGTCGCGGACGCTAGCGGCCTGAAGGCGGATCATCCGCGCCAAAGATCTGAGGCCTCGACGATCGCGCCGCGCCAATCAGCGGCCAAAGGATTGCTCTATTGTTCGTAGCTCCAACAGTCCGTTGACGTCCGCGACGTGTTACGTCGCGGCTCATGTTTCAACCCGCTATGATCGCGGCGTGAGCAAATTGACGTTGCCAACAGGTTGCCGAATCATCGAAGGCGTGGTCACCACGGTGAGTGATGCCACGGGTTTTTCGCCGCAAGATGGCTCTCGTGATGCGGCTCTGTTGCCGCTGATTAATGTGGCACCGATGGGGCCGATCGTGGATGAGGCGATGACGAAGCTGATCCTTCGGCCGTTCACTTCATCGACGACTTATCACAATCTCAAACGCACCGGACAAGGTGTGTTTCACATCACCGATGATGCGCTCTTGATCGCTCGCGGCGCGATTGGAAAGATCAAGGCGTGCTGGGAACATACAACGGCTGACACTGATGCCGTCGCGGTGCGACATGCGACCCATGTGGCGGGCGTGGTTCTGGCGGGGGCTTGCCGATATCATGAGTTTGAAGTGGTGTCGCTGGATGATTCGCAGGAGCGAACGCACATTGAAGCGCGTGTGATTCACGCCCAATCGCTACGGGATTTTCTCGGCTTCAACCGTGCCAAACACGCGGTACTCGAAGCAGCCATCCTCGCCACGCGGATACATCTGACCGGTGCTGCAACAGTTCTCGCCGAGTTCGACCGCCTGCAAAGCGCCATCGACAAAACCGGCAGCGACGCCGAACACCAGGCGATGCAGGAACTGCGAGCCTTCGTGCAAAGCCATGTTTCCTGACCTCTGACCTCTGAATGCTGACTGCTGATAGCTGATTGCTTCCCCACAATGATTGAAGTTCAAACCCCATGTCGTCTGCACTTTGGCCTGCTCGCTTACAGCCGGGATGATGCCCGTCAGTTCGGCGGCGTCGGCCTCATGGTGCGCCAGCCTCGCATCGCCATTCGCGTGCAGCCCTCGGATCGTTTCACCGCCACCGGCCCCATGGCTGAGCGCGCGCTTTCCTTCGCGCACACCTTCGCAGGCAACTGGGCGGCGCAGAATTCAACTCTGCGTGCAACACAGACCGCAAGAATAAAATCGCGTGAATCCAGTGCGAACGATGATCGCATCGCGCGCGAACCCATCGCCATCCAAGGCGCTGCCATCGACATCATTCAAGCCCCGCGAGCTCACACCGGCCTGGGCACCGGCACCCAACTGGCCATGGCTGTCGCACACGCCCTGGCCAAACTCTTCACGCATGATGATGAAGAGGAACTGGGCGTCAGCGAACTGGCCCACCTCGTCGGACGCGGTGCTCGCTCCGCCATCGGAGCCCACGGCTTCTTCCACGGCGGCCTCATCATCGAAGGCGGCAAACGCCATCACGATGACCTTTCCCCCATGCTCGTGCAGCAATCGTTTCCACCCGATTGGCGTCTCGTCCTCATCTGCCCTGATCCGCTCGTGGGTATTCATGGCAAGCTGGAAAAACAGGCCTTCGCGAAGATGCCGCCCATCCCGCAGGAAGTCACCGGCCAAATGTGCCGCCTCGTCCTCATGGGCATCCTTCCCGCCATCATCGAGCGCGACATCACCGCCTTTGGCCGAAGCTTGTACGAATTGCAACAGCGCGTCGGTGAATGTTTTGCCGCTGCGCAAGGTGGTATCTACGCCAATCCACTACTCGAGCGCATCGTGCACCACATCCGTAAACAAGGCATCGAAGGCGTAGGCCAAAGTTCCTGGGGCCCAACGCTGTATGCAGTGACGGAGAGCGAAGAGACGGCGCAGCAGCTTGCCGCCGATGTGCGCTCGCGCTTCGATTTGTCGCAGCGTGAAGTGTTCATCACCGCCGCCGACAATCAGGGATGTGAAGTGCGCGCGTGAGGAAGAAAAATCGAGTCCTCGTTTAGCCGCGGAGTAGAGGCATTGCGCTGC
>CAZYQL010000002.1:57659-70485 GCA_964650055.1 uncultured Phycisphaeraceae bacterium | reverse complement strand
TATTACTTAACGGCTATTTCAATCGCTTGTTATCGAACATCGCCACTTAGTTTCGGTGGTTTCGTCTCTGAAATAGCTATTAAATAATAAGTATTAAGTAATAAGCAATAGTCTTCTCACCCACGTTTCCATGCTCATCAAAAAAGGCATCCCGGTTTCCCACGGCGTGGCCATCGGCCAGGCGGTGGTGCTTGACGCTGTGGATCAGCCGATCCCCCGGCGTGTGGTGCCTGCCTCGATGGTGCAGCCGCAGCATAAACGGTTGCAAACAGCGATTGCGCTGAGCAGAACCGAACTCGAAAAGCAAAAACTTCAGGTGCAAGCAAGCCCAAGCTTTGGCCCGAAGATGGCGCAGATTTTCGACTACCACCTGGGCATGATCAACGACAAGTTCCTGACCGATCAGTTCGATCGCATGATCGACAGCGAACATGTCACCGCAGAATATGCTGTTTATTCGGTGATGCGTCGCCAGGCCCAGGCCCTGCGCGAAATGGACATCCCCTACTTTCGCGATCGCGATCGTGATATCTGGGATCTGGAGCGCAGGCTCATCGGGCATCTGCTGGGTGATTCGCGCCAGGAACTGACGCACCTCAAGCACGATTCGATTCTCATTGCCCGCGATCTGACGCCCAGCCAAACGGCGTCGCTCGACAAGTCGAAGATCAAAGGCATCGCCACCGATCTGGGTGGCTCCACCAGCCACACCGCGATCCTCGCCAAGGCTCTGAATATTCCCTGCGTCGTGGGCATCGGCAGCCTTTCGTCAGTCGTGTCTTCTGGCGAAACGATCATCATCGATGGCGGCCGCGGCCAGGTCATCGTCGGCCCTGATGCAGCACAGACTTTCAACTACAAGCAAGAGCTGACGCGCATCACGGCGTTCGAAACGTCGCTCGATGAACTGGCACTTTTGCCCGCACAGACCACCGATGGCACGACCATCAGCCTTTGGGGCAATATTGAATTTCCCGATGAGATCGAAGCCGCCGCCACCAAAGGCATCGCCGGCGTCGGGCTCTACCGCACAGAATTTCTTTATCTTTCAAGACCTGTCGAACCCACCGAAGAAGATCATTATCAAGCTTATGTGCAGGCCATTCGCGCGCTCAAAGGGCAGCCACTGACCATTCGCACGCTCGATCTGGGTGCTGACAAACTCGCCACCGAAGGCATCACCTTCAATCACGAGCGCAATCCGTTTCTGGGGGTGCGGTCGATTCGTCTGTGTCTTCAGAATCCGCCGCTGTTCATGACGCAGCTTCGCGCGATTCTCCGCGCCAGCGTTGAAGGCCCGGTGCGCATCATGTTCCCGCTCATCAGCAACATCATGGAGCTGCGCCAGGCGCGGATGATTCTCGATGATGTGCGCGACGATCTGGAGCGCGACGAGATTCCTTTTGATCGCAACATTCCCGTAGGCATCATGGTGGAAGTGCCCTCGGCGGCGATCGAAGCCAACAAGTTCGCCAAGGAGTGCGATTTCTTTTCCATCGGCACCAATGACCTGATTCAATACACCCTGGCGGTGGACCGAGGCAACGAACGCATCGCCAGCTTATACTCTGCGGCTCACCCGGCAGTGCTCACGCTTATCCGCGACACTGTGCGGGCCGCCAACCGGGCCAAGATCGATGTCTCGATCTGCGGCGAAATGGCTGGCGAAGTGGAATTCGTTATGCTGCTGGTCGGTCTTGGGCTGCGAAGCCTCTCGATCACGCCACCGGCAATCCCGGAAGTCAAGCAGCTCATCCGGTCGGTGAGCCTGACGCAATGCAAACGTGTCGCCCGAAAAGCCATGAGCCTCGACTCCGACCGCGATGTGCTCAATTACCTCAAAGAAGAGGCGCGAAAGGCGCTTCCTAAACGATTGTAAACCGTAGAAAAAAGTTCAAGGTTCAAGATTCAAAGTTCAAGGTTGGAAAGACATCGAACTGTATCGCGAAACCTTAAAACCTTGAACTTTGAACCTTGAACTAACAACCAAACATCGGCCTCCCGCTCGCTGCGACGATTCGCGGCTGGAGCGATCAAGGCCCCAGCACGAAAGGATTCGTGAAGGAATGAAAAAGTCGAATCGAAGACAGTTCGCCAAGTGACATGACCGCCGCCCTCGCGCTGTGTTTCTCATGCCTTTCACTTCAAACTTAACCCTTCGAATTTCGCACTTGGCCTTTCCTTCCCGTCGCCCATGACCAAACGAGACATGCTGATCAACAGCGTCCCCGGCGAAGAATGCCGCATCGCCATTATCGAAAATGGCAAACTTGAAGAGCTCTACCACGAACGCACCAGCATCGGTTCGCACGTCGGCTCCATCTTCAAAGCCAAAGTCACCAACGTCGAGCCTTCCATTCAGGCCGCCTTTGTCGATTTCGGCCTTGAGCGCAACGGCTTCCTCCACGTCACCGACCTCCACCCGCGCTACTTCCCCGGACAGCACAAGGAAGAGACCGAGCGCGTCGGCTTCAAGACGCCTCACCGCGAACGGCCACCCATCCAGAAGTGCCTCAAGCGCGGCCAGGAAATTCTGGTGCAGGTCATCAAAGAAGGTCTGGGCACCAAAGGCCCGACCGTCACCAGCTATCTCTCCATCCCCGGGCGCTTCTTGGTGATGATGCCTGCGATGGAACGGCTGGGCGTCAGCCGCAAGGTTGATGATGACGATGCCCGCCGCGCCATGCGCAAGATTCTCGATGAGCTGAATCCGCCGCCGGAGTTTGGCTTCATCATTCGCACCGCTGGTATTGGTCGGCCAAAAACTGACCTGAAGCGCGATCTTTCGTACCTGCTTCGCCTCTGGAAGAATCTGGAAAAGAAGATGGCGCAGCCGGGCGTCGGCGAGCTATACACCGAAAGCGATCTGATGATCCGCACGATCCGCGATGTCTATTCGACAGACATCGACCGGATCATTGTCGATGATCCTGACGCTGCAAAACGCGCCAGCGATTTCCTCGCCATCGCCAGCCCTCGCGCCAAATCGAACGTACTTTATTACGACGATCCGATCCCGCTTTTCCACCGCTACGGCGTTGAAACGCAGATCGAAACCATTCACGCTCGCCGTGTGCCGTTGCCCTCAGGCGGCTCGCTCGTCATCGACTCCACCGAAGCCCTCGTGGCCATCGACGTCAACTCCGGCAAGATGCGTAACAGTGGCGATGCAGAGACCACTGCCTACCGCACCAATGTTGAAGCCTGCGATGAAGTCTGTCGCCAGCTTCGCCTTCGCGATCTGGGCGGCGTGGTCGTCATCGATCTGATCGATATGCGTGCGGCCCAGAAGCGGCGCGCCATCGAACAGCGATTCCGCGACAACCTGAAAAAAGATCGCGCCCGCACCAAGCCGCTGGCGATCAGTCAGTTCGGCATTCTCGAAATGACGCGCCAGCGCATGCGCCCGGCGCTGACCAAAAGCGTTTACGACGATTGCCACTACTGCCACGGCGAAGGCACCGTCAAGAGCATCGACTCCGTCGTGCTCGAAGTGATGCGCCGCCTGTCGCTGGTGGTGCATCGCAAGGAAGTCGCCAAGCTCGCGGTGGTCGTCAGCCCCGATGTTGCGTTTCCGCTGCTCAATCGCAAGCGCAGCGAACTGGTGGCGATGGAACAGAAAAGCAACACGCCGATCCAGGTGCGCGTCAACGCATCGGGCGGCATTGACTTCATCGAACTGATGCCGATGGATGAACGCGGCAACGTGCTCAACATCGATGGCATGAAGAATATGGCCCCGCCTGTGCTTCATCCGGTCGAGTCGATGCCGATCGAAGATGAACTGATTGATGATGAAGCCCAGACGCAGGAAATGGAAGCACGGGCGACCGTTGCCGAGCGGATTGATGATGGCGAAGAAGTCAGCGATTACGAGATTCGTGAAAGCCGCGGCGAGCCAGCCGTGGAAGATGATCACGGTGATGAAACTGGCGACGATGATGACGCTGGTGAAGAGCGATCGAGCGAAGGCGCAGCGCCTGCTGTTGAAGGCACCGGCGATGGCGATGGTGTGCGTCGCAAGCGAAGGCGTCGCCGTCGCCGTGGACGCAGTGGCAAAGGCGGCGAAGGCGCAGAAGAAGCAGCGGAAGGTACGGAATCTCATGGCGAAGTTGGCGAAGAAGCCGCGACGCCCGCTGCGCAGCCTCGTCCTCAGCAGCCCAAGCCGGCGCAATCACAATCCCGGCCGCTGCAGTCCAAGCCGCAAGGTGCGAAACCACTTGCCGCCAAGCCGCAACCCGCCAAGCCTCAAAGCGAGCAGCGACCGCAGCCGCCGCAGAGCCGTGGCTATTTGCGAGCTGATGAAGTGGCCTCGAAGCCACCGGTGGTAATTGAAGACAACATCGGCAACCGCAAGGATCTCCGCGATGTTTCTTCAGATGGCGATCACGATGAGCATGAGGATCATGATGATCACAACAATCGCGGCGGTCGTTCTTCGGACAACTCCGACCAAGCCGGCCCGGTACAACTTGGGCCTGATGGTCAGCCGCTAAAGAAGAAGCGTCGCCGTCGCGGTGGGCGTCGTCATCGTCGTCGCCGTGAAGCGAAGATGCGGGCCGAGCAGGAAAGATTGGAAGCAGGTCTGCCGCCGCTTGCACCCGGTGAAGGCGAAGGCGCAGATGAGCAAGGCGATTCCGAATCCGATGGCCGTAGCGATCAGTCTGAGGATGATCAGGCGAATGATTCGTCACCGTCCGATGACTCAGTGCAAAGCAGCGATGGATCGGATGACGCTGATGACGTCCGTCGCGCCGACGATGACTCCGATGATTCCGACACCTCGACTGACGCTGATGATTCAGATGATGATTCTGATAACGCCGACGATGCGTCTGCCTCTGCCTCCGAGGTGAAAAAGAAGACGACCAAGCCGCGCCCCAAGCGGACGACCAAGGCTGCGACGACCAAGAAAAAGAAAGTGACCAAAGCTGTGAAGGACGATGCTTCCAGCAAGAAGACGAAGAAGAAGGTCGCCAAGCGTCCCAGCCGCAAGGCCCCGACGCGCAAGCCGCCTCAGTCGCAGGCCATGGAACAGGAAGTGCAGATCGAGCCTACGGAATAAGCGATCCCAGAGCCGCGACTCAGCGAGTCGCGGACGCCTAAGGCCTGATGGCGTGAAGCATCGCGCAGTAATCCGACGGCTGGGTTCTCGCAGGCCAAAAAGCTGCGGCCGTGGAACCTTCGTACTTGCCTGCGCTCCTTCAGGCCGTTGGCGTCCGCGACTTGTTAAGTCGCGGCTCGTCATGTCAGCGCTCAACTTTTTCTTTTTCTCTTGATGCTTTCTCCTTCCCCCCTTCCTGTGTTATCCAAGAAACTCATCATCCTCGGCTCCACCGGTTCCATCGGCGTCAACACGCTCAATGTGGTCGAACATCTCAACGCCACCGGCAGCGCGAAGATTCAGGTCGCCGGTCTGGCCGCTGGAAAAAACGCCGCCACACTCATCGAGCAGGCGAAAAAGTTCAACGTCACTTCCATCGCCATCGCAGATGCATCTCAGGCAGAACAGATTCGCGCCGCCTTGCCCCATGTCAAACTTTTCGCAGGCGAAGACTCCGCACTTCAGCTTGTTGAAGCCACGCAGGCCACCGACCTCTCCGCCGCCATCGTCGGCAGCGCCGGCCTGGCCGCGACCGTCGCCGGCATCCGCAAAGGCATGACGCTGGGCCTGGCCAACAAGGAAACCCTCGTCGCCGCCGGCGCCCTCGTCACGCCCCTGGTGCGCCAGTACAAAGTGCAGATGATCCCCGTCGATAGCGAACACTCAGCGGTGTTTCAGTGTCTGCAAGCAGCGGGTGTCGAGTGTCGGGTGTCGGCTGTTGGAAATGCCTCACCCTCTTCCGATACCCGATACCCGAAACCCGAAACCCGTTCTATCAAACGCATCGTCCTCACCGCTTCGGGTGGCCCTTTTCGCACCGCTACTAAAGCGGCCATCGAGAACGCCACGGTCGAAGAGGCGCTCAAGCATCCGACATGGAATATGGGGCCAAAGATCACCATCGATTCGGCCACGATGATGAATAAGGCTTTGGAAATTATCGAGGCACACTGGCTTTTTGACCTGCCTGCGGAAAAGATTGCCGTCATCGTGCATCCGCAGTCGATCGTGCATTCGTTTGTGGAATTCGAGGATCATTCGGTGCTCGCTCAGATGGGGCCGCCCGATATGCGGACGCCGATTCAGTATGCCCTGACTTATCCGGACAGGCCCGCCGGGTGCAGCAAGGCCCTGGATTGGTCGAAGTTATCTATATTGGAGTTTCATCAGCCGGACTACGACCGATTCCCCGCACTGAAACTGGCCTATGATGTGATCGAAGCAGGCGGCACAGCCGGTGCGATTTTCAATGCGGCCAATGAGGCTGCCGTCGCTGCATTCCTCGAACGAAAGATTCGCTTTGGACGTATTGTGGAACTGGTGGCTCAGGCTTTGAGTGCGATCCCGATCCAGCCCGCAGACTCGCTGGACACACTATGGAACGCGGATCGACAGGCCCGGGCGTATGTGAACGAACGAACCCAATAGTTTCGAGTTCAAAGTTCCGAGTTCTGAGTTGAAAGACTTCAAAGACTCGTAACGCATAACAACTCGGAACTCAGAACTCGCAACTCGGAACTTATTCATATGGATCTTCTTCCCTTCAGTACCCTTGGCGGACTCGCCGCCGTTGTCCTGGGCTTTGGCTTTATCATTTTCGTCCATGAGCTTGGCCACTTCCTGGTCGCTAAATATGTGGGCATCAAGTGCCCGCAGTTTGCCATTGGCATGGGCAACGCCATCGTCAGCTTTCGCAAAGGCATCGGCTATCGCCGTGGCTCGACGGAAGCGGAATACATGAAGATGATGGAAGACTGGATCGCCGCTCAGGAGCCGGCAGCAGCCGAGGGCGAAGAAAAGAATCAGCGCAAATACACCGTCGCGGATTACGACCGCGCCGCAGCAGCGCTGGGCCTGAGTGAAACCGAATATCGCCTCAACTGGCTGCCTCTAGGTGGCTACGTCAAGATGCTGGGCCAGGAGGACAGCGACCCCTCTGCACGCAGCGAAGACCCGCGCTCTTTCACCAGCAAATCCATCGGCGCCCGCGCTGCTGTTCTCTCCGCAGGCGTCATCATGAACATCATCTTCGGCGTGCTCTTTTTCATGATCGCTTTCATGGCTGGCGTGGATTTCAACGCCCCCGTTGTCGGCAGCACATCGCCCGGCTCACCCGCATCCGAAGCCTACGCAGTAGGCCACGAAGGCGATGAAAAATACAAAGGCCTGCGCACTGATGATGAGATTATCGAATACGCCGCCGCTCCTACGGTGGACATGACCGATGTGCTCATCAACACCGCCCTGGCCCCTGCTGGTGAAAAACTCAACGCCAAAATTCAGCGCAAGAATCCCGATGGCAGCGTCGAGACGCTGACCTATCCGCTGCTGCCTGTCATGTCGCCCAGCGGCCTGCTCGATGTGGGCATCAACATCCCCGTCACGCTCAACGTTCACCCCGATGCCAAGGCTGAGGATATTGCGCTCGATTTCGAAAATGCCCGCGTTCCCAAAGAGCAGGCCGCGACCGTCAAGCCCGGCATGAAGCTCATCGCCGCCGGTGGTCAGACGGTAGAAACTTATGGCCAGTATGAATCAGCCGTGCTCGCAGGCAACGGTGCACCGGTGGAACTGATCTTCGAACATCCAAAAACCAAAGAGCGAACGACGATTCAGCTTCGCGCTGAAGGCGATTTGAATTACCGAAAAGTCAGCGCGAGCGAAGAGGTTCCGCACCTGGCGGGATTCGTCCCCGCGACATCGATCAAGTTCGTCGCACCGCGCAGTCCTGCGCTTAAGGCTGGTGTCCTCAAGGGTGATCTGGTCGTTCAAGTCGGCTCAACCAAGTGGCCTGGCAACCGTGAGATTGCACGAGAAGTGAAAGCCGCCAGCGGCGCAGCGGTAAAGCTCATCGTGCTTCGAGATGGCGAAGAAAAAACATTCGACATCAAGCCCGAAGATGACCGCCTGGGCATCGGCATGGAAGCGTTTCATCCCTACATCGTTGACCCCGTCGCTGGCACCCCCGCTGAAAAACTCAATCTGCCGCCGGGCACCCGCATCACCGCCATCAACGGCAACAGCGTCGCCAGCTTCACCGACATTCAGCGCATCCTCGCCAGCATGGCCAAGGACAATCCCAAAGGTTTTGAAGTGGCCCTGGACTGCGAGCCCAACGAAGGCAAGACCATCGAGCCATTGAAAGTCACTGCTGCCATCGATGAAGCCACCGCCACGGAGTTGCTCGAAGCCCGCTGGGTGCTGCCGCTGACCTGGCGCGTCTTCAAGGAAAAGATGGTCACCGTCAAAGGCACCGGCCCAGGTGACTCCATCGCCCTTGGCATCAAGAAAGCCCAGCAGTCCATGCAGCAGGTTTACATCACCCTCCTGCGCGTCAGCCAAGGCTCGGTCCATCCCCGCAATTTCCAAGGCCCCGTCGGCATCGCCCACACCGGCACCAAGATCGCCAAGAAGGGCTGGACCTATCTCATGTTCTTCCTGGGCCTGATCAGTGTGAACCTGGCCGTCGTCAACTTCCTGCCCATCCCCGTCGTCGATGGTGGGCACATCCTGTTCCTCATCATCGAAAAGATCAAAGGCTCCCCCGTTGGCCCACGCGTGCAGAATGCAGCGCTCTTCACCGGCCTTGCGCTGATCGCTTGTATGTTCCTCTATGTCACCTACAACGACATCGTCCGTTTCATTAAGGATGTGGTAGGGTGAGCAGAGGTCAGAGGTCCGGAGTGAGCGGACAGACGACAGATTTGAAATTTCAGATTTGAGATTGTCCAAATCGCACATTGACAAACCCAAAGCCCCGTCACTCCTGTGGCGGGGTTTCTTTTTACTCTCATCTCCGTTTCATCCTTCCCGTGGCAGGGTTTCTCATTCACCCCTATACTGCTGCCTCGTTTCTCCCACCTGTACGAGGCCATTGCACGTGAAAAACCTGACCAGATTGCTGGTATTGCTCGCTATCTCCGCCTTTACGCTGGGCAGTGTTGCCCCATGCGCCTGGGCACAAGACAAGACGACTCAGCCGACCCCAGCACCGAGCAAAGATGCGGTCCCCACGCCTGCGCCAGCCCCAGTCGAAACGCCCGCCCCAGCGCCCACCGTGGTCACACCTGCCCCGGCCCCAGCACCCGTCGCGCCGCCAGCTCCTCCCGCCTTTTCAGTGCTCCCCACGCAGCAGCCCGGTTCATCCACGCTTGGCTCTCTCACCGATGCCAAGCTTCGCGTGGCCCTGTCCGCTTACGGCGCGAGTATTCACGAGATTCAGACGGCCGACTATCGCAAATCAGTCTCGGGCACCGAGCCATACACCATCGTGCAATCCGTCTGGCATCCTGATGATTCTCCGCTGACCGCCGGCCCTGCTGAGCGCCCTTTTGCCGCCCGCGCTGTCATCATCAACGGCACCCGCATCTCGCTCAGCGCTGTCGCCTGGGACAAGGTCAGCGAAGGCGTTTACCGCGTCATCATCGTTGATGCAGCGAGTAAGCCTGCCGCCCAGATCACCCGCATCTACACGCTGGGCAAAGATGCCACCGCCTACGAACTGCTTTGCAATACCTCTTTCAAAAACCTGAGCGACAAACCAATCACCGTCATCTGGGAACAGAACGCCCAGGGCGACATCGAAGGCGAGCAAGGTTACCAAGGCGATCCGCGCCACATCGTGCTGGGGTACTACAACCTCGATTACGACAAGCTCCGTCACCGCGCTTACACCAGCGACACGAACTACACCCGCGTCAAAGCGCTCGACAATTTTCAAAACGATGGCAACTCGATCTGGCCCAATGAAGATGTTCCTAAGGACAATGAGCTGCTCTGGATTGCGATGACCAATCGCTATTTCGCGGCTGTCGTTCATCGCCCCGTGCCTGCCAAGCCTGAGGCGATTGATGGCAAAGTGCCCATCGTGTACGGCCAGCCGATGGGGGCTATTTTTGAGCCGACCGTTGGGATGCAGATCATCGGCGACAACGTCAACAAGACTGATCGCCGCGTGCTGATGATGACGCTCACCACGCTCGATTTGCCGCTGAAACCCGGCGAAGAGCAAGGCTTCGATCTCTCGCTTTATGCAGGGCCGCGTCTCAAGACTGTTCTCAATGAAGAGCCTTACTCGATACTGAGCATGGGCACCGAACTGGTAAAATATGAGATGGGCTGCTCGGTCTGTCTCTTCCAAGGTCTGGCGAATTTTCTCCTGGGCTTCCTTCGCATCATCCACGCGGTCGTCTTCGACTGGGGATTTGCGATCATCATCCTCGTGCTGGTGGTTCGCTTCCTTCTGCACCCGATTACGAAGAAGGCGCAGATCAACATGACGAAGATGAGTAAGTCCATGGCCAAGCTCCAGCCGGAGATGGCCAAGATGAAGGAGCGGTACAAAAGCGATCCCGCCAAGCAGCAGCAGGAAATGATGAGGCTCTACCGCGAGCACAACGTCAGCCCGATGGGGTTCCTAGGTTGCCTGCCGATGTTCCTTCAGATGCCCATCTGGGTGGCGCTTTATGCGATGCTCTACGGTGCCATCGAACTGCGACATGAGTCCGCTTTCTGGGGCTTTTTCCAGCTCTTTGGCGACTGGACTTTCCTCAAGGATCTTTCCGCGCCCGACAACTTCATCAAGTTCGGCGAAGGCACCTTCACGCTGCCGCTGTGCGGCTTGCAACTGACCAACTCGCTGAACATTCTGCCCATCCTCATGGCGATCGTTTTCTACATTCAACAGAAACTGACCGCCCCGCCGCCGACCAATGAACAGATGGCCCAGCAGCAGAAGATGATGAAGTGGATGACGCTGATCTTCCCGGTGTTCTTCTACTCCGCCCCCAGCGGCCTGACGCTCTACATCATGTCCTCCTCCCTCGCAGGCATTGTCGATAGCTACATCGTCCGCAGACACATCAAGCGCGAAGAAGAAGCAGGCACGCTGTTCCAGAAGAAGCCCCCCAAACCCGGCGGATTCTTCGACCGAATGCAGAAGATGGTCGAAGCAAAGCAGAAAGAACTCATCGCCAAGCAGACGGAATTGCGCGGCAAGCGCCCCGGCGAAAAGAAGCGCAAGTGATCGCTAATTAGCCGTTCGCCTTGGCGAACGGAGGCTGATACAGAGGACGATGGAAAAGAAATGGGTCAATAGGCATCAGGCCATGGTCAATCGTCAATCGTCAATGAACAATGCTGTTGACCAATGACCATGGCCTAATGCCTATTGACCATTCTGCCTTGTATATCTGCGTCTTCATCCCATGTCATACCATGACACGATTGTTGCTGTCAGCTCCCCGCCCGGCCGCGCTGCACGGGGGCTGATTCGCATCAGCGGCGGCGACACGCTTTCGATTCTTGCGCAGCTCTCGGAAACGCAGCCGAGCGATCGGAGGGTGCTAACTTGCCGTCTGCTTCATGATCGATTGCCTGCGCTGCTCGCCTTCTTCGCAGGCCCGCGCAGCTATACCGGAGGCGATCTTGCCGAGCTTCATCTGCCCGGCAACCCCGCCCTGCTGGATCGCATCCTTCATCAGATCATCGCCTTGGGCGCACGCCTCGCAGAACCTGGCGAGTTCACCTTTCGCGCTTACCTCGCAGGTAAACTCGACCTGACTCAAGCTGAAGGCATCAGCGCCACAATCGCTGCCACAAGTGATGCGCAGCTTCGCGCCGCATCACTGCTGCGCGAAGGCAAGCTGGGTGAACTCGCTACACAGTTTGTCGATGAAGTGGGCACCAGTCTCGCGCTGGTGGAAGCAGGCATCGACTTCACCGATCAGGATGATGTCGTACCCATCACGCCTGCGAAGCTGGATGCAAATCTCACGGCAATTGAAGCGAATCTGGATGATCTCCTGCTCCACAGCCGATCGTGGGGTTCGCTGGAGGCGCTGCCTCGCATCGTGCTGGTCGGGCCGCCCAGCGCGGGTAAGAGCACGCTCTTTAATGCGCTGCTTGGCCGTGAGCGGGCGGTGATCAGCGAGACGCCTGGCACCACGCGCGATCTGCTCGCTGAGCCGATGGCGATGAAGAATCAGCAGGGCGAGATGGTCGAGGTGATGCTCATCGACATCGCCGGCCTCGATGATCCGCGCTCGGTGCTCGATCATCAAATGCAGGATGCGGCCAAGAGCGCGATTGCGTCGGCTGATTTGATTCTGCTGATCGCCGATGATGCGAACGGCTTCGTGTCTAATACATCGCTGCCACAGAGTACGCCGACGCTGCGCGTGCAGACGAAAGCCGATTTGCGATCTGTTGCGCTTGACGAAAATCAAATCGATGAAACCACCCTCCACATCAGCGCGAAGACGGGGCTGCATCTGGACCGACTTCGTCAGCTCATCCTCACCAAGCTCGGCGAACGAGCGGTGAGCATCAGCGCGGACATGCTCGCACTTCAACCTCGTCATGAACTGGCACTCAAACAAGCCCAGCATGATCTGGCCACAGCCCGCGCGCTGCTGTCGCATCAGCGAAATGAACCTGCGATTGCACAGGTCGAACTGATTGCCGGGGCCATGCGAAGTGCGCTGGATCATTTGGCCGGCCTTGGCGGCACGCTGACGCCTGATGATGTGATCGGCAGGGTTTTTGCGACGTTCTGCATTGGCAAGTAGGTGACGGTGAACATCTGCGGCAACTCGTGGAGCGACGGCGGACCTTTGCTCCACGGCTAAACGAAAGCAGCAGTTGATCGATGCCATTAGCTCATCGCCGTAAATCTCTACAATCTTCGCGTGAACGACCAACTCCAATCCACTCCCCCTTCCG
>CAZYQL010000002.1:54305-57559 GCA_964650055.1 uncultured Phycisphaeraceae bacterium | reverse complement strand
GTAAATCTCTACAATCTTCGCGTGAACGACCAACTCCAATCCACTCCCCCTTCCGACCCTGGCCATCTGCCGGTGCTTGTTGCTCCGATCATCGAGCAGTTCGCCCCCAGGCCCGGCATGGTCATGCTCGACTGCACCGTCGGGCGCGGCGGCCACGCAGCAGCCATCATTCCGCTCCTGGCCCCCGGTGGTCGCTACGTCGGCCTCGATGTCGATCCAGCCAACCTCGCTTTCACACGCGAGCGCCTCGCAGGCGGTCCAGTTCAAGTCGATCTGATTCATCGCAATTTTGCTCAGGCACGCAGCGCTCTCGATGAACTAGGCATTGATCGCGTTGATCTGCTGCTGGCGGATTTTGGATTTTCTTCCAATCAGATGTCTGATGCGGCGCGCGGTTTTTCTTTTCAAAACGATGGCCCGTTGGATATGCGATTGGACCCGACGCTGCCGACCACGGCGGCGGACCTGGTGAACGACTTACCGGAACGCGAACTAGCGGATGTGATTTATCAATATGGCGAAGATCGGGCATCAAGACGCATTGCGCGAAAGATTGCGGAAGCGCGTGCCCGATCACCGATAGCAACTACGGAACAGCTTGCAGATGTGGTACGCCATGCGCTGGGTCAGCGCCCTGAAGCATGGAAGAGGCAACCGGGCCAGCCGCGAAGGCACAAGCCCGGTCGCATTGATCCGGCCACTCGCACGTTCATGGCACTGCGCATTGCAGTCAACGGTGAACTGGATGTGATCAAACGGCTGCTCGCCGATGTGACGCAACTGGTTAAGCCCGGCGGCATCGCAGGCATGATCAGTTTTCATTCGCTGGAAGATCGCCTGGTGAAACAGGCTTTCCTCGAACTGGCGCAGAATGACAAAGCAATTCGGCGAACGCGCAAGCCCGTCGTCGCCGATGAAATGGAACGGGATGACAATCCACGAAGCAGGTCGGCGAAATTACGAGTGATTCAGGTTTTGGGATAGTGTTCAGAACTCCTGGGAATGGATGGAATCCATGACGCGAGAAACGAAAGTCGGACTGGTCGTTG
The DNA here is from genome assembly GCA_964650055.1 of uncultured Phycisphaeraceae bacterium. Taxonomy (GTDB): domain Bacteria; phylum Planctomycetota; class Phycisphaerae; order Phycisphaerales; family Phycisphaeraceae; genus JTS-RE9. Next base: position 56,510 of record CAZYQL010000002.1, on the reverse strand, counting down.
GCACGGGCATTATTCTCCTGATCGGCATTGTGGTGAGCGATCACCTCGCGTCGCAGCAGCGTGGCCAGCAGCAAACTGCTGCCCCCACCGGCTATCAGGATTACCCCACCGGCAATCAGCCGCGCGTTATCGATCCACGCAGCCAAGCGGGCAACCCATCAGCCAATCAACCTGGCACTGGCAACACGCTTGCGCCTCTGCCTCCCGCTGGCGCAGCTCGGGGCAACAACATCGGCAACGGCCCGCGCACTGAAAGCATCCCACTCCAACAAATCGATCCTCTCGCCGCAGCAGGCAACCCAGCCCTGCCAGGCGGAGCTGTCACTGATCGCAATCTTGATGCTGCACTAGGCCAACGCAACACGCCGGGTAGTGCAACGAACAACGGCAACACGACATCCGATGCCGGTTCACGCCCCGCTGACAACACGCTGCCTCGCGACATGGCCAGCGATCTGCGCGGTAGCGGCTTCCTCCCCGAAGACAATACGCCTCGCTTTAACAATCCCACGGGTAACGTCAGCGATGCTGGTCGAATTCCCGTTGGTCGCCCCACTGAGCCTTTGATTCACCACGTGCAAGCTGGCGAATCGCTCTGGGCCATTAGCGAAAAATTCTACGGCGAAGGCAAACACTACAACGAAATCGCCCGTGCCAATGCTGACAAGCTCCTCGCTGACGGCGGCGTGCGCGAAGGTGTTCGACTGGTCATCCCCAACAAGACCATCGTTTCACCGGGTGGTCCAGTAGTTGGCAACACACCGACAAACATAGACGCTCGCGGCAACGTGATTGAAAATCGCCTGCCGGGAAATAGCATCGCTAACGCCGCGCCAACGATGCGAACCATCAAGGTCGAATCGGGTGATGCGCTAAGCACCATCGCCAGCCGCGAGCTCGGTTCCATTCGCCACATGCAAGTGATCATCGATGCGAACAAGGATCAGATCAGAGATGCCAATGACATCCAGGCTGGCATGACGCTTCGGATTCCCGCGCTGCCTGCTGTTAACACTGGAAGCAGCACAGGCACGACCAGCGCCGCCCCCACTCGCACGATCGCGGAATCAGCCACGACCACTCGCGTCAACAAGACGTACACCGTTCAACCTCGCGATACCTTCTCCTCCATCGCCCGCGCCAGGCTGGGTGATGATCGCCGGTGGAAAGAGATTTTCGAGCTGAATAAGAGCACGGTGCGCAGCGCCGATGCCCTGCGTGCAGGTGTTGAAATCATCCTGCCATAAGGCGCTCGCTGAGGCTCGTTATCCCAATCGATTGAACATATTCAGGACGCTGATGTTGCAACATCAGCGTCTTTTTTTCTCATTGAAATAATGTCTTGCTCGCGCTTGAATCTTGCCGATGACCAAGTGGCGTTTATTGGCACTATCGTCCATGTTCTGTAGGGGCGCGATGTATTTCAAAGCTGTGGTCATGATCATCTTCCTCGCCGCGCTGGGGGCTGGCATGTTGTCGCTTCGGCAGCAACGATGGGAAGTTCGGCACAGCGTCACGCAGATGCACAAACAGATCGAGCAGGCTCGCCGGGCAACGTGGGAGAGCCAATCGAAAGTCGCGGCTGAACTTCATCCCGACAAACTCGAACACAAACTGATGATCGCCAAACTGGAGATGGATCCGATCACCGCGAGTAGCGACCCGGCTCTGCGCAGCATCCGCATGATCGAGCGCACGCCGTTGACGCCGCCGACCAAAGCGCGAAGCAGCACGAAGTCACGCCCGACCAGGAGCAGTGCCACGAAGGACAAGAGCAAAACCAAACGATAGTCACATGGCCCTGGCCTTAGCCGGGGAAACTCACCGATTATTTCAGCGCCCCCCAGCCAAGGCCGGGGCTATATGAATCGCAAGGCCTGCCATGAAAAGTTTCTACGAAAAGCCGTACGAATCGCAGAATCTGCCGCCGCAGGGATTGCCTTCCACCACGACAGCGATCCCGCTGGGTTCTTCTCTGTCGCCCAAGAAGCCGACGTCAGCGCCGCTCTTCGAGTCGCTGATCCAACCCAAGCCCAAGGCCGATGAACCCGTCGTCGAACGTGACGACAGCCAGAAGCCTGTGCCTTCCATCGCGCCGCCAGCGGAAGATGCAGTATCGCCTTCGATCCCTGTGAAGAAACCGGTGCCCGTCAAGGCCATTACGCCGGTGACACCTGCAAAAACGATTTCAAAGCCGATCGCGAA
>CAZYQL010000002.1:47503-54205 GCA_964650055.1 uncultured Phycisphaeraceae bacterium | reverse complement strand
CCGATCGCGAAGCCGACGCTTAAATCCGCACCATCCAAGAAACTTTCGATCACTGCGCCTGCATCCGTCGTCACCTCGATTAATGAGCCAACCGCCGCGCCAGGCTCGCAGCGCGTGCTCATCGTCGGTCGCATCGTGGCCACGGTCATCACCTTCGCCATGATCGGTCTGATCGGTCGCGTTGCTCATCTTCAGATCAGTCCCCCGCCGCAGCTTGCGCCACTTATCGGTTCGCAGCACAGCACGACAACCCTCATGGGCCGACGCGGCACGATCACCGATCGCGAAGGCCGCATCCTCGCCACCACCGGCATCGCGCATCGGCTCTACGTCGATCCCCATCGCATCGTTGACCCGGGCACCTTCCCGGAGCTGCTTGGCTACGCTCTGGGCTACGATCCCGCAAAAATCGGCAAGCGTCTCTATGAACTCGCTGACAAGCGGTATGTCGTCATCGATCAGAAACTCGATGATGAACAGTGGCTCAAGCTTGAATCGATTCGCTCCAAAGCGGCGCAGCAGAAAAAAGATGCGGCCTCAGCCACGACTAATGTTTCCAGTGTCGATGATGTGCAGTGGCGACGCCTTTCGGGTCTTTACACCGATCTCTGGCTCGAACGTCAGTATCCGCAAGGTGCAGTGGGCGGCCACGTCATCGGCTTTGTCGGGCAAGAAGGCCACGGCTTCGAAGGTGCAGAACGCATCTTCAACAAAGGTCTCACCGCCACCTCCGGCAAGCTCGGCTACCTGCGCGATGCCGGCCACCGCGCCATGGACATCGACATCGACACCTACGAACAACCCAAAGATGGCCAGTCGATTCGCCTGAGCATTGACATCACCATTCAAGCCATCGCCGAGGCTCAGCTTGCCAAAGCCTGCAAGGAATTCGGGGCCAAGACTGGCGAGATGGTGATCATGGATCCATACACCGGCGAGATCATCGCGATGGCGAACTACCCGGCGTTTGATCCCAACGAAGTGCGCACCACCAAGCCCGAGACGCGCCGCAATCGCTGCGTCACTGATCCGTTTGAGCCGGGCTCGACGTTCAAGCCGTTCATCTGGGCTGCTGCGGTGGAGCAGGGTTTTGCCAAGCCCGAGCAGATGATCAACACCGATGAATCTGTCGGTCGAGCGCTGCGCGATACGCATGATCATGGCACGATCTCGTGGGCACAGGTGCTCATCAAATCCAGTAACCGCGGCATGGCGGTGATGGGCAATCGCATGGGCAGCACCAAACTTTACAACGCGGTGAAATCCTTCGGCTTTGGCGAACTCACGCACACCGGTTTCCCCGGCGAGAGCCGAGGCATGGTCAATCCCCTTAGAAGTTGGAATCCGCAGTACAGTCCGACGAGCGTGCCGATGGGTCAGGAAATTGCAGTGACGCCGTTGCAACTTTGCCGCGCGTTCTGCGTCTTCGCCAATGGTGGTTATCTCGTGAGTCCGACGATTCAGGCGAAGGATCCTAATGATCCTCGCTCGCTCACAGTTGTGCAGCGCGTGCTCTCGCCGCGCACCACGCAGATCACCAAAGACATCATGCGGCAGGTCGTCACCGATGGCACCGGTCGCAAAGCCAACAGCTCCCAGTATGCCCTCTTCGGCAAGACCGGCACCGCTCAGATCGCCAAGAAAAACGGCGGCGGTTACGAGCCTAATGCCTACTCAGGTGTCTTCGTCGGCGGCGCGCCACTCGACAAGCCACGGCTGGTCATCGCCTGTGCCATTCACAAGCCCGATGTGAAGAAGGGTTACTACGGCGGCATCGTCGCAGCCCCCGCTGTCATGCACACCTTCGAGCAAAGCCTCAACTACCTTGGCGTCGCTCCTTTGCCCGCCAAACTCGCCGAGCGTGATGCAACCACGCGCCTCGCGATTCACTAAAGTGCTCGCAGATCTCTGACCGCTTCGCACATCTCCTCGCGGTTTGTTAAGTTGTGTGACGAATCGGTTGCACCCCCGCATCGCCCATCCTTTCGCGAGGCCTTTCCATGCACGGTGGCGACTCCTTCGAAAAACCAACCATTTCCAGCAGCAAACCGTGGTACGCAGAGATGACTCGCTATCATTGGTTTGTCTTTTTTGTGGCCGCTCTGGGCTGGCTTTTTGATTGCCTCGATCAGGCGCTCTTCGTTCTAGCCCGTCCCAAAGCGATGGAGGATCTGGTCAAGGAAACCACCGCGCTGACCGGAACCGATCTCGCCGCCAAGCGCGCTCTGGCGGGGGACATCGTCACCTCCATCTTCATCCTCGGCTGGGCCACCGGCGGTTTGTTCTTCGGCATTCTTGGCGACCGCATCGGCCGCGCCAAGACGATGATGATCACCATTTTGCTCTACTCGCTTTTCACCGGCCTCAGTTCCCTTTCCGTGGGCGTATGGGATTTTGCGTTCTATCGCTTCCTCACTGGCCTGGGTGTTGGCGGTGAGTTTGCAGTGGGCATCGCGCTGGTCGCCGAGGTCTTGCCCGACAGCGCCCGCGCTCGCGCGCTGGGTTTACTTCAAGCGCTCTCCGCCGTCGGCAATGTCAGCGCTGCCATGATCAATCTGGGCCTGGGTATCGCGCAGGAACAAGGCCACGTCGAAAGCCCGTGGCGCATCATGTTTCTCATCGGTGCCCTCCCTGCCCTACTCGCTGTGGTCATCCGGTGGAAGCTCAAGGAACCCGAGCGCTGGAAGCAAGTGTCGCACGATGGCGCTGCGAAAAAGCAGCTTGGCTCCTATCGCGAACTGTTTAGCGATCCTGTGCTACGCAAGCATGCGCTGCTGGGCCTCGTGCTCGGCTGCTCGGGCATCGTCGGCCTCTGGTCGGTCGGTTTTTTCACACCCGATCTCATCCGACAGGTGCAGATGAAATCGGTGCGCGCGGAGGTCATTGCCGATCAGCTCGTCGAAGCCGGTAATGATGTTGACAAAGTCGCCGCCATCAAACTCGCAGAGAGTCATTATGTGCCCGACTCGAACGTCCAACTCGAAGGCGCATCGCTCGAAGCCAGGAAGACCATCGACAAAGTCACCAGCGGCAGACTCACCAGTTGGCAGAGCTACACCTACCTCGCGCAGAACATCGGCGCAGCGCTGGGGATGTTCGGCTTCGGCTGGCTGGCGCAGCGCATCGGGCGCAAGCCTACTTTCCGGATCGCCTTCATTTCCGCCTTTTTCAGCACCGCTGCCGTCTTCTGGTTTCTTCAGGACATGTGGCAGATTTTCGTGCTCGTGCCGATCATGGGCTTCTGTCAGCTCTCGCTCTTCGCCGGTTACGCCATCTATTTTCCTGAACTCTTCCCCACCCGTCTTCGATCCACCGGCATCAGCTTTTGCTACAACGTCGGCCGGTTCGTGGCTGCGCTTGGGCCGCTGGGCAAGTCAGCATTGGAGACGATGTTCGCAGGAGTCTCAGCAAACTCCGTCGATCGATTGCGCTATGCAGGGGTGACGATGTGTCTTGTTTTTCTGGTCGGATTACTCGTACTGCCGTTCCTTCCCGAAACACGAAACAAGCCGTTGCCCGAGTGATTTTCATGGCGGTGCTGTACTGACCGATCAAGGCCACCCGTGACCGCTACAATCTTTCACATGCCGAAATACCACAGTCAGGCTTATGCATTTCTGGTCCGCGATGTGGTTCAGCGCATGCTCCTTTGCACGCTCGTGCTGTGCGCCTTGCGCTTTCTTGTTTTTCGCTGGACCAACTCCATGGCGAGCCTGGCGGATGCGCTGAACAGCGTCGTCACGCTCATCGCCTCCGCCGTGATGCTCTACTCCATCTGGGCCCGGCAGCCTCGCGCCTCCCCCGATGCCGCCACCGGCAGCGAAGGCACGCGCGGCGAGTATCTCGCCTTTGGCCTCGAAGGCTGGGCGATTCTCTCCATCGGCCTTTATGTTTCCTATCAAAGTCTGCTTCGCATTTTTCCTGGCACCACGCCATCGCCGCAGCTCGCCGAACTTGGACTGGGCATCGGAATGCTACTGGCCATTGCAGGCGCTGCGGCAGGACTCGCTGCATGGGTCTGGTTTCGCGGCAAATCTTTCAAGAGCATTCTGCTCATCGCAGCTGCCAAGCATCTGATTGCCGATGTGGTTTCCACGCTCGCCGTCGTGCTCGGATTGCTGCTGGTCCAAAGCGCTGACCTGCCCTGGCTTGATCCGCTGGTCGCGCTGCTGGTGGCCTTCACCGTGCTCTGGGCGAGTTGGAAACTGCTTTGGAAATCGGTCTCCGGACTGACCGATGAACTGGAACGCGAGATCGATCCGACCTTGCGAGCCTTACTGGATACAGAAGTTCGCAACAGCGCGATCGTAGGATACGACAATCTTCGCGTGCGCTTCAACGGCCCACGCCGGTGGGTGGAGGTGCGATTGCTGGTGGATCCGAAACTGACGATTCAGGCGGGACGTGAACTGGGAGCAATCGTCGAGCAGAAGCTGCGCACCGCACTGGGTGAAGCCACGGTGGTGGCACGTGTGGAGCCCAAAGCGGATCAAGTCGCCACAACACCCGTCTCGCAAGTGGAAAAGAGCGAAGCGGATGAGCCCGATGAAAAAGCGAGTGCGTCGAAATGAAATCCGCTTGGCCGCATAGCAAAGTGCTGTTTCGCGGGGCGTCGCTCCGCACATAACAGGCGATTGCGATTGGCATTTCCCTACGGGTTTGCTACAATTTCTCTTCCCCTTCGCTGCGGCTCCGCTTTTCCCGCGGACAGTGTGGGGGCAATCAAGGTGACGGTCGATACTTTCGCTGCCGCATCATGCGGCAGCCGTGTCGTCGTCGCGACTCGTGTCAGCCTGTTCATGTTGGATAGGCCGAGTAAACCCCAGTCGAAAGGACACTTTTTCTCATGGTAGATCGTAACCTCATCGCCGATTTGGAGATTGATGACGACGCAGCAGATCTGATGATTGCTGATGCTTACGGCGGCAGCGCTGAAAGCATGGAGTCGATTCTCTCAGCTCAACTTGGCGATTACACCGCTGGCGCGATTCTCAAGGGCAAGATCATCGGTAAAGCCGGTGATGATTTCCTTGTTGAAGTCGGCCTCAAGAGCGAAGGCATTCTGGATCGCAACGAATTCGATGTTCCCGAAGATGTCGAAATCGGCGACACCGTTGAAGTGCTGCTCGAATCGATCGAAGACGAAGCAGGTGGCGTGGTCGCCATCTCCAAGCGCAAAGCCGACCGCATTCGCGGCTGGGAGCGCATCGTCAGTCAGAACAAAGAAAACGACGTGGTCGAAGGCAAGGTCATGCGCAAGATCAAGGGCGGCCTGCTCGTCGATATCGGCGTGCCTGTCTTCCTGCCTGCGTCGCAGGTGGATGTGCGTCGTCCCGCGGATATCGGTGAATACATCGGCCGCGTGATCAAGGCTCAGATTCTCAAGATCGATGAGCCTCGCCGCAACATCGTCATCAGCCGTCGCAAGCTGATCGAAGAAGAGCGCACCGAGAAGCGCAAGAAACTGCTCACCAGCCTCAAGGAAGGCGATGTCGTCAAGGGCACCGTCAAGAACATCGCCGACTTCGGCGCGTTCGTCGATCTGGGTGGCATCGATGGTCTCTTGCATATCACTGATATGTCTTGGGGCCGGATCAACCATCCGTCCGAGATGGTTCGCATTGATGATCAGATCGAAGTCAAGGTTCTCAAGATCGACCACGAAAAAGAGAAGATTGCCTTGGGTCTCAAGCAGAAAGAGACCAGCCCGTGGGAGAACATCGAGACCAAGTACCCCGCCAACACGCGCATCCACGGTGCGGTGACGAACATCGTCAGCTACGGTGCATTCGTCAAGCTCGAAGAAGGCGTCGAAGGCCTGGTACATATTTCCGAAATGAGCTGGACCAAGCGCATCAACCACCCGAGCGAAATGCTTTCGGTCGGTCAAGAAATCGATGTGGTCGTGCTCGACATCAATAAAGACAAACAGGAAATCAGCCTGGGCGTCAAGCAGACGGAAGTCAATCCGTGGGAACTGGTGGCTCAGAAGTATCCGCCTGGCACAGTCATCAAGGGCAAGGTTCGCAACCTCGCCAGCTACGGCGCGTTCGTCGAGATCGAGCCTGGCATCGATGGCCTGCTCCATGTGAGCGATCTGTCGTGGACCAAGAAACTGTCGCACCCCAACGAGCTGCTCAAGAAGGGCGACGAAGTGGAATGCGTGGTTATGGAAGTCGATCAGGAGAAGCAGCGCGTGAGCCTCTCCGTGAAACACATGACCAAGGATCCGTGGACCGAAGCGATCCCCAGTGCTTACCAGCCCGGCATGATCGTGCACGGCAAGGTCACCAAGATCACCAACTTCGGCGTGTTCGTCGAACTGGAAGACGATCTCGAAGGACTCCTGCACATCAGCGAACTGGCTGATCACAAGGTCGAGAACCCCGAAGATATCGTCAAGGTCGGCGACGATGTGGAAGTCAAGATCCTGCGCGTCGATATCGACGATCGCAAGATCGGCCTGTCGCTCAAGCGCGCCCAGTGGGGCAGCGATGCAGCCAAGGCTGAAGACGGCGGCGCATCGTCGTCGTCCTCCTCGGCGGGAGCAGCACCAGCAGCAGGCGGCGCGCCTCGCAAGCAGGCAGCTGCGTCCTCGGGCGGCATGGGCGATCACGGTGCCATGGGTACCGACAAGATCACCTTCGGCCCCGGCGGTGCAAGCAAGGGCTAAGGCGAACTGAAAAATTAAATATCGAAAAA
>CAZYQL010000002.1:9649-47403 GCA_964650055.1 uncultured Phycisphaeraceae bacterium | reverse complement strand
GCCCCGGCGGTGCAAGCAAGGGCTAAGGCGAACTGAAAAATTAAATATCGAAAAAGCCTGCGGAAACGCAGGCTTTTTTTTTATGAGCCGCGACTCAACGAGTCGCGGACGCCAAAGGCATGAAGGGTGTACGATCGCGCGCTTTGCGTAAGGACGCGATCGGTACGTAGGGAACATGTGAGAGGGCGACCGGTGATGATGCGCAGGTTTGCTGCGCGATTGACGCCGTTGAGGCATCACATCTTCAGTAGACACTGCGCTCCTTCAGGCCTTTGGCGTCCGCGACTCGTTGAGTCGCGGCTCTGCGTCACGCCCGCCGTGGACACTGAATGTTTGCCTGAATGAAAAAACCCTCAGCTTCCGCCGAGGGTTGTGTAGTACTGACTTCTGTTTTCTGACCTCTGTCCTCTGACCTCTGCCCCCTGCCTCACGCCAGATCGGGAAACAGTTTCTTGACCGTGGCGACGAGGTCTTTCACGTGGCTGACGGATTCGGCCATGAGTTTCTGTTCGCCGGAGACGAGGTCGATCTGCACGATTTTCTCGACGCCGTTCTTACCGAGGACGACGGGCACGCCGACGAAGTAGCCGTCGCCTTTGGTGCCAACGGAATATTCACTTTCGCAGTAGGCAGCGCAGGGGAGGATCCGCTTCTTGTCCTTGACGATCGCTTCGACCATCTGAATGACGCCTGAGGCTGGTGCGTAGTACGCGCTGGTGCCCATGAGTTTGACGATCTCGCCGCCGCCGACTTTGGCACGCTCGACGCAGGCGGTGATCTTCTCTTCGGAGAGAAGTTGCTGCACGGGGATGCCATGCACAGAGGTGTAGCGAGGCAGGGGGACCATGTCGTCGCCGTGACCGCCCAAGAGCAGCGCCTGAATGTCTTCAACGGAGCAGCCCAGTTCCATGGCGATGAAGGTGCGGTAGCGTGCGACATCGAGTGCGCCAGCCTGGCCGATGATGCGGTGAGAGGGAAAGCCGGTGACCTTCCACGCGGTGTAGACCATGGCATCGAGCGGATTGCTCACGACGATGACGATGGAATTCGGGGCGTATTTCTTCACGTTCTCAGCCACGTTCTTTACAATGCCCACGTTGACATTGATCAGATCATCGCGCGACATGCCAGGCTTGCGCGGCACACCCGCGGTGATCACCACGACATCACTGTCGGCGATGTCGGCATAGTTACTGGTGCCCAGAATGTTGCAATCGAACCGCTCGATGGGCGAGCACTGGGCGAGGTCGAGCATCTTGCCCTTGATCACATTTTCCTGAGCGGGGATGTCGAGCACGACAATGTCGCCCAGTTCTTTGGAAGCTGCCCAGAGGGCGCAGGAGGAGCCGACGTTGCCGCCGCCGATGATGGTGATTTTTGCACGCTTGGGCATGATGACTTTCCTTCAAGATCAGTTGAGAAACATAGGAGGGACAAACATGATAAAGATTCGCCGGTCAGCGGCAAATGGGTGATCGCCTCAGAGCTACACAATCACCCGTTTAGCGGCGGCCCAAAGGCTCGGCGGCGGGCCGCGCTTGCATGTGCCATTCACTACAATGCCGCCATGCCGCACACAAATCTCGAAGGTGAACTCACTGCCACCGGCCTGCGCATCGCGCTGATCGTGGCGCGTTTCAATGATTATCTTACGTTCCACATGCGCGATGCTGCGATCAACACTTTCGCTCGCATGGGGGGCAAAGCCGACGATGAAGCGTCGCTCACCGTCGCTTATGTGCCCGGCTCCTTCGAGCTGCCTGTCACCGCGCTCAACCTCGCTAAGACCGGCAAGTATGACGCCATCATCTGCCTGGGCTGCGTCATTCGCGGTGAGACCGATCACTACGATCACGTCGTCGAACAGACCGCCAAAGGCATCAAGGATGTGGGCGTTATCACTGGATTACCTTGCATCTTCGGCGTGCTCACCTGCGACACTCTTGAACAAGCCATCAGCCGCGCAGGCTCGAAGATGGGCAACGCCGGCCGCAGTGCGATGATGACCGGCATCGAAATGGCGAACCTGATGAAGAAGGTCAAGTGACGGAACAAGGGTTAAGCTCCGAATGTCAAAAACCAAATCACAAACAAGCGCGAAAGAAATGAAACAAGAAACGGAATCAATCGGAAACATCCCGTGATGCAAGGCTTCCCCGACGGCTGGCTCGATACGAAGGATGAACTTCATAAGAACGAAAAGATGTGGCCTGATACGGTGCCGCTCGCTAAATCCTACGGCAAGGACACCAAGAAAGATCACGTCGTCATCTGGACCAACACCTACGGCAAAGGCAAAATCTTCGCCACTACTTTGGGCCACGGCAATCACACGATGCAAGACCCCGTCTATCTCGACCTCATCACGCGCGGCTTGCTATGGTCCTGCGGCAAACTCCAAGATGATGGCAAGCCCGCCGCTGGCTACGGCCCCAAGAAAAGCGAATGAAAACAAGCGATCGGATGTTGGTGCCCTTCGCAAGAATCAGCGTCACATGCAGCACGCAAGGTTCAGTCGCCATCAACGTGGCAAACTCGAATGGAACCCGCTAGAATCACGCCGAACTTGGAGAGGTGCCTGAGCGGCCGAAAGGACCAGTTTCGAAAACTGGCGTAGTGCTTGCACTACCGAGGGTTCGAATCCCTCCCTCTCCGTTTTCCAAAGATCGCCCTTGCAAAGCCTTGAAAACAAGGCATTGTAAGGGCGATTTGTTTTGACACAAAAATGCGGTTTGCGGATCTTTCTATTTGAACGACCATGTCAGAATCGACATCACGCCTCCACAACGTGTGCTGGTGACCGGAGCCAGCGGATTTATTGGCGGACGGCTGGTTCGTCGCTTAATCGAACGACAGGCTCACGTCTCCTGCCTTGTGCGAAGCAGTTCCCATATCGATGATTTGCGAGCCACTGGTGCTGACCTGATCGTCGGCGATGTGAATGATCATGTCAGCGTGGAACGGGCGCTGGCTCAGTCGCAAGCACGAACGGTGTTTCACTTGGCTGGCCTGGTGCGTGCGCTTCACAGGGACGACTTCATGCGGGTCAACGCGTCAGGCGTGGAGAATGTGGCGGCTGCGTGCGCGCGCTGCGCTGCTCCGCCCGCGCTGATCGTGGTCTCCTCATTGGCGGCTGCAGGGCCTTGTGATGTTGCGGGAGAGCAGCGCGTCGAAGGTGATGCACCGGCACCGGTTTCTCACTACGGTCACAGCAAACTGGCAGGCGAACAGGCGGCAGCTCGCTATGGCGATGCGGTACCTATCACCATCGTGCGCCCTCCGATTGTGTATGGTTCTGGCGATCGGGCGGTGCTTGAAATGATTCGGCCCATTGCTCGCCGTGGTCTACATGTGGTGCCTGGTCCGCGCGGTGCTGATCGCCGATTTTCATTGATTCATGTGGATGATCTGGTGGAAGGTTTGCTGTTGGCTGCGGAGAAAGGCGAGCGACTGACCGCGCACGAATCGCCTTGCGGTCAAGGCATTTATTTTCTCGCGGGCCAGGAGTGTCCGACCTACGTTGAACTGGGGCAGGCCATGGCGATCGCGCTGGAGCGAAAGCCGCCGAAGCTGCTTTATGTGCCTCGGCCGATCATGAGATTCGCAGGCATTCTCGCGGACATGACGGCTTGGATTCGCCAGCGTCCCGGTTGGGTCAGCCGTGACAAGATCACCGAAGCGCTGGCGGGGTCGTGGACATGTTCATCCGCAAAAGCGCATACGCAATTGGGCTGGAAACCGGCGGGCGATCTGGCTCAGCGTCTGCGCGAAACGGTACAGGGATATCAACAGGCCAAGTGGCTTTGATTTCGTTTCGATGGCAACAGATCCGTTTATTCACGCGAACACCATCCGCTACGGACTTGGCTTTGAATCCGGAGGATGATCGAGCCTATGCACTGGTTGATAAGGCTTGGAGGCCAGGTACTGCGCTGTGGCATCGCTGCCGATGCCCATGCGGGCGAGGTGACGCAGATCGAGTTCGAGAACATCCATCGATCTGATATCAAACACTCGGTATGCAGGGTCGGTCCAGGCCCGAAGATGGTAGCCCATGACATCGCCTTCGGGAGGAAAAGTGAGGCGAACAAAACTGGCGAGGTTGACGCCCGCCAGTGTGGCTGCTTGGGTTACCATCTCGCCGCAGTTGTAAGTGCTGAGGCTAAAGCTTTGGTAATCGCGATTGAGAATGTAATCATGAACCCGCTCGTAGCCGGTCTTGGTGATGGGCATGCGCCAGACGAACGTCGGATCGTAGCCCGGATTGCCTGACTCGTACTGACCATCGTGCATGGTCTGCCAGAGGTAAGCGATGGGATTGGGATCACCTTCGCGAATCTTCTGGATCACGCCATCGTGATAGTGCGGCTGCTTGATTCCGTAGTTGCCCGAGTGGCCACATTCAATGCGACCTTGTGGACTTTCGAGAATGAGCCAGGAGTGACCCCGGGGATGTTTGACGAACGAGAACACGAATGACTGCGCATCGCGGTAGTCCCAGTAGTTGGCGTTGTTGAGCACATAAAGGAAGTAGCCTTGATCGCCCACCAGTGTTCCGCTGACTTCATCGAACGCGACATCGGCGGTGAAGCGATTGTTAATGGCAATAGGCTGGGCGCTCCAGCCATCGGGCTGCATTGAGGAAAAGAGCGTGGGTATTTCGCGGGCACAGCCGGTGGCTAATGTAGTCGCCGCGATGACGACGATCAGAGTCAGACGATGAACGCTTGGGGTGTCATTGATATTCATGAAGCATTTTCCATTCATCTTGATGGCACGCGATAGCGGGCATCAACCTGCATTAAATAGTCTTGTCGTAAATCCGATACGTGCTGGTGATCTTGGTGCCGACACGTTCGAGTGTGCCGCGGGATCGGCGATTGCTCTCGAGCACCCAGGAGAATTCGTAGCGCTGAATGCCCCAGTTTCTTGCAACTTCCACAAGCTGATCGAGCAAGATGACGCCGATGCCTGTGCTCTGAAATCCCGGGACCATGGTCACCGCCATGGCGCGAGCGGTGGTGATATGCCGACGACCGGTGAGGAGGCGAACGAAGCCGAACGGGAAGAGATGACCGTTGAGCTTTCGGAGAATCTGGTTGTAGTCGAGTAGCGCAAGCAGTGCCCCGACGGGCTGGCCATCGACTTCCGCAAACACGGCAAACTGCGGCACGATGACATGGCGCAGCTCACGGGCGATCTGTCGAGCTTCACTAGGCTCAAGCGGCGTGAAGCCCCATGTGCCTTCCAGTGAGCGGTTGTAGATGTCGAGGTAGGTTTCGATTTCCTGTTCGTACTTTTTCGGATTGAACGGCCGAATCACCAGGTTCGTATTCTCGAGCGCCGAAATCACTGCTGGTTTATATTTCTCGGTCAACATAGCGAGCAGGCTTGTATCCATTTCGTAGGCGTAAAGGTCTTGCGATTTGGCAAAGCCATAGGACTCAATCAACGCGGCGTAGTACGGCGGGTTGTAGGTCATCAAAAAACAAGGCGTGCGATCAAAGCCATCAACGAGGAGTCCGCAGGTGTAGTTGAGCGATGGATTCACCGGCCCGCGCACCGATGTCATGCCGCGCTGCCGCAGCCATGCGACGCCAGCATCGAAGAGTGCGCGGGAGACTTGTGTGTCGTTGACACACTCGAAGAATCCGAAGAAGCCACATTGGTCGTTGTACTTGCGGTTGTGGGCGCCATTGACCAGCACTGCGATTCTGCCCACGACTTTTCCGCCGCGCTGGGCGAGCAAGGTTGCGATCTGGGCACTATCAAAAAAAGGATGATGGCCCCAGCCCAGTAGCTCGCGCTCCTGAGCAAGGATCGGCGGCACCCAATGCGGATCTCGCGCTCCAGCATCACTGTGATAGATGGACCAGGGCAGTTGCTGGAATCGCCAGCGATCACGCCATGACACAACGGGGCTGACTGTTACAAGTTCAATCATGATCAGCGGTCGCCAATGCGTCGAAGGTGATATCGCTTGAATTGATTTCATCCACAGCCTGCGCGGATTCAAGCGCGACGGCTTCCGTGCTAATCGGAGCTCGCAGTTGAATGCTGTTTCCTTGGCGAATCCATGTGAAGTACCGCAGATACGCCACAGCCCAGGCGACGCCCAGCACGGTGCCGCCCAGTAGGTCGATGGCCAGATGCTGCTTGGTGGCCAGGGCGGAATAGAGGATGGCGACACACCAGCACCAACTGAGGAAACGGAACAGGCCGCGTTCGCCCAGCTCGCGCAGCAAGCGTCCGATGCAGATGGCGGTGAAGACCGCAAAGGCGGCATGAAGACTGGGGAACACATTGCGCGGCTCATCGAGCGCGACGAGCATCGTGAAGCTTGGATAAAGTGTCAGATCGATATCCGGCCGAGGAACAGACGTCGGCCAGAAGAAAAAGACCAACAGCCCGGCGATGCCCAGACCGCCCAGCGCTCTGACATAAGTGATCAGTTCGCGCTTATCACTGAGCAGCCAGGCGCCCAGCAGAATGTAAGGCCAAAGCGTGATGTACATGAGCAGACTGGTGGACCAGAACCCGATCAGCCGATCGATCGCCGTGACCGGCATTTCCGTCACCGGGAATACGGGAAAGTAGAGAATCAGAAAGTAGCCGAGATAGAAACCGATCGACAGCACCGCGCCAGCGATGAGCTTGTAACGCCAGTGCAAAAGCAGTCGTGAAGTGAGCTGGTGATGCCAGGCGACTTCGTCATTGCGTTGCAATAGATTCATGCGTGTTCTTCTTTTCTTTTGCTAAGACGACCGGCGTACCTGCTTGGCGTCATAGCTTTGCCAGTTCGTCGGCAATGGCACTGACGGTGCCACGGATTTGCGATTCCGTGTGATGAGTGGTGATGAAGAATCGCAACCGGGCGGAATGCTCGGCCACTGCCGGGTGGAGGATCGGCTGAACATTGATACCGCGATCGAATAGGGCGCGCGCGAGGCGAAGGCTCTTGATGGAACTGCCGACGATGATGGGCACGACAGGTGTGCCCGTCGCTAGGCCGGTATTGAGCCTGCGTTCTCTAGAGAGTTTGAGGAATAATTCTGCACGGTCGCGCAGCCGGGTTACGCGCTGCGGCTGAGCCCTAAGCACATTCAATGCTGCCAGCGCCGCTGCCGCATTGGAGGGTGGCAACCCGACGCTGTAAACAAAACCCGGCGCGGTGTACGCGAGGTACTCGACCAGTTCCGCTGATCCTGCGATGTACCCGCCGCAACTGGCCAGTGATTTGGAAAGCGTTCCCATCCACAGATCCACATCAGCGCGGGCCACGCCGAAATGCTCGCCGATGCCTCGGCCGGTGGGCCCCATGGTTCCCAGTGAGTGCGCTTCATCAATCAGCATCAGGGCCTTGTGTTTTTTCTTCAGCTCGATGAAGCGCGGAAGATCCGGGTAGTCGCCATCCATGCTGTACACGCCTTCGATTGCAATGAGCACCCGGCGATATCGGTGGCGACCTTCTGATAAGAGGACGTCCATCGCATGCCAATCGTTGTGAGCAAAGACGCGGCGCGTCGCTCCCGAAAGCAGCGCGCCTTGAATGATGGAGTTGTGAGCCAGCACATCATGCACGATCAGATCTTCAGGCCCCATCAGGTGGCCGATGGTGGTGACGTTTGTGGCGTGGCCCGAGACAAACGCAATAGCAGCAGCAGTGCCCAGGAATGTCGCCAGCGCTCGCTCGAGATCGCGATGCACTTGCTTCTCGCCGCAGACCAGTCGGCTGGCGCCAGCGCTGGAGCCGTAGTGATCGATCGCAGCTTTAGCAGCGGCGGCGACCTGCGGATCGTGGGCCATGCCGATGTAGTCGTAGGCGCAGAAATTGACGCGTTCGCGTCCACCGGTTCGTGTCACGGTTGCCGATGAGGTGCCGCCCTGATCGACACGAAAGTATGGGTTCTCACCGGCCACCGCTTTGAGCATGCGCTCGTAGCGTTTGAGTTCGCCGTACTCAGGGAAGTGGGCAAATTCGTAGTGTTCACGCGGAATCTGCTGAGCAAGACTAGCGAGCGCAGATTGACGGCTCATGTGCGCCTGTATGGTGTGCGCCAGATCGCTGAGGGTTTGCGCCGGACTGAAATCGGTGTCGGGCAGCCGACAGGCAAATGCTTTTTCCAGCGCGGCGGCAAGTTCTGCGCGCTTTAGCGAATCCAAACCCAGAGCGGTCAGCCGTGTGCCAGGCGTCACATCGGAAAGTGCTGCGCCGCTTAAGGCCAGAGCATGTTGACAGATGGTGGCAAGGATGGAAGTTTCGAAAGTGTGCGGCGCGGGAAGCGTTGCGACATAATCCGCGCCGCCATCGCCAGCGCCAGCGAAGACCTGCTTAGCGAGGATCGTGATCTCTTGCCCCAGCAATGCTGCGCGACAGGCGCGGCGTTGAACTTTGCCGCTGGATGTTCGAGGGATCGTGCCGCAGCGCACCAAGGCGATCGTGTGCAGCACCAACCCATGCTCGGCGAGCACTGCTGCGCGAACTGCTTCCATCACCGGCGCAAAGTCGGTGTCGCCGTTGCGCGCAACTTCGTGCACGAGAGTGATTTGCAAGTCGTCTTGACTTTCCACAGCGAAGGCTGCCCCGAGGCCAGCTTCCAGCAGTGGATGACTCATGCGAGCGGTGATTTCCATATCTTGCGGATGATGATTCAAGCCGCGGATGATCAGCATGTCATCAAGACGGCCGGTGACATAAAGCTGATCCTCCAGAAAAAACCCAAGGTCACCGGTGCGCAGATAAGGCCCCACGGAGTGATCGATTTCACTCGCCAGATGGCCATCAAAAGTCTGGCGCGTCTGTTCGGGATTGCGCCAGTACCCCTGGCCAATGGATTCGCCTTCTACGCAGACTTCACCGACACAGCCAGCGAGCGTCTTCACTCGCGTCTGCGGGTCGATGATCGCCACGCGCATGGTGTCAACGGGTGTACCGCATGACACCAGTCGCCTGGCTCCGCTTGCATCGTCAGGCATCAGCACAACCTTGTTCGCCGCCAGTGCGCTTTCATCGAATGACCGGGTGATCGCTCCGCTGCCGCGTTTGGCACCGCTGATCATGAGCGTGGCCTCGGCCATGCCGTAGCAGGGGTAGAAAGCGGAGGCGCTAAAGCCGCAGGGAGCAAACGCTTTTGCAAAGCGCTCAAGGGTGTCAGGCTGAATAGGCTCAGCGCCGACAAAGGCCAGACTCCAAGAGGAGAGGTCCAGCGTAGCGCGCTGTTCATCGGTGATTTTGCGGACGCAAAGGTCGTAGGCGAAGTTGGGGCCGCCGGAGATGGTTGCCTTGTATTTGCTGATGGCGGCAAGCCAGGCGATGGGCCGCTGAAGGAATGCAGCCGGTGCCATCAGCACGCTGGTGACGCCGGCGAGTATCGGCTCAAGGACGCCGCCGATAAGGCCCATGTCGTGATAGGCAGGCAGCCAGAACACGCTGGTTTCGTCGCCCATTCCAAAAGCGCTGAAGATCGCTCCGGTGTTGTGAATCAGGTTGGCATGGCTGAGCATCACTCCCTTGGGCTGACTCGTCGAACCCGAGGTGTATTGCAGCATGGCTAGCGTCTGCGGCACGATCACTGGCATCGTCCATCGCTTTGCCATCGCATCGGAAATGTCATCGCTGGCGATCCATGGAATCGGCGGAGCAGCTTCGGCATGCCCACGATTCATTTCCACCATCGCCTGATGTTGCCCCGCAGCATGTGCGGTGCTCAGGACAAGCCGAGCGCCAGCATCGGCGGAGATCGCGTTAAAACGATCGAGTGTTCGGCGGTGAGGCAGATAGGTGGGCACCGCAGTGCAACCGGCATAAAGACAGCCAAAAAATCCTGCGATGAACTCCAGGCCAGGCGGATAGGCCAGCACAATTCGCTCACCGCAAAGCCCTTCTTCCTGCAAGCGGGCAGCCACGGCGCGAGCGCGCCGATCGAGCTGGGCATAGGTCCAAGTTGCGTCGCTGGTCTGGCCATCGAGCAGGAATACGAATGCTGGCTGATCGGCGCGAGCTGTTGCCTGTTGACGCAAAAGCCGCACGAGGTCACCGGCAGATTGTTGCTGGCTATCCCGGCTGTTCTTCCGAGGGAATGCGCTGGGTCTTGGGTCCGCCTCTTCATGGACAAGCCTTGATGATCGTGATTGCTGCAAGGCGTCAGTCGATCTCGGAGGGGTGAGTATGTGTCCCGGCGATGCAAGGGGTTGAATCTGTTTTGGTTTCATGAAGGCCACTGATTTCGCTCCGGCTTGCCGCGGCTTTCATGCGCGGCTGAATGGTCCAAAACGGGAGACAAAAAAAAGCCGACATGGTTCGGCACCCTTAGGTGAAAAACATGTCGGCTTACTCGTCAAGTGGCCTCCCGGCAAAACCGGGCTGCCCTTTAACTAGTCGTCCGATTGAAGTGGCTTCAAGCGAGAAGCCACTGCACTACGCTACATGATACGGCTGGAGACAACAGAAGAAAAGGGACTGATTTGAATTAGTGCATCACTTTGGCTCAGATGCGCTCTGTGAACCGATCGAGGTCAAGCGTTGTGAAAAGGGAAGGTTGTGACAAGATAAATCGCAAACTTTTCCTGGATTGAATACAACGACACTCGCAGCATACATAGAACTATGATGTAGGGCAGACACTCGATGTGAACGACATTGCTCTGCTGTCGGCCAGTGGAGCACTCCCACCCCCTCTCGTGCGAGATATGCCATCTCGCATTTCGCAACAGCCAACCTCCGGGTTTGCCAGAAAGTTGGCCTATTTTGGATGTTCCAGCGATTACGACAGGATTGAAGCGACTACTACGCTGGCGTCGGCCCAACGATGATGAAGGCGAGCAAGCCGGCACCGGCTCCGACACTCAGCCGCTTCGCGCCAAGCTTTACAGCGTCGATTGGCTTCAGCGCCACGCCAAGACTCTGGCGGGGCAGTTCAGCATCGCCACGACTGGGCCGCGGGACAAGCTGTTGCCCCGGCTCAATGAGAACGCACAAGTTCTCAGCGACGCGTACGACCTGGTCACCGCTGCCGTTTCCAAACACCGGCGCATTTCACCAGCCGCCGAGTGGCTGCTTGATAACTATTACCTCATCGAGCAGCAGATCGTCACCGCCAAGAAGCACCTGCCTCGCTCCTACAGCCAGTCTCTGCCATGTCTCGCCAACTCGCCGGCGGCAGGATTCCCGCGCACCTATGGCATCGCGCTTGAATACATCTCACACGTCGATGCTCATATCGATGCGGTCAGTCTGAACGGTTTTATCTCGGCCTATCAAACGGTTGAACCGCTCGCGCTTGGCGAACTTTGGGCTGTGCCGATCATGCTGCGCTTGGCGCTATTGGAGAATCTTCGCCGTGTAGCAGCGCGCATTGCGTCAGCCCGCAGGGATCGCGATCTTGCCATTGACTGGGCGCAGCGCATGCTCGACGCCGTCGAGCACAACCCCACCGACCTTATCATTGTGCTCGCCGACATGGCGCGGGCTGACCCGAAGCTCACCGGCCCGTTCATGGCGGACCTCACCCGGCAGATGCAGGGACAAAGCCCGCATCTGGCGTTCGCCATCGGTTGGCTCGAGCATCGGCTATCAGAGCATGGGCTTACGATCGAGCAACTGGTACGTGCCGATGGACAGGCTCAGGCTGCCGATCAGGTTTCCATTGGCAACAGCATCAGCAGTCTTCGCTTTCTGGATGCAACCGACTGGCGGGACTTTGTCGAGGACCACAGCGTTGTCGAAAAGACGCTGCATAACGATCCCACCGGCGTGTACGGCGACATGGATTTCGGCACGCGCGACCGTTACCGCCACGTGGTTGAACAGATCGCCAAGCGTGCCGGATCAAGTGAGGCCGCGGTTGCGAAAAATGCCATTGATCTGGCACATCGCGCGGCGAGCGAGGACCCGCAAAGCCGTGCTGCCCACGTGGGATTCTATCTCATCGACCGCGGCCGACCTGCGCTCCAGCGACTGGCGAAGGTGCGGCGAACGCCTGGCGACTTGATCACTCAGTTCGCACGGGCACATCCGTTGTTCCTTTACATGGGCGGCATTCTTCTTCTGACGGTCGCTGCTTCTTTAGCCTTCGTCCAATGGCTCGGGAGCCTAGGTGCACCATCGCTCATCATTGGCCTGATCGCCCTCCCGGTGGTGCTTTGCTCCTCGCAACTGGCGGTGAGCATCGCCAACTGGCTGGCGATGATCTGGGTATCGCCGCGCCCGTTGCCACGGATGGATTTCAGACGCGGCGTGCCCGAAGCTTCCCGCACCCTCGTCGCCATCCCAACAATGCTGACCAGTGCTGCGGCAGTAGATCACTTGCTCGAATCGCTCGAAGTGCGCTACTTGGCCAACCGCGATCCACGCCTGCACTTTGCGCTGCTGACGGACTTACTCGATGCCCCGCAGGAAAACATGCCTGGCGATGAGGCACTTATTCAACAGGCTTGCGCCGGCATCGAAGCATTACGCGAAAAGTATGAAGGCGATCGCGATGATATTTTCTTCCTCTTCCATCGACCCCGGAAGTGGAACGCGCAGAGTGATGTATGGATGGGATACGAGCGCAAGCGCGGCAAGCTGAGCGATATCAACGCGCTGCTGCGGGATGTGCCCGGTGCGTCGAATCATTTCTCGCATGTTGTCGGCGATGTGAGCGCGCTCAAAGGCATGCGCTATGTCATCCCGCTCGATACCGACACGCAGCTGCCGCGCGACTCGGCCCGCAAGATGATCGGAGCCATGGCGCATCCGCTGAACCGTCCGATCCTCGATGCGCACCGCCGTCGTGTCATCAGCGGCTACGGCATTCTGCAGCCGCGCGTCGGCGTGAGCCTGCCCAGTTCGCAGCGGTCGTGGTTCGCGCGGCTCATGGCCGGCGACAGCGGCGTCGATCCGTACACGCGCGTCGTGTCGGACCTTTACCAGGATGTCTTCGGCGAAGGCAGCTTCATCGGCAAGGGCATTTACGACATTGATGCCTTCATGGCCACCTGTGAGCAGTTTCCGCCGAACAAAATTCTCAGCCATGACCTGATTGAAAGTGCCTATGCCAGATCTGCGCTCCTGAGCGATGTGGAACTGGTCGAAGATCATCCATCGCACTATCCCGGTGACATGAGCCGCAGGCACCGCTGGGTGCGCGGTGACTGGCAGATTGCCCGCTGGCTTTTGCCATGGGTGCCCGGGTCTGACGGCAGGCGATCACACAACCCGGTCTCATCGCTCGCATGGTGGAAAATATTCGACAACCTGCGGCGCAGCGTCGTGGCCCCGGCCATGTTCGTGCTCTTGCTGCTTGCGATGGTCATGCCTTCACCGGCGCTGACGCTGGCGGGCATGCTGCTGGTGCTCGCGTCGCTGATTGCGGCGCCGCTCATGGCCGCAGGCCTCGACCTTCTGCGCAAACCGCACGATCTACCTTGGTGGTCTCACTGGCGCACGATCGCTGCCTCTGTGACCAAGCAGGTGGCTGTGACTGCGCTGAGCATCATGCTGTTGCCGTACGAAGCGATACGCCATCTCGATGCGATCGTGCGCACCTGCGTCCGAATGTGCTGGACCAAAAAGAATCTGCTCGAATGGCGCACCGCCAGCGAAGGTGAACGTGGATTGCCCGTGAACCTGGGCACGTTCATCGCTGCACTGTGGTCCGGTCCTTTCTTTGCTTTGGTGCTCACGGCGTGGCTTGCGTGGATGCACACGCCAGTCCTGGCAATCGCCTGGCCGCTCCTGGCCATGTGGTTTATCTCGCCGTTGGTGACGTGGGGCATCAGTCGGCCGCTAGCGCCGCGAGCGGCGAAGCTATCTGACCACCAGCGCTTGTTCCTGGGCAATGTGGCGCGGCGGACATGGCGATTCTTTGAGCGGTATGTGACTGCTCAGGAAAACTGGTTGCCACCCGACAATGTGCGCGAGGAGCCAGATGTCATCGCCTCGCGCACCAGTCCGACCAACATCGGCATGGCGCTCTTGTCGAATCTGGTCGCCTGCGATTTCGGGTACAGCACAATCGCGGCGCTGCTTGATCGCACGCGCAGCACCTTCGAAACTCTCGACAACCTTGAGCGGTATCGCGGGCATTTCTACAACTGGTATGACACGCGCACGCTCAAGCCGCTGCCGCCCCGATATGTCTCGATGGTCGATAGCGGCAACCTCGCGGGCCATTTGCTGGTCCTGCGTCAAGGGCTGCTCGAGTTGATCGATGCGCCCATCGTGTTGCCACGGATAATCGAAGGCCTGCACGACACGGCACGCGTGGCGCTCGACGCTGCGCGCGGCTTGCACCGCGCCAATGAAGATGACGGCGGCGTACCTGTCCCCGTCGCCATCGTTCGACAGATCGAAGAACTTGCCGCGAGCCTTCATAGTCAGTCGCAGTCGCTGCGCAAACTGGTGGATCAGTTGAAAAGGATCGAAGCAGCAGCGATGACGCTCGCGAACGCATCCGCCAGTGATGAGGAACTTCAGTGGTGGCTCGATGCTTTGCAGCGCGAGGCCAAGACCCATCGCGAAGACATACTCCATCTGGCGCCGTGGCTGACGCTGCCTGCGGACGCAGCCGAGCTGACTGATTTACACGCCAAACTCGAAAAGCTTGAACAGCGAACGACACTGCGCGAACTCGCTGGCCTGCGTGAATCGCTGAGTTCACCTTTCGATCGTTCACTCGCTCCCGCATCGCCGCAAAACGGCAGCGGCCATCAACTGGTCCATGCTGGGCAACTGCGCGAGGCACTGCTCGAATCCGCGCGACGTGCCGACGAGCGCATCAAAGCCGTCAAACAACTTGCTGACGAATGCGAATCGCTGGCGGACATGGATTTCACTTTCGTCTACGACGCCTCCCGCGAACAGTTTGCGATTGGTTACAACGTCGATGAGCAGCGCGTCGATGCCAGCTTCTACGATCTGCTTGCATCCGAAGCACGGCTGACCAGTTTCGTGGGCATTGCCCAGGGACAGTTCGGTCAGGAAAACTGGTTCTCACTGGGCCGCGCCATCACCGTGACTCACGGCAGCCGATCGCTCCTGAGCTGGACCGGCTCGATGTTCGAGTACCTGATGCCGCTGCTGGTGATGCCCAACTACGAAAACACGTTGTTGGATCAGACCTACAAAGCGGTCGTCCGCAGACAGGTCAAATACGGCAAGCATCACGGCGTGCCTTGGGGCATTTCCGAATCAGGCTACAACACCACAGACCAAAATCTCAACTACCAATATCGCGCGTTCGGCGTGCCGGGGCTGGGGCTCAAGCGTGGCCTTGCCGACGATCTGGTCATCGCGCCTTACGCCAGCACGCTGGCCCTTATGATCGAACCGAATCTCGCCTGCCAAAACTTGGAGCAGCTTTCGCACGATGGCCTTCAGGGGCGATTCGGTTTCTATGAAGCGATTGATTACACAGCATCGCGCTTGCCGCCCGGCGCGACCAGCGCGATGGTCAAGCAGTTCATGGCGCATCACCAAGGCATGAGTCTGCTCGCGCTGGATTATGCGCTGCTGCATCAGCCGATGCAGCGACGCTTCGCAGCGGATGCGGAGTTCCGCGCCGCTTTGCTGCTGCTTCAAGAGCGTGTGCCTAAGGCCATCGCAGCGGTCTATCCGCATGTGACGGAGACCACGGCTGTTCGTATTACATCGACAGCAACCGAAGGAACCATGCGCGTCATCAAGGATCCGACCGCCAGTTCGCCCGAAGTGCAACTGCTGTCCAATGGTCGTTATCACGTCGTCGTCACCGGGTCCGGCGGCGGCTACAGTCGCTGGCGCGATCTGGCGGTCACCCGCTGGCGCGAAGATCCGACGCGCGACAACTACGGCTCCTTCTGCTACCTCCGCGATCTCGATAGCGGCGCGTTCTGGTCCACCGCACTGCACCCGACACTGAAGCCGAATAAGACGTATGAGGCGATCTTCACCCACGTGCGCGGCGAGTTTCGTCGGCGCGATCACGACATTCTGACGCATACGGAAATCAGCGTCTCGCCCGAAGATGACATCGAGCTGCGCCGCGTCACGATCACGAATCAAAGCCCCACGCCGCGAACGATCGAACTCACCAGCTACATGGAAGTGGTGCTCGCACCACCGGCGCAGGATTCGTCGCATCCCGCGTTCAGCAATTTGTTCGTGCAGACAGAACTGGTGAAAGCAAGACAGGCAGTGCTCTGCACGCGTCGGCCAAGATCCGCTGGCGAGCAGCCGCCGTGGATGATGCATCTGATGGCGGTGCGCGGCGAGACGGTCGGCGATACGACGTACGAGACGGATCGCAATCGCTTCATCGGCCGAGGACGATCGCTCGTCGAACCGGCAGCAATGGACAAAGGCGCGAAGCTCACAAACAGCAGCGGGTCGGTGCTTGATCCTGTCGTCGCCATCCGGCGTGTCGTTCACCTTGCTCCGGGCCAAACGGTGCGCGTGGACATGGTCACCGGCGTTGCGGAAACGCGAGAAGGCGTCGCCGCGCTCATGGACAAGTACCACGATCGCAACCTTGCCGATCGTGTTCTCGAACTGGCCTGGACTCACAGCCAGATCATGCTGCAACAACTCGACGCGACCGAGGCAGATGCGCAGACCTACAACCGCCTCGCAGGCTCGCTGATCTATGCATCATCCGCACACCGCGCCCAGACCAGCGTGCTGTCGCTCAATCGTCGCGGACAGTCCGGCTTGTGGGGCTACGGCATCTCCGGCGATCTGCCCATCGCTCTGCTGCGCATTCGCAACAGCACGCGCATCGAACTCGTCCGCCAGGTGCTTCAAGCTCACGCCTATTGGCGATTGAAAGGATTGAGCGTCGATCTCGTGATCTGGAACGAAGATGATTCGGTCTATCAGCAGTCGCTTCAGGATTCGATCATGGGCATCGTCGCTGCAAGTCCAGAGGCGGCCCTGGTGGATAAGCCCGGCGGCGTGTTCGTGAGGCGCGGCGAGCTCATCGCTCCCGAGGATCGAACGCTCCTGCAAACGGTGGCCCGCCTCGTGCTGCTCGATGAAGCAGGCACGCTGTCTGAGCAGGCGGAGCGGCGCGGACGCCGCGAGGTGATGATCCCCAACCTGCGACTACCTGCGCGCACCATCACTACCGAAACGACGCTTGAAAAACCAAAGCGCGATCTGGCCTTCAACAACGGCCTGGGCGGGTTCACGCAAGATGGCCGTGAGTATGTCACCATCCTCGGCCCCGGGCAGAGCACGCCTGCGCCCTGGGTGAACGTGATCGCCAATGCTCACTTTGGCACGCTCGTTTCCGAAGCGGGCAGCTCCTACACGTGGTCGGAAAACAGTCACGAATTCCGCCTCACGCCCTGGCTCAATGACACGGTCAGCGATGTTTCCGGTGAAGCCGTTTACATTCGCGATGAGGAGAGCGGTGCCTTCTGGTCACCCTCGCCCCAGCCGGCACGCGGTCGCAATCCTTATGTGGCTCGACACGGTTTTGGCTACAGCGTGTTCGAGTACACACAGGATGGCATCGTCAGCGAGATGACTCACTTTGTCGCCACCGATGCGCCGGTGAAGTTCATCCGAATCAAACTTGCCAATCGAAGTGGTCGGCCGCGCCGCATGTCAGTCACCGCCTGTTTCGATTGGGTGCTCGGTGAGCTGCGCAGCAAGGCCTTGCTGCATGTGGTGACTGAAGTGGACAGCGCCAGTGGCGCGATGTTCACTCGCAACCCGTACAACCCCGAGTTCGGCGATCGCATTGCCTTTGTCGATTGCAGTGAGAGCGAGCGGTCCGTCACTGCGGATCGCACCGAATTCATCGGCCGCAACGGCTCGCCTGCAAAGCCTGCCGCCATGCGCCGTGTCAGACTCTCGGGCCGCGTTGGTGCAGGCTTGGATCCCTGCTCAGCGATGCAGACGCCGATTTCGCTGCATGATGGCGAAGAACGAGAAATCATTTTCATCGTCGGCTCCGCCCACAACGAAGAACAGGCTCGCCATCTGGTCCATCGCTTCCGCAGTGTGCCTAGCGCGTTCCAAGCACTCAACAATGTCTGGCATTACTGGAGCCAGACGCTCGGCACGGTTTATGTCGAGACGCCCGACGCTTCCGTCAATTTCCTCGCCAACGGCTGGCTCCTCTATCAGACACTGGCCTGCCGCATGTGGGCCCGCACTGGCTTCTACCAGTCCGGCGGCGCGTTCGGGTTCCGCGATCAGTTGCAGGATGCGATGGCGCTGCTGCATGCCGAGCCGGGCCTGCTTCGCGAGCATTTGCTGCGCGCCGCGGGACGGCAGTTCATCGAAGGCGATGTGCAGCACTGGTGGCATCCGCCCATCGGCCGCGGTGTGCGCACGCACTTCTCCGACGACTTCCTCTGGCTTGCCTGCGCGGTCAGTCGTTATGTCAAAGCAACCGGCGACACCGGTGTGCTCCAGGAAAAAATTCCGTTCCTCACCAGTCGGCCGCTTCGTCCTGATGAAGAATCGAATTATGGCTTGCCTAATGTGTCTGAAGAAATCGGCACGCTCTTCGAACATTGCGTTCGCGCCATCGATCACTCCTTACGTTTCGGTGTCCACGGCTTGCCACTCATGGGCTGCGGTGACTGGAACGATGGTATGAATCTCGTCGGAGCAGAAGGCAAAGGCGAAAGCGTCTGGCTTGCGTGGTTCATGATCGATGTCATGAATCAATTCGCCGCGCTGGCGCGCAAGCAAGGCGAAGCTGCGCTTGCTGACCGCTACGTCCGCGAGGCTTCACAACTTCGCGATCGTCTCGAAGCCATTGCGTGGGATGGCCAGTGGTATCGCCGTGCCTACACCGATGATGGCGTACCGCTGGGTTCATCTTCAAGTCCGGAATGTCAGATCGATTCCATCTCGCAGAGTTGGTCCGTCCTGTCGGGCGAAGGCAATCCGCAGCGAGCCGCCACAGCAATGAACAGCGTCGATAAGCTGCTGGTTCGCCGCGATACACGCCTGATTCAACTGCTTGATCCACCCTTCGACAAATCAGATTTGAACCCGGGCTACATCAAGGGCTATGTCCCGGGTGTTCGCGAAAACGGCGGCCAGTACACGCACGCAGCGATCTGGACCGTGATGGCATTCGCGCAGATGGGCGATGTGAAAAAGGCGTGGGAATTATTCAATCTCATCAACCCGGTGAAACATGGCGACACAGCGAAAGCGATCGCGACCTATCGAGTCGAGCCTTATGTGGTCGCTGCGGATGTCTATGCCGTGTCGCCACACGTGGGCCGTGGCGGGTGGACCTGGTACACCGGGTCCGCGAGTTGGATGTATCGCCTGATCACCGAGTCGCTGCTCGGGCTCGAGCTGCGCGTTGACAGACTTTACTTCGCTCCTCGCATCCCCAGCGATTGGCCCAGCTACACCATTCACTACCGCTACCGCGAAACGCTCTACCACATCACCATTCGCAACACCGGCGGCCTAACCGTTGGCAGCATCACCGTCGATGGCACCGATCAGCCCGGAAAGTTCGTGTCGCTGGTGGACGACCACGTTCACCATCAGGTTGTTGTAGAGCTGATCGCCCAGACGCCAACGTCCAACGATGAAGCGAGTCCATCAAGCGAGGCGTAATGGCAGGTGAAGATTCACGCCAAGTAGCTCTTGAGCATCCAGACTGTTTTTTCATGAACCCGAAGCCGAGAGATCATGAGATCCTCTGATTGTGAATCTCCCGCCTCAGCGGCGCAATCACGGGCAGTCTTGAGATCGGCAAGAAGTTTTTCGTTCGCCTTCACCAGATGCCGGACCATGTCCTCCGCTTTGGCATCCTCGGTAATCTCGTCGATGCCAGCCATTGCAGCGAGTTTCGCAAGCCCGCCTGGAGCCAAGGCACCCTTGGCCCGCAAGCGCTCAGCAATTTCATCAACCGCCGTGAAGAGTTCGGTGTACTGGCCTTCAAACGCGATGTGCAGCGAGAAGAATGAAGAGCCGCGCACGTTCCAGTGGCAAATGTGCGTTTGACCGATTAACGCATAGGAATCAGCCACGATCTGCCTTAACGCTTGAATGACTTTGTCCATGAATCGAACCTCAATTTCTAAAGTAAAGGAATTTCAGGAAGGTTGTCTCGACTACATTGGGAGCAACCTGATTTTCAATAGTAGTCCCCATGTGCGACGGCATCGCTGAATCTCCGCCAACAAAGGGGTGAGCCACGCGGTGGCTCACCCTTCATCTCTTCAAGCCCTCGAACCCGGCGATCACATCGAATAGTTCTTCATCGATCCCGCTTTGACGGCGGCGGTGAAATGTCCTTCGTAAAGTCTCCAGCAGTTCATCGATATTCTTGTCAGCGCGTTGCATGGCCGCGAGGCGACTGGCGTTTTCGCTGGCCAGGGATTCGGCGCACGCACGAAAGAGTGAAATGAAGAGGTACTCACGGATCGAGGCTCGCAAGGTCGCGGTGTCGCCGCCTATAACCTGAGGCAGGTTACCCGTCGGCCATGCACGCTCCATCAGCGAACGCCTCCAGCTTTTATCCAGCGGCAGGAGGCGATGGATGACAGGTTCGTAAGTAGCTCCTGTGATAGGACGGTTATAGAAGAGAAACAGTTCGCTTGAGCCGCTCACACATTGGTGCGATTCACACGCCAGAAGAATCTGCCCGACGAGCGGAGCAATGCCCTTGACGGAATTCGGCACCGCGAAAAGTCCTGCTTGTGAAAAGCCGGCATCTGACAGACGCGCATGCACGCGCTCGCCGACCGCCCAGACCATTGGCTTGCCAGGCAAATTCGCGAGCGCCTCTTTCGCAAAGTCTGCGACCACCTCATTGAACTGACCCACCAGCCCTTGATCAGAACCAAAGACGACAGCACCAATCGTTGTCGTATTACGCTGACCAGTGGTGTCCATTGACATTGCGGCTGTCTCGTTTTCCCGAAAGCAAACACCCAGACTCAACTCGACCGCACGTGAATAATCGCCCAGCGCGCGGACTGATCGCTCGTATTGCTCGATGCTCGATGCAGCCAGGGCTTTCATCGTGCGCACGACAGATTGAAGATCGTCAGCACCACTGATCTTTCGTTGCAGGCTGATGGTGGTGTCGCTCATGGCTTCTCCTCACTGCTCGGCTTGGGCTGAAACCGCGCGAGCGCCTGACGGGCGATTTCGACGACGGTGTTTCGATCCTCCTCGCTCAGTTTGCTCGCGGTTTCAAATCGGGCACACACCTGCTCCGGGATTCCCAATGCCGCTTCATATACAGCCTGCTGCGCTTCGATCATCTGATCGAGTGGTACTTCATCAAAAAGCTTGTCGGTCAACGCGAGCAATAGCGCGATCTGTGCCGGGACCGAGACAGGGCTGAACTGCGGCTGCTTCAGGCAGGCGCGGATTCGCCGACCGTGTTCAATGATCGCACGCGTGTCATCATCAAGGCGAGCGCCGAACCGGGCGAAGGTTTCCAGTTCCTCAAACTGGGCGTAGGCAAGTTTGAGGTCACCCGCCACTGAACGGTAAGCTGCAAGCTGCGCTTTGCCTCCGACGCGAGAAACAGACTTGCCAACATCGACCGCAGGAAGCACGCCCAATTCAAACAGCGATGGCGAGAGATAGATCTGCCCGTCGGTGATGGAAATCAGGTTGGTGGGAATGTATGCGGAAATATCTTGTGCCTGGGTCTCGATGATCGGCAAGGCCGTCAGCGAGCCGCCGCCGCGTTCATCTCGCAGATGGGTGGATCGTTCGAGAAGGCGCGAGTGAATGTAGAAGATGTCGCCGGGAAAGGCTTCGCGCCCGGGCGGTCGGCGAAGCAGCAGCGAAAGCTCACGATAAGCGCGGGCGTGATGCGTGAGATCGTCATAAACGATCAGCACATCGCGCCCCGATTCCATGAAGTATTCCGCAATGCTGGTGGCGGCATAGGGCGCGATATACGCCAGCCCCGGCGGGTCGTTGCCTTCGGTCACCATCACGACGGTGTAATCCATCGCACCCATCTCGCGCAGACTTGCGACAGCTTTGGCCACTGCGGAAGCACGCTGGCCAATGGCGCAGTACACGCACACGACATCGCGCCCCCGCTGGTTGAGAATGGCATCAATCGCGATGGCGGTCTTGCCAGTCTGGCGATCGCCGAGAATCAGTTCGCGCTGTCCGCGCCCGATGGGAATGAGCGCATCGATCACCTTCAAGCCCGTTTGCAGCGGCACGGTGACCGGCGCGCGGTCCATGATGGGAGGAGCGGGCCGCTCGATGGGCAGTCGCTCAGTGGCAGCGATGGGGCCTTGGCCATCAAGCGAACGACCGAGCGGATCCATGATGCGTCCGAGGAGTTCGTCGCCAACGATGACATCCATGACCCGGCCGGTGCGCTGAACCTCATCGCCAGCATTCAGACGCCCGTATTCGCCCAGCAGAACGACGCCGACTTCATCTTCATCCACGTTGAATGCAACGCCCAGCACATTGCCGGGAAATGTGAGCAGCTCCTCGAAGCCTACATTGGGAAGACCCGAGACCTTGGCGATGCCGGTGGAGATCGTCGTGATGGTGCCGATCTCGCGCGGCGTGAGCTGCGGCGCAAACGCTTCACGCACTTGGACGATGCTGGCAAACGCGCTGTCCACGATGTTTTCGAGCCCTTCAAGTTCCATGGTCATTGGCTCACTACTTCGGGCTTGAGTTCTTCGGGATTTGTCTTCGCTTTCTCGCCTGCCTTGTCGTTTACAGACAGCAATTCGCCGACGCTTTTCTCCATCGATGCGAGGTAGTCGCCGATGCTCCAGGCAAGCTTCTGCCCATTCGTGCTGAGTTCGATTCCGCTGATCAGCGTCGGCGTCGTTTCAAATCGAATGGAGATGTCGGCTGAAAACGTCTCGTTAAGGGCGTTCTGTATCAACGCGCGCTGCTCCGAAGACAGGTCGAACGCGCTGCGCAGGATCGCCGGCTCAGATGCAGTCTTAATCGCTTGAGCGAGGCCCGCTTTTGCCGTGCTATCCATCGAGAGCAAGTGCCGTGTGAAAACCTCGCCGATGCGTTCTTCAAGACTTGTCGTGGCAAGGTCGGCCAGCGTCTTTCGGGCAATGGCAAAGACTTCCTGCTGCGTGCGCTGTTTGATGGCTTGATTCAATTTACGGGCTTCGCTTTGCAGTGATTCCTGTCGCTTGGCGCTTAAGGCATCGGCGGCCTGCCGCGCTTCTTCGAGCAAGTGCTGACGTTGGGCTTTCACCTCATCCGTCGCCTTACTCATCAGCGCGGCGCGTTGCTTGTCGAACTCTTCGTTCTTGTGCTCAAACGCATCGCGTTCCTTCTTGGCCTCTGCTTGCTTCGCAGCGGCATCGGCCAGTTCCGCAGCGATGCGATTCTCCCGCGCATCGATAGCGCGCAGGATCGGCTTGTAGAGAAATCGCTTCATCAGCCAGACGAGAACGATGAAGTTCAGTACCTGAGCACCAACGGTGAACCAGTCAATCAGCATGGCTTACTTCCCCACCGCTTGAGCGATAAAATGATTCCAGAACGGATTGGCGAAGATGAGAATCATCGAGACGACGAAGCAGTAGATCGCTGTCGATTCAATCATCGCCAGGCCGACAAAGAGCGTCCGGGTGATGGTGGCGGACGCATCGGGCTGTTGAGCGAGCGAGGTCAAGGCGGTCGCGACGGCTCTGCCTTCACCCAGCGCCGGGGCCATGCAGCCCACAGCAGTCGTGAGGCCGGCGGTGAAAATCGTGACGATGGCGACGAGGGTCATGCTGTCCATGGTGATTCCTTTATGTTGAGAAAAGTGTTGCGACGAATGCAGCAATAAGCGTTGCGGTGATTCATGTGGTAACGGCTGGTTCGAGTTTGGGCTTGCGGACCTGCGTGGCGGCTGCGATATAAACCGCAGCCAGAATGCTGAAGATATAGGCCTGCACCATGCCGGTGAGCAGCCCCATCGCCGTCATGATGATGGGGAAGATGAACGGCGTGATGGTGAGCAGGATGGCGATGATCATCGCGCCGCTCATCATGTTGCCGAACAGGCGCACCGCCAGCGCCAGCGTGCGGGAGATTTCACTGATGATGTTGAACGGGAGCATGATGAACGTCGGCTTCAAGTAGGACTTGAGGTAGCCGCCCACGCCCTGTTCCTCGATGCCGAACAAAGGCACCGCCACGAGCACACACAGCGCCAGCGCAGCCGTGGTGGAGAGCGAGCCTGTTGGCGGTTCGTAACCGGGAATAATGGTGCAGAGGCTGGCCATCGCGACGAATAGAAAAAGCGTGCCCAGAAACGGGAGATACTTCACCGCGTGGGTAAGGCCGACATCTTCGATCTGCTTCTCGATGGCCAGCACGATGATTTCCAGAAGGTTCTGCCAGCGCGATCGCTTCAGATCCGTGGAGAGCTTTCTCGTGATGAGAATGGAGCCGACCACCAGCACCAGCATCACGCCCCAGGTGAAGACAAGCGTCGCGTTGAGCTTGAAGAACCCGTGTTGCCAGTAAACGATTTCGTCGGGACTAAGACGCATGGCCAGGCTCCTTCGCGGCAATGTGATGCAACGGCACCGCTGAGCGCGTGACTCTCATCACGATGAAACGGGCGATCACAAAACCGACCAGACACGCCACCATTGTCTCCGCGTGACCGCCAGACACAACGACAAATCCGACCATCACAATGCCCGTGCGCAGCAGCAGACTGCCGACGAACCAGAGCGCCGGCTGACTCGAAGCCATAGCCCTGCGCACCGTCCACCACAGGCCGCCAAAGAAAATTGCGCCAAGCACTAGGCCCACAGCCCATGCCAATATGAGTGTCAAGGTTTCATTCATCATGTTCCTCTGAGTCTTCCCGCATGGCCCGATCTTCCTTGGCGACCCAGTACCATGCATTGAGGCAGCCGATCATCAGTCCCGCCACGAGCAGCGCCAGCGTCCACTTGTGCTGACCGGGATGTTGCTTGTCGAGCCAGATTCCCAGTGCCGCGCCCAGCAGCGTGGGAACCACCACCGACCAGCCGATCAAACCCATCATGCCCAGGCCAAACCAGACGCCCGTGGTGTTTCGTCTCGCTTTGAGTTTGCGCGCGGCCTTCTTGCCGACCTGCTGAGCAAGCGTCGTATCGCTCTTCGAGATTGGCTTTGGCTGATCATTCATGTTGGAACGCCGCGAAGCGACGGAGGAATCCCGTCTCCAGTTTCGCCATCACCGAGCGCACACCCTGTTCATGCTCATCGATCGTGAGGAATTCCTTTTCAACCGCATCACGCAATTGCTCTAAGTCCGATCCCGCCAGTGCTCTTCGCACCGAAACGAAAACCTTCGGCCCGGTCTTGATGAGAATCCCTTCATCCACTGCGACGAATACTTCACCCTCCGCTTCGGATTCGTAGATCAGGATTCCGGGCGTCAGCGCCGCGACACAATCGAGTCGGTGCGGCAGGAGTCCGAACGAACCCTCCGGCGTCTCTGCGACAACGCGCATCACATCAGCCTTGCTGGCGAAGACCTCGAACGGCAGAAGAATCTCAAGTTGCATCAGTGCTGACGACATGCGCCCCTTTCGATTGAGGTTCCACCTTTTTCTTCGCTTCGTCGATCGCGCCGATCATGTAAAGCGCACTTTCCGGATAGTCCGCAAATTCATCGTGCAGAATTCGCTCGCAGCCGGTCAGCGCATCATCGAGGCTGACAAGTGTTCCTTTCAGGTTGGTGAACTGTTCCGTGGTGAAAAACGGTTGCGTGAGAAAGCGTTCGAGTCGGCGAGCGCGGGCGACCACCTTGCGATCCTCCGGCGAAAGCTGCTCGAGGCCGAGCATGGCAATGATGTCCTTGAGCTCCGCGTACTGCGCCAGCGTCCGACGGATTTCCTGTGCCAGGTCGTAATGCCGTTGACCCACGATGCCCGGCGTCGCCATCTTGGAACTGGATTGCAACGGGTCGATGGCGGGGAAGAGTCCCTCAGCAGCCCGCTTGCGAGAGAGCACAATCGATGCGGACAAATGCGAAAACGTATGCACCGCGGCGGGATCAGTGAAGTCATCGGCTGGCACGTACACCGCCTGGATCGAAGTGATGGCACCTGTGTCGGTGTTGGCGATGCGCTCTTCCAAACCTGAGAGTTCGGTGCCCATCGTGGGCTGGTAACCGAGCCGCGAAGGCATCTGCCCCATCAAGCCGGACACTTCCATGCCGGCCTGAATGAAGCGGAAAATGTTGTCGATCAGCAGCAATACATCGCGGTGCTCATCATCGCGAAAATACTCAGCCATCGTCAATGCCGCATGCCCCACACGGAAGCGGCTGCCCGGCGGCTCGTTCATCTGGCCGAAGATCATCACCATGTTCGGCAACACGCCCGCTTCCTTCATCTCACGATAAAGCTCCTCGCCTTCGCGGCAGCGTTCACCGATGCCGCAGAAAATGCTGACGCCTTCCTGGTGGCCGATCATGTTGTGAATCATTTCGGTGAGCAGCACCGTCTTGCCGACACCCGCACCACCGAAGAGTCCCGCCTTGCCGCCTCGCTCAAGCGGCAGGAGCACATCAATAACCTTGATGCCCGTTTCAAAGATTTGAGACCTGGTGGAACGCCTCGCCAGCGGCGGCGGAGCCCGATGCACGCTGCGCCATTGAACATCGGTGAGCGCCGGCTCACGGTCGATGGTGTTACCGAAAACATCGAACATTCGCGAGAGGATGCCTTTGCCGACGGGCGCTTTGAGTGGTCCACCCGTGTCGTGAACGGTCATGCCGCGCGCCAGACCTTGCGTAGGCGTCAGCGCGATCCCTCGGACGCGATGCGAATGGAGCTGCGCGAGGACTTCAATCAGGATCTCGCCGTTCACTCCCGTGCGGAGCATCGTGTAAATGGACGGCAGGCGATCAGCGAAATCAATATCAACCACGCTGCCGCGCACGGAGACGACAGTGCCCTGATTCGAATTGGTGGTGTTACTTGTCATGTCTGCACGTTGCAAAGTCCTGCACGCTGGTCGTCCGATGCGCCATTGAGAATGTCGTGGCAGCGAGTCCTTATTTCACGAGCTGTTCACGGATCATTTGCAGTTCTTTCTGGCGCTGATCTGTGGTTTTGGGGTAACTCATTTTCAATCCGTTGAACACATCGAGAATAATTTGGGAGACGATCAGCCTGGCGTTTTTCTTGTCATCAGCGGGGACGACGTACCAAGGCGCTTGCCTTGTGCTTGTGGCGCTCAGGCACGCCTCATACGCCTGCATGTACTGATTCCAGAACTTTCTCTCTTCGACGTCGGCAAGACTGAACTTCCAGTTCTTCTCCGCGTCATCGATACGTTCGAGGAATCGCTTGCGCTGCTCTTCTTTTGAGAGGTGTAGGAAAAACTTAACGACGCGCGTGCCGCTACGGTAAAGGTGATTCTCCATGTCCACGATCGAGCGATACCGCCCCTGCCAGACGGCCTCTTCGCTCATTAGCTTCTCGGGCAGCTTTTGGGCTTGGAGCAATTCCGGGTGTACGCGGACGATCAATACCTCTTCGTAGTACGAACGATTAAAAATGCCGATGCGCCCGCGCTCGGGCAGACATCCGGTGGTGCGCCAGAGAAAGTCGTGATCGAGTTCCGTGGCGCTGGGGTGTTTGAAGCTGAACACCTGACAGCCCTGCGGATTGACGCCGGACATCACATGACGGATCGCGCCATCCTTGCCCGCAGCGTCCATCGCCTGGAAAATCAGCAGCAAGGAGTAGCGGTCGGAGGCGTAATGAAGACGTTGCAGATCACTCAGATCCTCCACCTGCTTCTGGAGCTGCTTTTCGTAGTCCTTCTTGGATTTGTACACGGGGTCGACGAGCGTCGGCCGCTTGTTGAGCTGGACTGTTTCGCCCGCAGCTACGCGGAATTTACTGGTTTTGATGTTGTTCTTCATGTTCTTGCACCACCTGTCCCTGTTGTGTTCCATTTCCAGTTGCGAATCTCGGGCATGTCCTGGCCGGGTTTGTAGTTTCTTCTCCTAACCTTTGCATAAGGCTGGCTCGGCTTCGATCGCTTCGCGCACACGCGCCACCTGTGAGTCGATTCCCTCGCAATCGTGGGCGGACTCGACGGAACACTTGGCCAACTCGGCGATCCATTGCACTTGTTCGCCAAGCGCCCGCCGTCGGCGTGGACTGTCCGTCAAACTGGCAACGGTTTGAAAGGCAGCGAGCATCCGCGCCATGATGACGACGTTGTCTTTGGCGTTGCTTCGAATCTGGTCGAACGAATCGGCCAGCAAGCTTTCGAAACTCGGGCCTTTTGCGATCACGCGCAGTTCCCCTTCCTCATAGCGGCGCGATGAAACGATGGACCGCGGCGCTATCCGCGCGAGGATCGCCGTCAAATAATCCACGCACATCACGGCCGTCGTTATGTCGTTGATGCCGGGGGAGAGTGCTTTGAGCGCGATATCCACGATCTGCCTGATGCCAAAGGCCGCGTCTTGATCCACCGTGCGGTGACGGCTGATACTGAACGTCGCCTGTAGTGCGTCAATCGTCTCTTGATCCGGCGGCTCTTCCATTGCTAATGAGGCCAGCGGGGTGTCTTGGACAACGAACTCGCCGATGCCGTGATCCATCCACACGATGGTGTTGGTCTCGCGCGCCAAGCGAACAAGCCCTTCGCTATCCACACTCTGGATATAGCCACTCTCGCCGGCCATGACGGATCGCCAGTTCCGTTCATCAGGCGGGTGAAGCGGCTGCTCATCATCGTCGTGGGGCGATCCTTGTCCGAGTTTCACCGGAAACAATCGATCGACAGCCTTGATTGTTTCCTCAGCGGCCGAAGCGATGATGCTCGAAGCCTGGATCGAGGCGGCAATGTGATGAACGAAGAAGATGAGGGCACCGACACCACCCAGCGCCAGAACGAAGCCAAAGGAAACCGCCAGGTTTGGAACGAATGCACCTTCGTCGCCGCTGCGAATGGTGCGCAACACGATCAGGCAATAGGTGAAGATACCGGTGAAGATTCCAAGCACGACCTGTGTGACGCGGCTGCGAATGAAGTTTCGCAGAATGCGTGAGGTGTATTGGCTCGAAGCCATCGCCAGTACCATCAAGACCATCGAGAATGTCACGCCCACCACGGTCATCATGGAGCCGGCAATGGTGGACATCATGCCTCGCGCACCTTCGGCCCCGGCCCCAAACAGTCGCGGCCACTGCGCCAGCCATGGATCGCTCACGACGGAGTCTGCCTCGATCAAAGCCACCGCGAGACCAATGCTGGCCATCACGATGAGCGAAGGCGTAAACCAGAATCTCGACCGCAGTTTGCTCCAGAGCTGCTTGAACCTATTCATGGCGAGGCTCCCACTTCCAATTGCGAATCTCCGGCATGTCCTGACCGTGTTTGTTGATGTACTGCCGGTGTTCGATGAGCTTGTCGCCAAGTTGCTTCTTCAGACGGGCACCTCGCTCACCGGTCTGCGGCAGGCGGTCGATGGTGTCCATCACGAGGTGGAACCGGTCCAGATCGTTGAGCACTGTCATGTCGAACGGCGTGGAAATCGTGCCTTCTTCTTTGTAGCCGCGCACGTGGATGTTGTCGTGATTGGTGCGACGATAAGTCAGGCGATGGATCAGCCACGGATAAGCATGGAAGGCGAAGATGACCGGTTTGTTTTTCGTGAAGAGTTCATCAAACTTCGCATCGCTGAGTCCATGTGGATGCTCTCTCTCGGGCTGCAACCGCATGAGATCGACGACATTGACCACGCGGATCTTCAGCGTAGGCAGATGCTCGCGCATGATGGCGACGGCGGCGAGTGTTTCGAGCGTGGGCACATCGCCGCAGCAGGCCATGACCACATCGGGCGATTCGCCTTCGTCGTTACTCGCCCACTGCCAGATGCCGATGCCTGCGGCGCAGTGCTTCGCGGCAGCATCCATCGTCAGCCACTGCGGCGAAGGATGTTTCCCTGCGATGACCACGTTGACGTATTGCTTGCTGCGCAGGCAGTGGCTCATCACCGAGAGCAGACAGTTGGCATCGGGCGGGAGATAGACTCGCACGACCTCGGCTTTTTTGTTCACGACGTGATCGATGAAGCCGGGATCCTGATGCGTGAAGCCGTTGTGATCCTGCCGCCAGACATGCGAAGCCAGCAGATAGTTGAGCGAGGCGATCTTGCGACGCCAAGGCAGATGCGATGTGACCTTAAGCCACTTGGCGTGTTGATTGAACATCGAGTCGATGATGTGAATGAACGCCTCGTAGCAGTTGAACAGACCATGCCGCCCGGTGAGCAGGTAACCTTCGAGCCAGCCTTCGCATTGGTGTTCGCTGAGCATGGAATCCAGCACGCCGCCTTCGGGAGAGAGCCACTGATCGTTGGGTTGAGTCGTCGCTGCCCACTGGCGATTCGTTTCTTCGAAGACGGCTCCGAGTCCGTTGGAGAGTGTTTCATCGGGGCCGAAGATGCGGAAGTTGCGTGGCTCGCTGTTGAGTTTCACCACATCGCGCAGGAATGGAGCAAGCACGCGCGTGTCGCCGATGCCGCGCGAGCCGGGTGTGGGAACATCCTGGGCGTAGTCGCGGAAATCCGGCAGGCGCAGATCGTGCAGCAGCGCGCCGCCGTTGGCGTGAGGATTGGCGCCCATGCGGCGGTTGCCCTTGGGCGCAAGCTCCGCCAAGTCTGCCTTCAATCGCCCTCGCTCGTCAAAGAGTTCTTCCGGTCGATAGCTGCGCAGCCATTGCTCCAACAGCTTGAGGTGTTCGGGATGCGCGACCGGGTCTGAGAGCGGCACCTGATGCGAACGAAAAGTACCCTCGATCTGCACCCCATCGACGACCTTGGGCCCGGTCCAGCCTTTGGGAGATTTGAGAACGATCATCGGCCAGCGCGGACGTGTGAGGTCAGCGCTACTGCGAGCGTTGAGCTGAATAGCTTTGATCTGCGCGACTGCGGTTTCGAGCGCAGCAGCCATCGCTTCGTGCATGAGTGTGGGGTCATCGCCTTCGACATAAATCGGCGTCCATCCGTAGCCGCGGAACAGCTGCTCCAGTTCTTCGCGTTCGATGCGGGCAAGAATGGTCGGGTTGGCGATCTTGTAGCCGTTCAGATGAAGAATCGGAAGCACCGCGCCGTCGCTGACAGGGTTGAGAAATTTGTTGGAATGCCAGGCTGTAGCCAGCGGTCCTGTTTCCGCTTCACCATCGCCCACAACACAGGCGACGATCAGATCAGGATTGTCGAACACCGCGCCGAAAGAATGGCTCAGCGAGTAACCCAGTTCGCCGCCTTCGTGAATCGAGCCCGGGCATTCGGGGGATGCGTGGCTGGGGATGCCGCCGGGAAAGGAGAACTGAAGAAAGAGTTTTTGAAGCCCAGCTTCATCCTGAGTGATGTTCGGATAGATCTCGCTGTAGCTGCCTTCGAGGTAGGTGTTGGCGACCACGGCTGGCCCGCCGTGCCCTGGACCGGAGACGAAGATCATGTCGAGATCGTGTGCCTTGATGATGCGGTTAAGATGCACGTAAATAAAATTCTGCCCGGGCGTCGTGCCCCAGTGCCCCAGCAACATGCGCTTGATGTCTGAGAGCGCCAGCGGCCGCTTGAGGAGCGGATTATCGAACAGGTACATCTGCCCGACGGAGAGATAGTTCGCAGCGCGCCAGTAGGCATCGATCCTGCTCAGAAGGTCAGGGGAAAGGGTTGGGGGATGCGTTTGTGTTTTCATTTTGTATTCAGCTTCAATAAAGGTCATGAATCACCTTGGGCGGAAAAGCCGCACGCAAAGCATTGAGCACAGCCAGCACATCGATGACTTCCTGTGTGATCGCGCCACTTACAGGGCTCAGGTAACCGAAGGCCGCCAGTCCCATGCCGATGATGCTCAGCGCCATTCCGCCGACGGCACTTTGGAGCGCGATGATCCGCATCCGTCGACTGATGTGAATGAATTCGTCCACCTTCTCAAGCGAGTTGTCCATGATGACCACGCCAGCAGCCTCAGCGGTCACATCACTGTTTTGCCCGATCGCCATACCGACTGTCGCGGCCATCATCGCCGGTGCGTCATTGATGCCATCGCCCACGTACAGCGTCTTGGCGGCAGCGGTCTCCTTGCGGACGATTTCCAACTTCTCCTCGGGACTCTTCTGCGCATGAATTTCGGTGATGCCCACCTGCTCCGCGAGATAGTGCACTTCCGACTCGCGATCACCCGACACGATCATCACGCGATTAATGTGATGCTTGGGCTTGAGGTGATGAATGAAGGACCGGCTCTCGGCGCGCGGGGCATCATGGAATCGCAGCACGGCTGCGTATTCGCCGTCGATGGCGACCACACACTCAAGCCCTTCGGTCATCGGCGGAAGTGCATCGGCAACAGCAGGCTTCTGCGCGATCAGTTTGTTGCGGCTGGTGATCAGCACTTCCCGTCCGGAGACGGTGCCACGAAGCCCTTTGCCCGGTTGTTCGTTCACATTGCTGGCTTCAGGAATCTCGATGCCTGCATCGGTTGCTGCGGCGATAATGGCACGCGCTAGTGGATGTTTCGAGTACCGCTCCAGACTTGCCACGAGTGTGAGAACTGCTTTCTGCTCGAAGCCCGGGGCAATCAATTCATCGGTCAACTTCGGTTCGCCATACGTCAGCGTTCCGGTCTTGTCGAAAATCGCGGTGCGACACTCGGCGATTTGTTCCAACACGACGGGGCTCTTAATAATGATCGCCCGGCGAGCGCAAAGAGAGATTGAGCCAATGATGGCGACCGGGATTGCGATCAGCAGCGGACAAGGCGTTGCGATGACCAGCACGGCGAGAAAGCGAATCGCTTCACCGCTAATGAGCCAGGCCAGCAGCGCGACCGTGAGAGCTACAGGTGTGTAGATCGCGCCCAGACGATCACCGAGGCGGCGCAGTTGCGGTCGCTTGGATTCACTCTCGCGCATCACTTCCATGATCTTTGCGTAGCGCGAATCGGAAGCGAGCCGAGTGGTGCGAATGGTCAGGGCCGACTCGCCGTTGATCGCGCCGGAGATCACCGCAGAGCCGGAGGTCTTGGTGATCTGGAACGGCTCACCGGTCAGGTACGATTCATCCATCACACCGTGGCCTTCGATCACTTCACCGTCCACCGGACAAATGTCGTGCGGATAGATCACGAGCGTGTCGCCCACGGCTACTTCATCCAGCGCCACATCCAAAATCTGCGAATCCTGCTTGCGATGCGCAATCGATGGCATGCGCTTGGCCAGCGCAGCCAGCACGGATGATGCACTGCGCAGGGCGTAACTTTCAAGGGCTTCACCGCCTGACAGCATCAGAACAATGATTGAGCCGGCCAGATACTCCCCTAGGAGAATGGAGGTGACAATCGAAATGCCGCCCAGCAGATCGGAGCCGAACTTTCGCGCCAGAAGTTTGCGGAGAAGGTCATATAGCAGTGGCAAGCCACCGATAACCAGTATTGCAAGTAGTGGAATGCGATAGGTCGCAGGCGTTGTGTGAATGCCATAGCGCAGGATCAGATGCAGAGCGATGGCAACGATGCTCAATGCCGCGATGATCGCGCTCTTGCGATGCCACAAGGCCGAAGGCGAGAACCAGCGCTGCGAAGGTGGTGACTCCTGAATGGGCACTAAATCCGCACCTTTCCAGAGCTGAATGCAGAGTAGGAAAAAGATGACTTGCGGCAGACGTTGCGGGCACACATTGCTTGTCTAGCGAACAACGCTCGCTGAAGAACTTCGTTTGCCATCTTGCCGCATGTTGTGTTGACAGCCATAGGGGAATCTCGGAATCGATTGACGGGGAAGGATTACGATTCGCAGCACCTGAAAAAATAACAAGCACATCTTTCGATCCTGACGCGACCATTCAATCGGACGCCGCCTCTTTCATGATCTTCACAATGGTGTCCTCCACCTCCTGAGCCACGTCCTTCAGATTTGGTGTGTTGAACATCCCCAGAAGTTTCGTCGGCTTGAGCGTGGCCAGTATCGTCTTGCCTCCCTCTTCGTAGATCGAGATTCGGCATGGCAGCGCGGTGGACAGGCTCATGTCAGCATCAAGTACCTTCTTCGCCTGTTGCGGCTGACAGACTTCGTAGATCAGACATTCATGGGCGAACGCCACACCTTTCTTCTTCATGGTTTCCGTAAGATTGTGAACCTGCATGACACCGAAATGATTCGCGGTCACTGCGGACTGTAGTGCGGCCGCCGTCTCAGTCACTGTCTTGTTCGTCTTGTACTTGATAATCATGGGTAGCCTCTGTTGCTTCGTTGTAGTTCGGTCTGACACACGCGCCATTGCAAATGGCGTTCACCTACCTGAAACGATCGATCCATCACGCGGGCGCTATCACACGACACACTGAGCGCGCGATCATCTGTTCTTCATCTGTACGAATGACGCGAACCGTCACCAGGCCGGCATCTGTGGAAATTACCTCCGCTGAATCAGCATTACGTGAGGCATCCACTTCAATGCCGAGAAATTCGAGCCCTACACAAATCCGTTTGCGGATCGCCGCTGCGTTCTCACCGATTCCACCGGCGAAGACGAGCGTGTCCACGCCGCCCAGTGCAGCCGCGAAGGCACCGATCCATTTCTTTGCCTGGTAGCAGAACAGCGCCACCGCCTCTGCAGCGCGCACGTCACCAGTTTCCATTTCAAGCAAGTCACGCATGTCGGAGCTGGTTTCCGAAATGCCGAGCAAGCCTGACTCGTGATTCACCATCTGATCAAACTCGGCAGCGGTCATTTTCTGGGCGCGAGCAAGGTAATTCATCAAGCCTGGATCCAGATCACCACTGCGCGTGCTCATGGGCAATCCTGACGTCGGCGTAAATCCCATGCTGGTGTCGATGCTCTTACCATCGCGCACAGCAGCGAGGCTTGCGCCATTGCCCAAGTGCGCGAGGATGACGCGGCCGGTCTTCGCTGCGGGGTCACCCAGCCGGGCGAGTTCTTCCATCAAGTACGCATACGACAAACCATGAAAGCCATAGCGCATCACGCCATCAGCCTCGAAGCGACGCGGGATGGCAAGCATCTTGGCGACGCGAGGCATGCCTTGGTGAAACGCTGTGTCAAAACAGGCCACTTGCGTCAAGCCCGGACAACGCGCGCGGAAAGTTTCGATCAGTTCAATCTCACCGGGCAGATGATCCGGGTCATATGGAACTAT
The DNA here is from genome assembly GCA_964650055.1 of uncultured Phycisphaeraceae bacterium. Classification (GTDB taxonomy): domain Bacteria; phylum Planctomycetota; class Phycisphaerae; order Phycisphaerales; family Phycisphaeraceae; genus JTS-RE9. The sequence continues at coordinate 12,306 of CAZYQL010000002.1, read as the reverse complement.
GCGATGAAGTTCTTCCAGCAGTGTTGCAGTGATTATTTCCGGCGCGAGATGTTGCATGCCATGAACCACTCGGTGACCCACGGCTACGAGCGAATTGAATTCATCCTGTTTGTTGAGCCAGTCCACCAGAAACGCCACGGCAGAGTTAAAGTCCGAGGCTGGAACATTGAGGCTCCCCGCTGCTATTCCGGCCGGGTCAGTGAAATCCAGCTTCGTCCCACCAAGGCCGATGCGCGACATCACACCTGACCGACTTCGCACGAGCGAGTCACGCACCTGATACCACGCGAACTTGATCGTTGACGAGCCGCCGTTGATCGCCAGAACGTATGGCTTCTTTGGATTGATGCTCAAGGGATTCTTCATTTTCGACCATGATCGGCGATCAACCGTGACCTCCAGCAAGCTCTCGAGATATACGACATTGCAATCCCATCTCATACCTTCACAAGTAAACTTTCTTGCTCTTCCACTGGCTGCGTGTTTTCACCATCATTCAACGGATCGCCGGGTTCGAGCGCGACAAGCGCAACCAGCGATGCCACAGCCTGGGCCACCGAACTCACCACCTCGGTAGCACCGACAGCAGTAAGCTGGCGAGTCAGGTTCTCTGAGACGGCACTGGCTTCCCAGAATCCGACGACAAGTTTCGTAGAGGGAACACGCGCTGCGATTCGCTGAACGGTGTGCCGGGCGTAAACGGCCGCATAAGGCGGCAGCACCGAAATGCAGGCGATCGGTGCCCCTTCGGTTGCCAGCCGTTCGACACGGTCGGCTGCCCGCAACTCGGCTGGAATGAAGGACGCCCGAATGCCGCGCCTCCTTAAAAGGATCGAGATCATTTGAGCCACAACTTCATCTGATTCGTCGTGTGCAGAGATGCAGATGACCTGAGCCGGTGTCATCGCTGCCAGTGCTCCACTGAGTGCGACAGGAACATCAGGCGCGGGTGATGGATCTTCCGTCTCCGTAGACTCGGCGGCGGGATCCGATGGCGATGTCTCCGCAGCGGCTGGCTTTTTGTCAGGATCGGGACGCTCGGCGACGTCATCGATCAGTTCGCGAATGTGTTCGAGGATGAACTCTCTTCGCGCTGGCTCCAATGAATCTTGAAATCGCTCGTCCTCCAATAATCGCAGCGCTGGTACGAGCACCTCTCCGTAAAACTCTTCGACGGTGTGATCGGTCAGATATTCCTGAGCAATCTGGTCCGGCTCGTCGGGGTCCATAGCCAGGAATCGCTGATACATGCGGGCGTAGAGAGGCAGGCCAGGTTGATCGCCGAGGAAACGGGAGATGCCGCTGAGTGCGGGGATGTATCGGCCCAGCACGACGATGCAAACCGTAATGGGTGTGGACATCAGCAGGCCGATGGGCCCCCAGAGCCACGTCCAGAACATGGCCGACAGTAGAATCGCCACCGATGAGATTCCCATCTTGGTGCCGTAGAGCCATGTCTCGATCAAGTTGTTGGAGATGAGTTCGACCACCACGAACATCACCACCGTTGCGATCACCATGCCCCACCCAGGATCGACGGCAAAGGCGAGCGCGGTGGGAAAGGCGGAGGCGATAATCGGGCCGATATAGGGGACAAATCGCAGCACGGTCGCGAGCAATCCCCATAGCGCCGGGTTTGGCACGCCGATGAAATACAAACCGATGCCGATGGCAAGGCCATAGGTGGAATTGACGATCAACTGCATGAGCAGAAAACGCGAGACGTTGTATGCCGCATCGTCCAAGGCCTGCGTCGTATTGTTGAGCTGACCTGGCGCGGTGCCCAGCTCGCGAATGAGGCGGTCGCGCAGGTCTTCGCGCTCGATCAGCAGGAAGATGACGAGAACGAACACGATGCCCGCTGTTGCCAGCGGGCCTAGCGCGGTGCCCGTCACGTTGCTGAGGATGCCCATAGGCGTCACCGCCGGCGCAACCATCTGCACGGGGGTTACCTTGGGCGGCGACTCTTCGATTGCTTCCTTGTCGGGCGGTAGCAACTTGTCGATGTATCGACCTTTGTCCTTTGGCTCGCTCGTCGATTTATCCAAGCCATCGTTGAGCCGTGCGAACATACGGATCGCGCGGTCAATCGGGCCGTTGGGCGTGATGCGGAGCGATTCGATCTTCTGTTCGATGTTGCCCTGATATTCAGGCAGCCGCATGGTGACATCAATCAATTGCACTGCGAAGAACGAGCCGAGCCCCGCAATCATGGTGGTGGCGAGAATCATCGTGACCACTATTGACGTGATTCGCCCCAGTCCCCATCGCCGCAGGCGCACCGCCATTGGCACCAGAACAAAACACAGAAGCAGAGCAAGGACAAATGGAATAAGTACTTCTCGCCCCAGGTAGAGAGTCGCGATGAAGACCACGACCGCAACGAACTTCATCGGCGAGGTCGCGACTTCGGGCGAACCGCCTCTGCTCCGGACGATGCCCGAGGGCTTAGCCGTGGGCAGCAGGTTGTCGTCTATGTGAGTTCGGCCTTGAGTTTTGATAGCGCACCTATTTGAAAATCTCTCGACACATGGCCGCAGTTGGACACACGCCATCGTTAGGTGGTGGGATCGCTCCCGGAAGTGGCAGTCGGTTGCGCCTGGTCCTTCGCGGTGGGTTTCCCAAGGCCTTCGATGTGCGTGGCCAGAGATGGCAAC
>CAZYQL010000002.1:0-9549 GCA_964650055.1 uncultured Phycisphaeraceae bacterium | reverse complement strand
GTCCTTCGCGGTGGGTTTCCCAAGGCCTTCGATGTGCGTGGCCAGAGATGGCAACCTCTTCGTTAACCAAGCGCGTGCATAGGTGACGCCCACGCCGATTGCGATGCTTTTGAGTTTGCTCATTTCTTCCTGAAATCGGGATCGCAGTTCCTGCCTCATGCCGGTTGCCTTCTGCGCGGCGTCCTGCGCGGCGGCGGCCCATTTCGATTGTGCGTAAATCGGCAGATTACCGACAAAATGTCGTCGGCTCCGGGCTCGATGGGCCAGCAGCACCCCAGCGATGACAGCCCCGCCTATCGCCCCCCAAGGATGCCGTGCAGCAAGCTTTTTGAAATCAAACGTCTGCTTGATCGATGACAAAGTGTCTTCAACCGATTGCTTCACCGATTGCGCGCCTTGTTCGACATTGCTGCGCGCCATATCGACGGAATTCTTAAGCCGCCCTTCAAGCAGGAGGAGCTTCGCTGACAAAGCTGAACGCGCTTCGATGAGTTGACGACGGACTTTCTCGGCATCGTCGGCATCGTCGTCATTGGCGCTGGCGTTTTCTATTTTGCCGACCATTGCAGTTCTTCCTTGATCACTTGGATCGTCTCGTCCGGCAGCGGATTGATCGACTTAAGCATTTTGCTCGCGCGTCGATAGACGATCACGGACACCAGCAGCAGCGCGCCGCCCACGATGCCGCACCAGCCCCACCACGGGATGTCCGGCGCCGCCCATGCGAGCAGCCCCACGAACATAGCGAACAAACCGGTGAAGCCCACCACAGCGAGAATGTGGGCGATGACCAGCACAAACGCAGCATGCTTGCACTTGCGAAAGTCCGCGCGGACCTCGTGGCCAAGCAGTCCCAGATGCAGTTTCACCAGTCGCTGCGCATCATCGATGATTTCGCTGGCGAGTGAACCGATGCTCTGCTCTGCTGCGTTTTCCTTGGCCGTGCTCAAGGCTCAACTCCTGGTAGTGACCTTGACGAAGAGGTAACTCAGCGCTGCACCCAGCGCACCGACTGCGCCGGGTGCTTGCGGATGGATCAGCCATACCCGATCACTTGGGCTGATAGCTGAACTTCTGTCCGCCAACGGCGGCTTCGAACATCAGGCCGGCTTCGTCCATGGTGAAGACCGACACGCCATTGGTGAACTTGGCGTTGGCGCCAGCGCCTGACTTAAGCGCCACGGCTGTTGCCTGACTGTCGAATTGGAAGTTGCCTTGCTTGAACCTGCTGAGAGCTTGGTGGTTTTCAAAGCAGAGGATCTCGGTGTAAGACTGGCCACCTAGTTGCACACCGATCGTTGCCTGGCTCAGATCGCAGTAGCCGACGACTTTGCCGTGATCGTAGAGCACGCCTTTGCCGTAGGCACCGCCCACGCCTACTGCGCCTTTGCCCACCGATGGGAAAACTGCGTAGCCCGCAGAGGTGTTGAAAATGGACGTCAGTGAGGGGTCCTGTCGCGTTGCTTTGGCCAGGGCAGTGGCGGCATCGGTTTCAATATCACGCTTGCCTTGCACCGTGGCCGGAGCTGTCGCGCAGGCACTGAGCGCCAGCAGACCAAACACACCGGCGAGTAAAAATGTTGCTTTCATGGGGAACGTGTTCATTGTCATGTCCTTTCAAAGACGACCGTCATCGGGACGAAGCCCGAATCAAGGTCCTGAGCCTGAAGTTAGAAGAATCTGTAATCCAAGCTGCCGAACAACAATTCGGCAGCACCGAAAATGCAATCAATTCAAAGCGTGCGATTTCGCATTACGTTCTGCGACCACCCATCGCGGACATGATCACGCCGACGATCACCAGTCCGATGCCGCCAACCATGTACCACACGGTCTTGTCGGTGAAGTGACCGGTGAAAAACTCGCTCCACTGGTCCGCGAAAGACTCTGAAGCATTGGCGCCGATGATGAAAAGAATCACACCGATCACCACCAGCGCGAATCCGACACTGCGTTGCGTATTCATTTTTTCATTCCTTGGCAAGACGTTTGGTGTTACCCAGATGAGGCGGCTGTGCTACTTAGAACCCGCGGGGCAGGTAGCCCAAGAGCAGCAGAATCACCAGGACAAGCAGGACCGTGCCCAGAATGCCGCTGGGAGCGTAGCCCCAGTTGCGACTGTGGCCCCAGGTCGGCATGGCACCAACGAGTAACAGAACGACGATGATTAGAAGGATCAATCCCATTTTCATATTCCTTGTGTAGGCGGTTAATGAGTCAGGTCTGAGCGACCAGCCAAGCCCCTCCGCTGGGCCGGGCGCTCAGGAGTTAGTGCTTGCTGGGGCGGTCAGTGGCTGAGCTACGCGGCATACCTTTGGGGTACGAACCCTTGCCGCCGCTGGTCGGCATGATCTCGTCGGAAGACTTGACCACCGGTTCGAGCGTCCTGCTACCTGTGCTTTGCGTCTGCTTCTGATCGCAGCAATCGCCAGCCGCGGGCGGCGTGCATAGTTCACGCTCAGCTCGTTCCCAGTTCTGTTTGCAATGTCCAGGCTGCTGGCCATTGAGTATGTAAATCTCAAATGCCCGCTGAGCGATCGCCTCCTGTGAAGCGTTCATCGTGTCATCTGAGCCAGCGACCTTGGATCCCTCTGCCACCAGAGTCTGATTCTGAGTCGTCGATTGGACATAAGCGGAATCTTTTTTGGTCTGGTGATGATTGCTCATTTCGTGTTCCTTTGAATGAAGCGATTGATCGGATTGACCATGACGGCTGGCCACCGCCAGCCGTGGTAGAACGGTCAAGCGTGATGGAGTTGATCACTTGGGAATTTTTGCAGCGGCCTGCTTGGCGATCAGGTTGTTGCGAGCCGCGTTGACCTTATCCTGCATCGATGCGGGAACCGATCCCTTCATGTCATCGAGTTGTTCAAGCGTGGACTGAGCCTGATCGAGTCTGTCCTCTTTGATCTGTTTCTGGAGCTGCGTCAGCAGTGCATCCGCCTTGGCCATGTTCGCTTCACCAGCGGCATCAATGGCAGCATCGGCGTTATCCTTGGCATTTTTGGAGGCCTTCAGTTCGGCAGCGATCTTTGCGTCAGCAGCCTGCTTGGCGTCGTACGCGGCTTTGTCCTGAGCTTCTTTGGTCGCTTGGGCAGCATTGAGGGTGGCGTCCGCTTTCGCGTCGGCGGCGGTTTTCCTATCGGCGGCATTCTGCCTGTCGCTGGCGGCCTTGGCTTCGGCAGCAAGCTTCGCGTCATTTGCACGCCTGGTCGCCGCTGCTGCGTCAGGAGACTGGTCCCTGCCACAGCCGGTGAGCATGGCCAGCGATACGATCAACATTGATGTCAGGTAGCGATTCATGGGGATTCCTTTTCTAAAGAGAGAGAGTCAGTACATGTATGTAATAGAGGGGATGCAGATGCCCGTGGGCGATTTTTATTTTTTTTACGATCGACTTCGCTGCCTTTGGCGTGGTCTATTGCGTTCCGTTCCAATCCAGTGCCGATACCGGCTGAGCCAACTGAAACACCTGAACGACCGTGCCACGGGTGAATGCATGCACGATGGCTCCAGTGCCAGAGTCCACTTCCAAAGCAGCTTCACGCACGGGGATGCCAGTGATCCGCCTGATTTCCGCCAAGAGCTCTTGGGAGGAACTGGCGAACAGTTGCCGGTGAAACTCCTGCACCTTGGCAGCACCTTCGGGGCTCGCCGCCAACGCTTGCTCAGCAGGTGTCAGCGCTCCATTGAGCGTGATGACCAAGGTGTTGCCGTCGAGCATCACTGTCACCTCCTGAGGCTCATGCCCGGTTCGTTGCTGCTGGTGCGCACGGACCGCTTTGGCAACGCGCTGAGCCATCGTGAGTTGGACTTGGGTCATGGTTCCATCCTCTGAGTCGTCCGATGCACGGCTTCACCGTCATACTCGCCGAAGTAGCAAAAAAAAAACCGACTTGGTTCGGCACTATGAATAGTGCTGAATCAAGTCGGTTTACTCGTCATTAGACCTCCCGGCTTGGCCGGGCTGTCCTTGATCTAGTCATCCAACATCGGAGGCGATTCTTGCGTGTTCGCACTCCGCTGACAAAGGAGTGTAAGGGCCAGTGGACCAAAAGCAAGGTAGTGATCGAAATCACCATACATATTTGTGATATCATTGTGCGCAATTGCTGGTGGACTAGAAACGATGTCCCGTTCGCAATCGCGCTGCGAGCATTGCTTAAGCATAAAGCCAGTGAGCACTTCCCATTTGAGTTTCCCATGAAGACCCAAGGTGAAATCGAGGCTTCGATCTGCGAGGGCATGCGGCGCTTCGAGCAGGAGTACATGGGCAGAGGGCCCAAAGAGATCCACGCTCACCTGATGCGCGATCTTGTCGTGGTGCGACTTCAAGGCGTGCTGACCGCTGCCGAGCAGCAACTGGTCAAGGTGCTGCCATTAGAGAAAGGCCGCAACCTGCTCAAGGAAGTGCGAACCCATCTGATCGAGACGGCCCGCCCGCTGATGGAAGCCATGATCAAAGACATCACCGGTGTCGAAGTGCTGAGCCTGCATCACGACATCAGCACCATCACCGGCGAAGAAATAGTGCTCTTCACGCTGGTCTCCTCGCCTGACTTCCGCGAAGTAAAGCAGAAGTAAATGGCATCTGCGCAGTGAGCCGAGCATCTACGCTATTGCCCGCATCAATGTTTGTGTTGAAACGCAGCATGATCTGCTTTTCCATCAGCCAGCAGATACGCAAGCAGGTCGAGAATCTGCTCCTTGTTCAGCGTGTTCACCAGGCCCGCAGGCATGATGGAGAGCGCAGAAGGACGGCGATCCGTGATGGCTTTCTTCGCGACCTTGTGCACCTGTGCAGCTGTGGGACCCGACTGAATAGTCACGGTGGTCTGATCCTCGGAAATGATTAGCCCCGAGACCGGATTTTCATCCTCAAGCTCCAGGAACATGTTGCGGAACTTGTCTTCGATCGTGCGGGACGGTTCGAGAATCTCCAGCAACACCGCTTTGGGATCGTTCTTGTATTTCTTGACGACTTCGCTCAGGTTCGGACCGAACATGGCACCTTCCTTGCCCATCTGGTGGCACTGTGCACAAGCGAGTGAGGTGAACAGTTTCTTACCGTTTTCAAAGCTGCGGTGCTGATCGACGCGTTTGAGATCACTGGCGAGGTCAGCGAGTTTCCACTCGGTGAGCTTGGTTTCGGGTTTGGGATTCTTCGCCAGGTATTCCTCAGGATTCTCAGCGACGATCAGTTCGCCGCGCATGATCAGGTGATGCCCGGGGAAAGAACAGAGATACTCATAGACGCCCGGCTGAGTCGGCGAGGTGAATTCGATCACTTGCTCCATGCGGTAATCGACCAGCTTGCTGGCCCAAATGATTTCCTTGCTCTGGGGCACATAGCTCACATCGAAACCTTTGGCACCCAAGGCGATCGCCAGTTCGCCGACTTCGTTGGCCTTGCCGGGATTCACCAGCAGGATGTTGTGAGGCATGAAGTCCTGATTGGCGAAGGTGAGCTTGATCTTCTTGCCTGGCTTCACCGCCAGTTGGGTCACGTCGTATCGCATGCGCTCAGGCACCGTGCCGATGCGGATGGTGGTGAGCTGCGGCGTGTCGGAGATGATGCCAGACTTCATCGCGGCCAGTTCCTCGGCTTCAGTGACGATGCCGCCGCGCTGGGATGCGCCCACGTTAAACCACAGATGCTTCACGGTGCCAGCCGCGATGCCAGCGTGCGGCTCAGGGGACTTGAGCAATTGCCCCAGCAGATCGAGGTTTCGCACATTGTGCTGCTGATGCACCCATAGTGCTTCGAGTAGCGGATGTGCATCTTCTTTCTTGGTTGCATCAAACTGCTTCATCCAGATTTGCGTAGCCGCGATGACTTCACGTGTGTTGCGTTCGCTCAGTTCGACATGTGTGCGATGGCGAATACCATCCACCGGTGATTTCAAATTATCGAGTAGCGCACTGATCGGTGCCCCATCGATGGCGACAGGCTTCTGAAGAGGACGACCGGTAGCAACCACGCGGTAGATGCGGCCATGCTTGTGATCGCGGTTGGGATCGCGCACGTTGTGCTGCATGTGGCCGATGATGGCGTTGTGCCAGTCAGAGACATAGAGCGCTCCATCTGCACCGAAGATGGCATCGGAGGGTCGGAAATTCTTGTCGCCGCTCATGAGTAGACCACGCGACTTGTCTTCCGATTTGGTTCCGTCGGCATTGATCTTTGTGACGACGAGTTCATCGCCCGCAGGTTCACCCCAGACGGCACCGGTGGTGGGATTGCGTTCCAGGTGATAGTGCTTGATGCCCAGGAAACCGATGACGTTGCAGATCAGGAAGTCGCCTTGCATGGAGTCGGGGAAGTTGGCGCTGGAGACCACTTCACTGGCCGTCACCGGTCGGACTTCCTTCTTGAGCAGCTCGGTCATCTTGAAGCCGTTGCCGCTGGGACGTACCTGATATGCACGGCCGCCCGTGCCATCGGTGGCATATTGATAACCCCAGTGGTCGAAGGAAGTGCCGTGCGGATTGGGCGAATTTCCTGCGTGCACCGAGATGGCGAAGCGGCGCGGATCGAAGCGATACATGGCTGATGCGCCGGTCTGAAGCGACGGGCCCCACGGGTGTTCATGGTTGTGCTGCATGAATACGCCGCTCTGCCAATAGATGGCACCGTCGGGGCCCATGATGAGATTGTTGGCACCGTGATGCGTGTCGGAGGTGTCGAGCCCCTGGAGCAGAATGATGCGCTCATCAGCGACATCATCACCGTTGGTGTCTCTCAGGAAAATCAGGTCGGATGTGCAGGTCACGATGACGCCGCCGTTCCAGAATTCGAAGCCGAGTGGATTCTGCACCTTGGCAAACTCGGTGACGCGATCAGCCTTGCCATCGTTGTTGTCATCGTGCACGATGACGAGTGCATCATTCATCTTCTTGAGCGGTTCCCATTTTGGATAGGTTGGCCAGACCGCTGCCCATAGTCGTCCTTTGCCATCGACCTGCATCTGCACTGGGTTTACAAGCTGCGGGAAGCGTGACTCATCTGCGAAGAGATTGACCTCAAATCCCTTGGCGACGGCCATGTACTTGAGACCTTCTTCGCCGCTGATGTAGTTGAGGACGCCTTCTTTCTGGGCGCTTGAACTTTTGCTGCCGCCGCCGACGTTGGACTTGACGGGTACAGGCTTGGGGACATTGCTGTCGTCCACTTTGATGTCCTTACCCGCAGCACGAGCCCAAATGCGCGGATCACGGTTGGCCGTCATCACATCGAGCATCGATAGTTCATGCTGAAGCACCTCGGCGTTGCTCTGGCCATCGACAAATTTCAGAGTAGAGCGGCCGCCCCAGACATCGTTGCCATCGGAAGCGCGATAACGGTTGTACCAGTGCATGTTCTTGTCGAGCACCGCTTCGCGCAGTTGTTCCAAAGTCGGGGCGGCAGCAACCTGTTTACCCAGCAGCGCACTCGCGATGACCTGCGCCAGTTGACGATTGCCCTCTTCCGTCAGGTGCGCTCCATTGATCGTCAGCGGTGTCGAAGAGGCTTTGTAAAGTGCCAGTGAAGGATGGAACAGATCCACGAAGTTGACACTCGCTTCCTTGGCGGCTGCCTCGGTGGCCTTGGTGTAGGCCAAGAGCGCGGCGTTGATTTTTCTGCCATCAGGAAGATTGGGATTGTTCTTGTCTTCGTACGCGATCGGGCTGAACAGGACGAACCGCGGCGCGCTGGTGCCATTGGGCTTGTCAGCCATGGTCTTCTTCACGAAGTCCACGAGTTGTTTGCGGTAATCGTCTGCTTTCTCCGCACCGGCAAATGATTCGTTGTAGCCGAAGAAAGTGAAAATCACATCCGCCTTCACATGCTCCAGGTAAGTCGCGATGGTGATCGCACCCTTGCTGCGAGGGAAGGAATTGGGCCGATCACCACTGGTGCTCATGTTGCGGAATCGCAACTGCAACTCAGGCAACTGGCTCTGGAAAAGTGTTTCCATCCAGCCATCGTGTTGCATACGATCGGGCAAGGCGTTGCCAAGGATGGCGACCGCATCGCCTTTATTGAAGGCAAAGGGCGCAGGCTCACCGGCAGCGGCGACCACCTGGGTCACTGCCGCAACGGGAGCGGCAGGTTGATCAGCCTTTTTGTCTTTCTTCTTGTCTTCCTTCTTGTCATCCTTCTTGTCATCCTGTTTCTTGTCGGCAGCCTTTTTCGGAGCAGCTTCCGCTTTGGTGTTGGCATTGGCGGGAATCACGCTCTCGAAACCGGCATACATCTCCGGCTTGACGCCGCGTGCATAAGCACCGCCGCCAAACGTGTTGGGCTTGAACGGCCCGACAAATGCAATATTCAAATCAGCCTTGATCGCGTCTTCCATGCCTAGCGCCCACATGCAACCATTCACGATCATCCGGCGATAGCCTTCGTTGGTGATGTCTTCCGAGGTGCCATAGAGCGTGGTGAAAACGCGACCTTCTTTGCCCGAAGCACCCTTGTAGGTTCGTGTCCATTCCGAAGGCATCGGCGGCTTCTTTTCATCCGCAGGCGAATCGGGCATCATGCCGTTGAGCGGCTGCGCCATCGTCAGGATTTCACCGTCAATGGGTTTACCCACGTAGCCACCCGCCTGCACCCAGATGTCCTTCACGCCGCGAAGAATCGGATGAGCTTTCTTTTCATCCACGATCGAGATGCGTGTGCTCTGCCTGTGATTCGTGCCATAGTGTCCCACCCACGTCTGCCCAAGCACCTGATGGCCAAAGCCAAGTTCGTAGCCAGCGACTTTGCTGTTGTAGGAATACTTGGCATAGGGATCATCGCTGCCCATCTTGAAACCATGCGTCGCGGTGCGCATGCCAACGACGGGGCCGCCGCGATTGAGATAGTCATCAAAGTGCTTCATCTGCTGAGCGGGAAACGCCTGAAAGCGCAAGAACACAACCGCCAGATCAGCGGTATCAAGCGCTTCCATGCCGGGCATGTTCGAGTTACCCACTTCGATTTCGCCGGTGTCCTTGTTCACGTTGAACAGCACCGTGCACTTGAAGCCGTGATGCTTGGCCAGCAGTCGCGCCAAGGCTGGCAGCGATTCTTCCGAGCGGTACTCGTGATCACCAGCGAGGAAGACGATGTGCTTTCCTTTGCCTACCCCTTCAGTGCCTTGATAGACGAGCGGGGCTGCGTGCAGGGGCGCTGTCATCAGCGCGAATATCGAGAGGAATGTAAGAGCGATTGTTTTCATGGTCTGCCTGTCAAAGATGATTTGTCAATGAACAATCGGAGTTCAAATGAAATCGGTTCAAGTATTTTTGGTGGGCAATCAGAGTGTAACAACTCCCCTGCTGATCCCTGGCTTCAAGGACCACCTGCCTCAAGGCAATCGCATGTACCTCCACCTGGATTTGTCTACTTTACGAATTTTTCAATCGTGTCTACGCTGTTAAGCCGTTATCAATACTAAGGTTAAGTCGTGTCTACGGGTAAACAGGTAGACGTCTACCCGTAAACCCTTATGCCTCTAGAATCGGTGAATACGGGGTTAATTCAATATCGCACATCATGACTATTTCTCCTGGTCGAGTGACGAG
>CAZYQL010000001.1:86560-95148 GCA_964650055.1 uncultured Phycisphaeraceae bacterium | reverse complement strand
TTCGATCACCCGCTGCACCTGGGCGTCACCCACGCAGGCCCCAAGGAAACCGGCACGATTCGCAGCGTCGTTCCGCTAGGCCATCTTCTGGCGAGTGGGGTCGGCGACACCATCCGCATCAGCTACGCCAACGATCCTGTTTATGAAGTGCAAGATGGTCTGGAACTGCTTTACATTCTGGGCCTGCGCACGCGCATCGGTGCGGAGCTGATCGCGTGTCCTTCGTGTGGTCGCATTCAAGTCGATCTATTTAAGCTGGTGCAGGATGTGCGAAAGAAGCTGGCGGAAGAGATTTCGCTGCCGATCAAAGTGGCGGTGATGGGCTGCGTGGTCAACGGCCCAGGCGAAGCGGAAGGCGCGGATGTCGCCATCTTCGCAGGCGACCGCAAAGGCATCATCTACGTGCAAGGCGCCCGCGTCGCCAACGTGCCTGAGGAAGAGATTCTGGATCGGCTGCTATTTGAATGTCGCAAGTTCCAGGATCAGGTCAGCCGAGGCGAGGCGAAACTGGGTGAGAAAAAGGTGGACATCCTGCCCCCAGACCCCATCGGCGAACTGGGCAGCGGCTTCGACAAAATCGCAGCAGGAAATGTGGAGACGATCCCGGGTGGGCAAGCCGGTGGTAAGGTAACGCCGCTGACGATTTCTCGCGGGTGAGCAGTATGATTTTTTTCCGGAGGTCATATGCCCAAGATTATTCGCACCAAAGGTTGGCTTGACTATAAGCGTGCAATCGCCGACTACTCGAAGCTGTCCGCTGCTAGACGCGAACGGATCATTTTTCGAGGGCATGCTGATAGCCGATGGGCGTTGAAGACGACGATTGATCGCCGTTGCAAATTTTCATCACAAGCAAAACGACAGGCCGTGGTCGAAAGTTTGGTACAGGCATTTAAGGAAAGCAGCGTCGGCGTTTTGGAAAGCACCCTGGGTATTGAGCTTGATGAAGAGTGGGAATTGCTTGGCCGTCATCACGGTTTACCGACACCCATTCTCGATTGGACGCAATCGCCATATATGGCCGCCTACTTCGCATTTGATCAAGCCACAGTCCGTAAGGCAGGATACGTATCGATTTGGACCTTGGATCGTGAAGTATTTGAATCCAGCGATGTTGAGGCAGTTGACTTTATTGATAGCAAGGGCCTTGTGCGGTTCAATCCACGTGCAGTGGAGCAGCGAGCGATTTTTATGCGTGTCGTGAACGCGACAAAATCCTTGGAACAACTCCTCGGATCGGCACTCGTGAGATATGATGTACCAGTACAGGAAAGCCAAACCGCTCTTGCTGATCTGGATGCCATGAACGTTAACGCCCGTGTATTATTTAGAAACTTGGATGGTGTGGCTCGGCTGGCGGATCGACGCGTTCTCCTTTTTGGTGAGAATTGATATGGAATCCATATTCAAAGAGACGCCCAAGCTTTCGGAAAAGGATCAGGCACTGGTCCGGCTTTACGTCGAGGTCGGTCGGCCCGTGGATGATCTGCCTTACACCGCTGAGTTTGAAAAAATCTGCCAGAAGATTTTTGGCTTGACAGACAATTCTACTCAGCGTCATGCATTTGATCGATTGCTTCGATTCAGGAAATCTGGCCGCCTTCCTCGCGTTGGTAGATTAAATGTTGATCGTACACCCATCACCGATGATGAAGAGGAAATCCTTTCCAATCTCATCGTGCGAAGTGCGGGAACTATCGGCCATCGGGATGCATTACCTTATACGGCTGAGTTCGACCAGATTGTCGATGCGTTCAACCAACAGACTCGCCGAAATCTAGATGCTCACACCGTTTGGAGAATGGTCTCTCGAGTGGCGAAGTGGCCGACGAATCGTGGCCTATGACTTAGACAGATATTCGATCACAGGACGTGATCTCTCCCAACAGAGCAGGATGCTCGCCATGTTGCAACGATTTATCCCAAGCATGTTTCACCGTCGGCTGCTGCTGCTTGCAGTGGCCGGGCTGTTGGTGCTTACCGCCATCATCATGCAGCTCACCCGCCTCACCGTCGCGCAAGGTGACACATGGCGGCAGCGCGCTGAGCAAGTCCTCACTTCACAGCGCCTCATCCCCACTGCACGCGGCGCGATTTATGACCGGGCCAATCGGTTGCTCGCTGTCGATAAACCCAGCTACGACGTCGCTGCGATGTATGACGTCATCAGCGGGCAGTGGGCTTATCAGCAGTCTCGCCGCGATGCCTGGCGGGCCAATCGGCTCGCATGGAATGAACTCAGTAGCGAAGAGCGCGATCGCCTGGCAGCGACCTATCAGCCTAAGTATGACGTGATGGTCGAGTCGCTCTGGTCAACGCTCTGCGATGCGGGAAACATTGACAGAGCCGAGCTTGAATCGCGAAAGAGTCAGGTCATTCGCCGAGTGGAACAAATCGCTAGTGACGTCTGGGCCAGGCAAGCCGCCCGGCGCGAGCAAGAACTCGAAGAGAACGGCGAAGCAGCGCCATTGCAGCGCCGCCCCATCAGCGAACACCGCGCTGCTCATGCGCTGCTCACTGGCGTCGATGAAGCCACGCTCCTTCGCATTCGCAGACTCATCACCGAAGCTTCCTCGCAAGCTGTGCTTCGCAAAAAAGATCCCACGGCCATCGCGATGGATCAGGACATGCGCATCTGGGAGAGCGTTTCCATCGAAGCTTCGCGCGAGCGCATCTATCCGCTGGAAACTCTCACACTCGAAGTCGATCTCTCCACCTTCCCCGGCTCTCTCGCAAAACAAGAAAAAATAGAAGTCACCGTCGAAGGCGTTGCGTGGACCATCATCGGCGACTTGCGTCCGATCTGGCAGGAAGATGTGCAGGCAAGGCCGTATGCGAAAACACTGGAAAACGGGGAGAAAACCATCGACCTGGGCGGCTATCTGCCCGGCGATCGCACCGGCAGATGGGGCATTGAAGCCGCGATGGAAAATGAGCTGCGCGGCCAGCGCGGCAGAATCGTCGAGTTCGTCGATGGCTCACAAGAAGAACAACGCACCGATCCGCAGTCAGGCAAACACGTCAAGCTCGCACTCGATGTGCGCCTTCAAGCACGGGTGCAAGCGCTGCTCGATCCTCGCCTGGGATTGACGCGCGTGCAGAAGTGGCATGCCAAGGAATACTCGGCACAAGGCGATGGCACCGTCGATGGCGAGGAGCCTGTCGTTGATCCGCTGCGGCCCAAGCTTGGTGATGAACTGAGCGCGGCTGCAGTGGTGATTGATGTTTCCAGTGGTGATGTTCTGGCGGCGGTGAGCATGCCGACGGTGGGCATGAGGCAGATGCGCGAGAATCCGGACAGTGTGTGGAAGGACACGATTCGCCGGCCGTTTGTGAATCGTGCGCTGGCGCAGCCGTATCAGCCGGGCTCGACGATCAAGCCGTTCGTGCTGCTGGCGGGCATCACCGACAACGTGCTTGCGCCAAATGGCACGATCATGTGTACCGGGCATCTGCATCCGGATCATCCCGATCGCTATCGCTGCTGGATATTCAAACATTACAACGGCCTGACCCACGACCAGGTCATCGGCGGCCCGCCCGATGGCGCTGCTGCGATCTCGCGAAGTTGCAACATCTTTTTCTACACGCTGGGGCAGCGGCTGGGCGCGGTGCGACTTGTGCAGTGGTATGAAAAATTTGGATTAGGCCGTGCGCCGCAGTGCGGATTGCCCGAAGCAGTGCGCGGCCGGCTGCCTGATCTGGCACGTGCTAGTGAACCTGGCGCGGTCGGCTTTGCTTCTGCGGACGCGGTCATGATGGGCATCGGCCAGGGCCGAGTGGAGTGGACGGTATTGCAAGCCGCCAGTGCGTATGCCACGCTGGCGCGCGGCGGCTACGTGCTTGATCCGACGCTGATTCGTGAAGTGGAAGGGCAGCCGCCACGCGAGCGCCGAAGTGAAGACCTTCGCATCAATCCGCAGGCCATCGAAGTGGCGATGCAAGGGCTTTATGAAGCGGTCAACAAGCAGCATGGCACGGCTCATCACATGTCGCTCATCGAAGGCAAGCCTGACACCTTTAACTTCACCGGCGCGAAAATCTACGGCAAGTCCGGCACCGCCACCGCTCCGCCACTGCGCGAACCCATCGATGATGATGGCGATGGCAAGCCCGATCGCTACGGCCCGCCGCTGCGCGGTGGTGATCACGCCTGGTTCGTCGGCTTCGTGCAAAAGCCCGGCTCAACGCGACCCGATTACGCCATCGCAGTCCTCGTCGAATACGGCGGCAGCGGCGGCGCAGTCGCTGGCCCCATTGCCAATCAAATTTTGTACGCCCTGCGTGCGGAGGGATATCTGTAAAAATCACAAATCACAAATGCCAAATTACAAACAATCATCAAAAAGTAATCAGAACAAAAGCCAGAATCCGTTGAGGATCCCAAAGGTGGCTGGCTACACCTGCTGATGTTTTGACGCTGTTTTATTCAGCCTTATTTCGTATTGAAATTTGTTTGTGATTTGCGAATTGTGATTTGAGTATTCTTGTCCTGCGATTCCTGACTTATGCCCCATTCTCCCCTCTGGTACCGATTGCTCTCGCTTCACCCCGCATGGCTTGGCCTGCTGGCGGCGATCGGTTTGACCTGGCTGGGCATCACGATCAATTCCACTGCGCACCCGGACTATGCTGCCGCTCAAACCAAGTGGCTGCTCATTTCACTGGTGGCCATGACCATCTGCATCGTGCCTGATTCACGCATGATCGGCCTCATCACCGTGCCGCTCATGATCGCGGTCACTGCGCTGCTCGTGCTGCTCATTATGCCCGGCGTACCCTCAGGCATCGTGCCTGTTCGCAACGGCACCCGCGCCTGGATCAACCTGCGCTTCATGATGCTTCAACCCTCAGAACTGGCGAAGATCGTTTTCATCCTCGGCTTAGCGCGCTATCTGCGCTATCGTGAAAATTACCGCACCCTGCGCGGGTTGCTTGTGCCGTTCTGTTTTATGTTTGTTCCGGTGCTGCTCATCCTCAAGGAACCAGACCTGGGCACGGCGATGCTCTTTCCTTTTGCGCTCTTTGCAATGCTCACCGCAGCCGGTGCGAAGCTGCGGCATATGGGCACGCTCCTGGGCTTGGCGATTCTCGCTGTCGCGATCAACGTCGCTGCGATCTACACACTGCCTGAGTCGATGCAGCTTCTGCGCCCGCATCAACGGGCCCGCATCGTTTCGCTCATCAGCGCCACCCGCGGCGACACTCACCTCATCGACAGCAGCGGCTACCAGCAGTTCAAAGCGATGACGCTCGTTGGCTCGGGCAAGTTAACTGGCTATGGAAATGAGCGCTCGCCGGTGATTGTGAATTACAACAAGCTGCCAGAGGATCATAATGACATGATTTTCGCGGTCATCGTCAATCGCTGGGGCCTGCTCGGCGCCCTCGGCACGCTCTCGCTCTATGGTGTGCTTGTCGCTTCATTCCTGCTCACTGCTGCCAAGTCGAAGGATCCTTTTGCCAGGCTCGCCTGTGTTGGTTTTGCCGGGCTGCTCTTCATGCAGATGGCAATCAACATCGGCATGAACATCGGCCTGCTCCCGATCATCGGCATCACGCTGCCGTTCGTTTCTTATGGCGGTTCAAGTCTGGTGGCGACTTTTCTCATGATCGGCCTCGTTCTGAATTTCGCTCTGCAGCGTCGCACCATGCTCGCCCGGCCAAGCTTCGAATTCGCAGCACCTGATGGCGATTCGATGACGCGTTCCCTTCGTCGAGGTTGAGTTGGCAAAAGCCTGAGCCGCGACTCAACGAGTCGCGGACGCCTACGAACTGAAGGCGTGTTATTTCTCGATGGGCTTCAGACCAAGAACGCTTAGGCCCTTGATCACCGCGCAATCCTAAGCCCATTTAATCCGTTGGCGTCCGCGACTCGTTGAGTCGCGGCTCAATACGCTATGCTTCTCGCCCATGGCCATTCCCACGTTCGTAAATGACGACCTTTCCAAACTCGGCATCGAGGTGCCCCCCGAGATGCTCGAGCAGCTTCGCGCTTATCTCGAGCATCTGCTTGAAGTGAATCAGACGATGAACCTCACTGCTGTGCGCGATGCGGATGCTGCATGGCGAAGGCTCATCATCGACAGCCTGACGCTGCTGCCTGCGATGGCGGATGTGGCGGAAGATGCGCGCATCGTTGATGTGGGATCAGGCGGCGGGCTGCCGGGCATTCCGCTGGCGATCACGCGTCCTGATGTGCAGATGACGCTGATGGAAACCACCGGGAAAAAGGCTCGTTTCCTTGAATCGTGCGTAACGAAACTCGCGCTGACGAATACCAAGGTGCTCAGCAGTCGAGCTGAGACTGCGGGGCAGGAGAAGGAATATCGCCAGCAATTTGATGTCGTCATTTGCCGCGGCGTAGGCCCCATGGCGGAGCTGCTTGAGTACACGCTGCCGCTCTTGAAAGTCGGCGGCATACTTCTGGCCATGAAAGGCCCCAAGGTCGCCCAAGAGTTGGAACAGGCAGGCGATGCGATGCACATTCTGGGCGGCGGCGAGATCGAAGTGCTCGATGCTTATCCCGAAGGATTCGAGATTAATACCGTCATCGTGCGCGTGACGAAAATTGCCCAGACACCCAAGACCTACCCCAGAACGCCCGGCACCCCCAGGCAGTTTCCGTTGTAAATATTTAGCCGTTCGCCTTGGCGAACGAAGGCCACGTTGAATCAAACAAATTCACGAGAGCGCGATCATGAAAATTCTGATGGCGACATCCAATCCGCACAAGGTGGAAGAGATTCAGCAGACGCTGGCCGCGCTGGTTGATGGGCCCAAGGTGGAACTGATGGATCTCAAATCCTACGGCGCATTTCTGGCCGAGCCTGTGGAGGATGAAGAAACGTTTGAGGGTAATGCCGTGCTCAAGGCCAAGTATTACGCGGCGGCGACGGGCATCTGCTGCCTGGCGGATGACAGCGGGTTGGAAGTCGATGCGCTAGGCGGTGCGCCAGGTGTGAGAAGTGCGCGGTATGCGGGGCTAAGCGGGCCGCGCTCGATTGTTGATCCGGCCAACAATCGGCTATTGATGCACAAACTGGGCGCAACGCCGACGGAGCAGCGCATTGCTCGTTTCGTCTGTGCGATGGCCCTGTGCAAACCGGGTGAAGAACAGCCCATCGCTGTCGTGCGAGGCACGGTCGAAGGGCGCATTCTGACACGGGAAGATGCGGGCGAAGATGCGCGGGGTGCGGGCGGCAACGGCTTTGGCTACGATCCGCTCTTCTATATTGATGAGCTAGGCAAGACGACTGCCGAGCTTTCACCCGAGCAGAAAAACGCCATCAGCCACAGAGGCCAGGCCACCCGCCTGATGGCCAAGGCGATGAAGGCGAAAGGTATTGGCGGGTGAAGAGATGGGGAGAAGCCGGGGAGAATGGCCAATGACCAATGGCCAATGCAAATTGAAAATTGCAAAATGAAGAGTTGTGTGCCGTCGCCTTTTCTGCACTTTGCAATTTTCATTTTTCAATGGCCATTTTTCAATCGCCTTTTTTCCCCTCGCCTTTTCTTGCCTCGCCTAAATCTCTTCTTCCAGCGCCTTGATCTTCCGCCGAAGCGCTGTGCGATCGCCAGGCGACATGCGATCAAGGATCAGCACGCCATCGAGATGATCGGTTTCATGCTGCCAGATGCGAGCAGGCAGTTCTTCGCTGGTGAGTGAGAACGGCTTGCCGTTGAATCCAATGGCGGTGATGGTGATCGCCTTGGGTCTGCGAATCTCAGCGCGAATGTCGGGCAGGCTCAGGCAGCCTTCTTCGTAATCTTCCGTCACACGGCTGGGCTCCGAAAGCACCGGATTAATGAAGACCAGATCATCCTCTGGGTCGCCCGTCGGATTGGCCACGAACATCCGCCAGCTCAAACCCACCTGCGGCGCAGCCAGTCCGACGCCTGGCGCCAGATGCATCAGTTCGCACATGCGAATGGCCACCGCCAGAACCTCAGGGGTGACAGCCGCAATCGCGGCCGCCTTCTGGCGCAGGACTGCGTGCGGGTAATTGACAATCTCAAGCTTGGTTGGGTCCACGGGCATGGTGCGAAATAGTAGGGGGAGTTTTACTGAATCACAAGCGAATACATCGGTTAAGTCTTGACCAGCAAATCGTCTTATGCCATACTGTCCGCTTGTCATCTATGAGGCTTCGCGGGTCTCGCCGAATTCGTCCATTGGACCCGCGAACGGGGTTTGGGTTGTTCGGGAAGCTTGCGAATCCTCACATCAAGGATTATCCATGGCCACGATTACTAAGAAAGAGCTGATCGATCAGATTACCGACGCCACCAAGGTGAAGCGGACGGCAGTCAAACAGGTCTGTCAAGCCTTTCTGGACAGCATCATTATCGAACTAGGCAAGGGTAACCGCTTGGAATTCCGAGACTTCGGTGTGTTTGAGGTCAAGCACCGCAAGCCCCGCATGGCGCAGAATCCCAAGACGCTCAAACCCGTCAAAGTCCCCGCCAAGCGGACGGTCAAGTTCAAGGTCGGTCGGCTGATGAAGCAGACCCTGGCCTCGGATAACCCCGTGCTCGCCCTGACGGTCGTCAGCGGTGACGATGATGATGATCGGCCCAGCAAAGCG
>CAZYQL010000001.1:72374-86460 GCA_964650055.1 uncultured Phycisphaeraceae bacterium | reverse complement strand
GCTCGCCCTGACGGTCGTCAGCGGTGACGATGATGATGATCGGCCCAGCAAAGCGCTCATGGCCTGATCGCCGAGCATATTTAGCCGTTCGCCAAGGCGAACGGCTCAGTAGCGTGTCACCGGCGGGCACGGCTGATTGCGATCACATCACGAAATATCCGGGTTAACATGCCGCCATGCAGCGCTGGCTTGATGAATTACACGAGGATCTGATTCGTCTGGAGGGCCTTCACCAACGACGACAGCTTGTAGCGACCACGCGCACGATGGCTGCTGATGATCCGGCTCAGACGACCGGGCGTTTTATCGAGCGCCATGGCCAACGGCTCATCAACTTCGCCAGCAACGATTATCTCGCGCTGGCCGACCATCCGCATCTCAAAGCAGCCGCGATCGAGGCCACGCAGCAGTGGGGCACCGGCAGCGGCGCCAGTCGCCTCGTCACCGGACATCTGGCGATTCACGCTCAGGTCGAAGCGAAATTCGCAGCGTTCAAACATGCCCAGGCTGCGCTCATCTGCCCGACCGGCTACCTCGCCAATCTCGCCGTGCTCACCACGCTGGCTGGCCCAGGCGATCTGATCTGCATCGACAAACTTTCTCACGCCAGCCTGCTCGATGCGGCAAGATTCAGCGGGGCAACGGTTCGTGTCTATCCCCATTTGAATCACGACAAACTTGAGCGACTGCTTTCGCGCAGTCGTGCTGATGTTGCAACGGGTCATGATGAAGTTAGTGCTGATGCATCAAGCGGAACAAAACGCACGATGCGAAAATTCATCGTGACTGATTCGATCTTCTCGATGGATGGTGATGCAGCCGACTTGCCGCGATTGTGCGATCTGGCTGCAAAATACGATGCGATTCTGATCGTCGATGAAGCGCATGGCACCGGGCTTTATGGTGCAACCGGTGCAGGCCTTGGCGAAGCCGCCGGCGTCAGCGACCGCATCGATATCACCATCTCCACCGCCAGCAAAGCCCTGGGCGGACTGGGCGGCATCATCACCGCCAAACAGGTCGTCATCGATTCGCTCATCAATCACGCTCGCTCATTCATCTACACCACCGCAATTCCCGCATCGCAGGCGGCAGCCATCGGCGCAGCGCTCGAGGTGATCCGCGATGAACCTTGGAGACGTGAGCGCGTGCTGCAACTGGCTGATCGGGTGAGGAAAGAATTGACACGCATGCAGCATGGAGAAATTGAAAAAAATGATGCGAATCGATGTGATGTAGAAGCGCCCTTGCTCTCGCCCATCATTGCGATCATCACAGGTTCATCCAAAGCCACGCTTGCGCTATCGCATCATCTAGCATCGCATGGCATCCACGCGCCCGCCATTCGTCCGCCCACCGTGGCTCTAGGCAGTGCGCGGGTGCGCTTGACCCTGCGCGCTGACATGACCGATGACGAAGTGGATCAGTTGCTCAAGGCAATTCCGAGCCGCAAGGCGTAAGCCTGCGGTCAGTAGAGCCGCGACTCAACGAGTCGCGGACACCAGCTTGCCCGGCACAACTCACAAGGCGCAAAATAAATCACCGACCTCACCGCGAGCGTTCCCACACCAGATGCGAAAGCTCAGGCACGATGAGTTTGCTCATCGCCAGTGAAACCGCATTCACTGAACCGGGCATCGCAAACAGAAGCGTCTCGCCGCTCAGTCCGCCCACAGCCCGGCTGAGCATCGCCGCCGCCTGAACCTGCTCGTAACTGAGCATGCGAAAAATCTCGCCAAAACCATCTAGTTTCTTCGTGAGCAATCGCTCGACCACTTCAATGGTCGTGTCGCGATTGGCGATGCCTGTGCCACCTGTCGTGCAGATCAGATCAAACGCATGACCACTGAGCCAGGCCCGAAGCTGACCATCAATCGCGCCGGCATCGTCTTTCGCAATGGCGTAAGCGGTGACCGTGTGGCCGGCCGCTTCCAGCGCATCAATAATCGTTCGGCCACCCTTGTCAGTCTCTTTCGTGCGCGTGTCGCTGATCGTCAGCACAGCGCAGTTCGCTTTGCGATCCTTCGCTAACTCGCGGTGTTCATTGGTCGCCATCTTCAAACTCCAAATCGCAAACGAGCCGTGCGAGGTTGCACACCTTGCTCATCAAAAATCGTCAGCACGTTCATCTGTTTCGCATCCTGAATCAGCCAGTCGTGAGGCAGATGCAACGGCTCATCACTGACCGCGCCCAGCGCGTGCCCATTAAGCCAGGCCTGTGCGCCAGTGAGTCCTGCAACTTCCACATAGAGCGGCAGCGCAGCGCGCGGCGTCGCAAATTCACTTCTAAACCACGCCGGCACCCCCAGCCGCTTGCGGCTTCGCTCCCCCTTCAAAAATGCAGCCTCCCCCGGCGGCGCAATCGAAGCAAATCGCCACGTCGCCTTCGCTGTGAGATTCTTCATCGCGTCATAGCAGCGGACAAACTTACGCGGATCAACCCGGCGAATTTTTTCATCCTCTTCCATCGGCACCACATCAATGCGATTGCGCCCACCCGTGATTTCCTTGCCAAGCTCAAGCAGAATCGACACGCAACCCGTCGATTCAATCGGATCGTAACCCGCCACAGGAACACCATTGACCAGCACAACAACCCGGCAAGGCAAATCATCAATCGTCAAGATCAAGCCTTGCTTACCAGTGGGCTTAATCGTCCACGTCCACGCGCTGACGGTGGGACGAATGTGATAGGACACATCAGGCAGAAAGCCTCGCCAAGGAGTGACATCAGGCAGCCGCATCGCGCTGCGCTTAGGCACAGGCAGCTTGATCGGCTTGACCTGATAAAGATGGTCAGTCAGCCCTTTGCGTTCACCCATGCGCCAGCCATCGCGGGCATGACCCTCGTGCGATGCAAGGAGCGTGAGCGCAGCACTGTTCTTGAGTGTGAAGGGCTGATTCAAGGATTCGTTGGGTTTAGCGGGAAGCTGCGCCGCGATTTTTCCATGCTGATAAATCGTTAAACGATCAGCCCAGTACGGCCCAACAAGTTTCGCGCCAAGCTGCGATGAAGGCAGTGCAAGATGATAAAACCCTGCGCGATCCATCGGGGCCAGCGCGCTGAGGCTGCTGCCAGGCGCGACATCCGAGAACGCTGCGCTGCTGCCATCGGCATAGGCATCGCCGCTGGCCACGGACCAAGGCCCAAGTTTGGGCGCTGTTGGCGTGCGCTTGGCTGGTTTGATTTTTAAATTGTTGCACTGGCCATCGCTGGTCACAACCACCGGCTGCTTGAAGCTGCGGTGCGGCTGTGCTTGACCGTGTTCATCGACAGTTGAAACGCCGACGTACAAGCGATCATCAGTCACCACACTTGCCGCAGCTTGCTGCGAATTCAAAATGACCAGTGTGATGCCATCCGCATCAACGATCATCGGCGCGTCGCCGCGCTCCACCACGACATCCACGACAGAATCATCAATACTCACCACACCTTCACTACCTGCAGGCCCGGTGAGCACCAGCATGCGCTGATCGATGAAAGCCAGCGGGCACAGGTTGGTGTAGTTGAGCGTCGCGGTACCGGCGAGCTTCACATTCATCACGACCCACGCCACCGATTGATCGCCCATGTCAACGTGCAACATCGAGCCATCATTGAGGAGCAACTGAGCGCTCTTGGCTTTGTTGCGTTCGCTCTTAAAAATGAAAACGACATCGCCTTGCGTGCCTTGCTGGTGGAGCAGCGAAAGACAGTGGTTGGTGCTTCCGGCGGCGGGAGCGAGGGCGATGTGGTGATGGTCATTACTCAGGTGTGCAAATAGCTGTGCAAACTGCTGCGAAAAGGTGAGAAGCTGCCGGGGCAGGCCAGATAGATTCGGCGTAGTCGCGGTCTTGTCGCTGTAAGAAAGATCAATCTCGACTTGTGTTTGCGAAGCCAGCGCTTGTGCGATCGTTACCGCATCGTCAGCTTCATGCTTGCTATCGCCATGCAGTGTGACCTCGCTGACAAAAAGCGGAAACTGCTGCGCGGGAGCCAACTGCTGAACAGCGCGAAACTGTCGCATGGTGGCAGAAAGATCATCGTGGCCGCGCCAGATGGAGAAGGTGGAATCGATGGTCTGCCAGCCGTTGTTGCCTTCGAGTAGTGGCACCTGACATCCGCCTTCGCGCAGGTAGCGCGCCAGCTCGGTCAGGTAGCCAGTAGCCTGTGCATCATTCTGGCAACGCCAGTCGTGTTCGACCTGCATCAGCAGCACCGGCCCGGGCTGCGGGCGCTCTGCGGAGCGCTCCAGCGTCACCTGAAAATCGCGCACCTGTTCCATGTAGGCTGCGAACCAGCGGGCACAGCTATCGAGAAACGGGCGATTGGATTCGCGCAGTTTGATCTCAGGCATCGCGCTCAGCCAGGCAGGCAATCCGCCGCCTTCGTGATGCGCGCCCGCATAAGGGCCGGGCTTAAGCGTGCAGTAAAGCCCAAGATCTCGCATGATTTCAAGCAGATGGCGCAGGTCGCGCTCGCCTGTGAAATCGAACTGGCCTTGCTTGGGTTCGTGATGATTCCAAGGCACGGTGATGGCGATGCAGTTAAAACCTTGCGTCTTGAGTTGATAGAGGAACCCTCGCCAGTGAAGCCGGGGGACGCGTGTGTAATCGAACGCACATGAGGTCAGCCATAGCCGACGGCCATCCACCATCAAACTCTGTGAATCATAAGAAATGGTGGACATGAAGCCTCCCGACAAGAGCAATGCACGCGAACGACGTCACAACATAAAGGCATCGGCAAAGGCGTGCAAAACGGTGCACAAGAACAAATCGACATTAGTCGCTGCGGTTCCGCAACGAGCCGCCCCTTCTATTGATAGCCCCAGCGTCCTCGCTGCGCGTTTTTCACGTTGAATAACACTCCGCGCAGCGAGGCCGCTGCGGCTGTGAAAGAGGACCGTTCGATTTTGTTCCTCGCGTTGCCGATCGAAGTCTGGTGGTCTGCCGCGCCTTGGCAACGATGGCCGCCTTGTGAAGGCGCAGCGCGTTTACAGGCATACATATCAATAATTTAACTGTTGATTTTACGTTCAATATATGATAAACTATGTCTGGTATGATGGGCGTGATGGATTTGATGGATTTGATCGCTTTTATAGGATGGAGGATAAGAAGGTAGACGTCTACTCGTTTACCCTTGGGTTCAAGATAATCTATGCAAAATCAACGACTTATAGCGATAGACACGATTGCAAAAACCGTAGGTAGACAAAATTCGGCTACAAGAAAAGCCTTGGAGCACCTTAAATGCAATCGCTCATTCAGGACAAAACCTTAATTCGCCCGCGGGCCAGGCAACTCGTAAGATGATCGCCGTTAATCTTAAGGATACTTTTCATGCGACTATCAATCATCTGCACCAGCCTCGTTCTTTCAGTCATGACCAGCGCCGCCGTCGCACAGACTGGCCCGGCATTGCTCTTTAAGCCTTGGACCGAAGGCAGTCGATTTGAATTCGATGGCCAGGTCACGCTCTTTAACACCGGCGAGACAGATTCCGTCGCCGAAGATGAGATCGATCTTCAGATTTACGAAACAAGTGGCCGCTTTCGGCTCAATGATGAAAAGGCTTCGCCCTTCGCCGTCGGCTACCAGCTCTACTATCTGAACATCGACACCAGCGACGCCGCCTTGCCGCAGCGACTGGTCGATCAGCAGATCGCCATTGGCGCGGAACTCTTCACCTGCGACGGCTGGGCGGTCTCCGTCATCGGCGGCCTCGGGTACGCCAGCAGCAATTCCTTTGGCGATAGCGATGCGCTTTATGGCCGAGGCGACATCATCGCGACGAAGCAGCTCGATGAAGTCTCCACGCTTCAGTTGGGCCTCAATTACGACGGCAACCGCTCGGTGTTCCCTGACATTCCGCTGCCGGGCATTGCTTATTCGCGCAAGGTCAGTGACACCTTTCGCTACACCATCGGCCTGCCGTTCAGTTCGTTCTACTGGGTGCCTGCTGATCATTGGTACCTGCGTGGCAGCGTCTCGCCGAGCCTGACGGTTGATATCGAACTGGGCGTCGAAGTGGTGCCAGGCGTCACCCTTTTCGGCGGCTTTCGCAACGAGTTTCACGCCTTCCATGTCGATGGCGATGACGATCACAAGCGCGTGTTCTTCGAGCAGAAGCTCATCGAAGCCGGCGTTCGCTGGCGACCGTATCCGGCCTGCGAAATATTTTTAGTTGGCGGCTTCGCATTCGATCAGGAATTCACACGCGGCTGGGATGCCCGCGATACCGACACCGTTCGCGAACTGAGCGATGAACCTTTCATTCGCTTTGGCGGAAGCATCCGATTCTGAACATATAGCCCCGGCTTTAGCCGGGGGACTCGCCGGTTGTCGTACCATTTCCCCGGCCAAGGCCGAGGCTATATGATTCGGCAGCGATTTTCAGGAGCCTTCGATGAAAGCAAAATTCAAACGTTTCTGCCGCAAGACCATCGCCATTGTGCTGGGCCTGTTCCTGGGCTGGATCGTGGCGGATGTCTGTTTCGATCAGGTGCCAATGACTGCGTACGCCTCCGATGCAGCGGGGGCGCCGCCGCATGCGCCGCTCGCTGAACAAGATGACACGATGCACTCCATCGAAGCGCTCAAACCCGAAGCGGGCACGCCTTGGTTTGGCAAGCTGGTGCTATTTGCGGTGCTCATGTTCGTCGCCGCCGCTGTGCTTGGCCCTGTTGCACAGTCCCTCAAAAGCCCTGAGCCGCCAGAGCGCGATGAACATCATGGTCACGATGCGCATGGCCACGATGCGCACGGCAAAGATGCCCATGCACACGCAGCCCCGGCACATCACTGAATTGCAGTTTGAAGCTGTGATTCTGCGCCTGGCGCACTGATGGTCGCCATCTTTTTCTTCACATTCGCCCATCTTCATTCAACCACCACCGGCTGACCATCCGATAACCCCTAAGGAGCAATCGTTCCGCCTGCGCGCTAACTCTGCGCTGGCATCGCGAAGCTCCCGAGCGTTCAGATCGTGTCCAGGTGATTGCCGATTGTGTTGGAACTTTTCATGGCGGAGGCCCCCGACAACCTGACGGAAGCGGAAGATCAAGCCAAGCCTGTGCCTTCCAATGAGCGCGGCTGGTCGCAGGTCTGGCAGTTGCCGGTCCTCATGATCGGCCTGGGGCTTTTCATCGTCGGCATCTATGTCGCGCTGCCCGAAAAGAAACAGGACAATTTCCCCGCTGCACTCGATGCGGTCAGTCAGACCATGTCGGCAGAAGATCTGCCTACCGCTCAGAAAATGCTCAAAGACCTCGAGCCTCACATCGTGCGCGCCAGCGCTGATGATCAGGCACGCTACGAAGAACTCTATGGAGACCTGGTCTATCACCAGCAGAAGAGTGCGAAGATCGATGACGCGGTCAATCACGAACTGATGCTCGGTTACTACCGGCAATCCTCCAAGCTCGGCCGCGCACTGGATGATGTTCGCCTTCAGCGTATGGCTGAATCACTCGTCGCACTGGAGCGCGAAGAAGAAGCGCTCGAAATGCTGCGCAGTCTTAAGGAAGCAGCCGCAGGACGGCGGTACGCGATCGTTCGCAAGATCATCGAAAGGCGACTGGCCTTGGGCAAGAGCGAGCCGCAGGCCATTGAAAAACTCGTCGATCACTTTTTGGAAGAAGTCGCCAAGGAATCCGACAAGGCTGAGCGCAGAAAGCAGGAAATCTGGGGCCTGACGACCAAGGCCAAGCTCATGTTCGATGCAGGTCACTTCGCCGGCGTCATCGACATGATCGAGCGCAAGCAGATCGCCCTGATGGATCGCGGCGGCGACAAGGACCTTGGCCCGCTCTCGGTTCTGCGCGGCAAGTCTTATCTGCAAATGGGTAACTTCAAAGTCGCTCGCGAAATTTTCTCCGCTGTGCATGAGCGATTGCCCAAAGCTGATGCGCTGCAAGCCGATGCACTGGTGGGTCTGGGGCAGATTGAACTGGTGCAGACCGATGACATCGCCGCCGCCTGGCATTACTTCAAAGCAGCCGAGGAAGACTATCGTCCGCAGGAAACTGACCCGGCGAATTCGCCTTATTTCACAGCACTTTTAGGTCGTGCCGATTGTGAAGCCCACATGGGCAAGCATGTCGATGCGCTTGAGCATTTGGCCAATGCGGTGAAGGTGTTTGGCGAGAGTCGTCAGCCGCCCAAGGATCGCCGCGAGCAACTGATTTCCATCGCGCTGTCTCATCATGTCTCAGCGACTGATCTGGATCAGCATGAGACAGCCATGCAGTATCTGTCGGTGCTTTCGCCGCTACATAAGGATCACATGCCGCCTGAGTGGTGGGCTCTTTTTGCGGCCACGCATGAGCGCATCGCCACGAAGAAGCTTCGCGACGCAGGCTTGCCTTTGCCCACGGAAATTTCCGT
Organism: uncultured Phycisphaeraceae bacterium; assembly: GCA_964650055.1. Lineage (GTDB taxonomy): Bacteria > Planctomycetota > Phycisphaerae > Phycisphaerales > Phycisphaeraceae > JTS-RE9. The sequence continues at coordinate 78,087 of CAZYQL010000001.1, read as the reverse complement.
GCCCGGTGGTGGCGTTGTGAATCCGGTTCAACCAGTGGGCGGTGCCGGCCCCGAGCCCACGGAAGATGCGATTCGTCTGGTGCGTCAGGAAGCGGCCAGGCATTTTGAACGTGCCGGCGATGCCCATGAACAGCATGCTCAGGCTGTGAGGGCGATCGATCCCAAGTCGGCGGGCGACAGTTGGTGGGCAGCCGCGGCAGCTTACGACAATGCTTTCCAATGGAAAAAAGCAGTGCGGATGTACATGGAGTTCATCGCCAATCGCGGTGATGATCCAAGGCGAATCGAAGCTTTCTACAAGCTCGGCATCGCGTATCTCGCCGACAAGCGTTACAAGGAAGCTGTGGAAAGATTCGAGCAGCTCCGCCGCGAACACCCCACGCACAACATCACCGCCATGAGCCTCGTGCCACTCTCGCGCGGTTACGTGGCGATGGACAAGCTCGATGAGGCGACGAAGGTGCTCCTCGATGTCGTCAGCAATCATCCCGCGATCACGCCGGAGAGCATCGAGTACCGCGAAGCTTTGATTGCGCTGGGCCGGCTCTATCATCAGCGCAAGGATTTCGAGAATGCCATCCAGCGACTCGCGGCTGCCGTCGATCGCTTCGGCGAAACCAGTGAAGGCCCCGCGCTGCGGTTCCTCTTGGCCGAGTCTTATCGTCAGTCGATTGCCACCATCGATCGCACTTTGGAGGAGCCGTTGCCTCAGTCGAAGGTGCGTGAATATCAAGCTGAGCGCGTGCGAAGGCTCGAGCAGGCGCTGATTCTGCACAGTCAGGTGGTGACGCAGCTTGGTGAGATGGATGAGAAAAAACTGTCGCCGATCCTTCAGCTCTATTTTAGAAATGCCTATTTTTACCGGGCGGATTGTGCGTTTGACCTGGCCCGATACGAGCAGGCCATCGAGCTTTATGACTCAGCAGCGCGCAGGTGGCGCGATCATCCTTCTTCACTGGTCGCGTTGGTGCAGATGGTCAATTCCTATGCGGAGCTTGGCCAGTATCAGAACGCCCGGGCGGTGAATCTGCGGGCGCGGGATCATCTGCGCCGCATTCCCGAGGAGGCGTTTGACGATCCGAGCCTTCCGATGACGCGAAAGCACTGGCAGGACTGGCTCCACTGGAGCAGCAAGCTGAAACTCTTTGACCCGCAGGCGAGTGCCGAGAGTCCGGTGGAGTGAGATGAGGACGGTGGCGGTCTCTAGTTCAATAAAAATCTGCACTTAAATGCATCGCTGGTCGATAGGAGAGATAGCTGGGCGTGGTTTGCATGGACGCAACTGCGACAAGTAGCTGGCAAAAAACCAGCTTCACTTGCTTAAAAAGGGTCACGGATGACCGACTACTCGCTGCACAATTCAGTCTCCGATTCTTTGCCTCAGGCCAGGCCAGGTGTCATTTCTCAGGATGATCGTCCCGCGGCGCTGCTCCATGCGCTGCAGCAGCAACTGGCCCTGTTCGAACAACTTCACACACTCGCTCAGCGGCAAGGCTCACTCATCGGTACCGAAGATGGTTCGCCTTTGCTCGCGCTGCTGGCGCAGCGGCAGCAGATCATCGATCAGTTGCAATCGCTTCAGCGCGATGCTGATGCCAATCGCCTCACCGCAGCCACGCTTTCATCTGAGCAGGCGCGTGAAGCCAGCGAACTGACAGAACTCATCGCCGCAGTACGAGCGCGCATCCTTGAACAGGATGAGCGCGATCGCGCAGTGCTGCGCGATGTTCGCAATCAAGTGGGCATCGATCTTCGCAAAATGACGCAAGGCGGAAACGCCAATAAAGCCTATGGCGGAAGCAAAATTTCAACATCACCGGCAGCGCCCACACTCAGCCGATTCACCGACCGAAAGGGATAATGGCAGCGACGATCGCTAAATCTGAATCACCCTCGCGGCTGCGACTGGCCAGTGACGAAGACGCTTCGCACAGCGATCCCACGGCCACCGCTGAGCCTGAGGTATCGAAAATCGCACCGGCGCGCCTCGATGATCTGGCGCAGATCATTCGTTCCTACACCGAAGTCACCGACAAGCTCCAGCGAAGTCACGAGGCTCTGCACGATGAAGTCGCCCGCCTTCAACGTGAACTCTCCGGCGCCAACGCCCAGCTTCAGCGCTCCAAACGACTCACAGCCCTGGGCGAAATGGCTGCAGGCATCGCTCACGAGATTCGCAATCCTCTCGCTGCTATTCAGCTTTATGCGGGCATGCTTGTCGAAGATCTCGCCATCATCTTTGAGCGCTCCGATGTCAGCGTTGATGTCGGGCCGCAGCTTGATACCGCTGAAAAGATCGCCACGGCGGTAAGCGGCCTCAACGGCATCGTCTGCGATGTGCTCAATTTTTCTCGGGAAATCAAGCCGAATATCGCCTCGCTGGATGTCTCACTGTTGTTCGACCGTGCCCTCGATGCCCATCAACCCGCCATCGGCAATGCTGCTGTGCAGGTGCGCCGCTTGGATCGCGATCGCAGTGCCAGCGACCGGCTGCTTCGCGTGGATGGCACCATGATCGTGCAGGCGATGGTCAATCTGATTCGTAACGCCGTGGATGCGATGGAGACTGTTGCTTCTGATGAGCCTCGCACTCTGACACTCGATATTCGCTGCGATCAGTCGCAGCGCGTCGTTGTCGTTCGCGACAGCGGACCGGGCATTGCGGAGCTGGATGTGGATCGTATTTTCAATCCGTTCTTCACCACGCGTTCAACGGGCACTGGCTTGGGGCTGGCGATTGTGCATCGCATCATCGATGCGCACGGCGGAAATATCTCGGCGTTTAACGATGGCGGGGCGGTGTTTGAGTTGCGGTTGCCTGCCGGTGATTCGCATGCGTGAGTGGAAAGTTTGTCGCTGTATTTGGGGATGGCCGTTTGTTTTTGGGAGTTTCGTATGAGTACCAAAGTGCTGGTGGTCGATGACAAACAGATGATGCGCGACAGCGTCAGCTCGACGCTTCAGCGCGCTGGCTATCAGGTCATCGCGGCCAGCGATGGCAATGCGGCGCTCGCGCACATTGCCAAGCATCATCCTGCTGCCGTCATCACCGATCTGATGATGCCTGAGATGGATGGATTGGAACTGCTCAAGCGCATCGGCCAGCTTGATGATCAGATTCCTGTTGTGCTCATGACCGCTTATGGCTCCGTCAACGATGCCGTGCAGGCCATGAAAAATGGTGCATTCGACTTCATTCAGAAGCCGTTTGAAGGTGATCAGTTGGTGCTGACGATTCGCAGAGCGGTGGAGCATCACCGGCTGGTGCAGGAAAACGAAGCGCTCAAGAATAATGCCGAGCCGGAGATTCAAAGCCCGACGCTCGTCGGCCGTTCGCCGCTCATGCGGCAGCTCGCGCAGCAGATTCAGCAGATCGCTCGCAGCGGTCACGCCACCGTACTCATCAACGGCGAATCAGGCACCGGTAAGGAAGTAGTCGCGCGAACGATTCACGCGCACAGTCCTCGCCGCGATCGCGTGATGCTCTGTGTCAACTGTGCAGCGCTGTCGAGCAGCCTCCTTGAAAGCGAACTCTTCGGTCATGAAAAGGGCGCCTTCACCGGCGCTGATGCGCTGCGAAAAGGGCGATTCGAGCTAGCGAACGGCGGCACGATCCTGCTCGATGAAATCAGCGAAATTAGCCCTGTTTTGCAGGCAAAACTGCTTCGCGTATTGCAGGAGCGATCTTTCGAGCGCGTCGGCTCCAGCGTCACGATGGAAGTGGATGTGCGCGTCATCGCCACGACCAATCGGGATCTGAGACAGTGCGTTGCTCAAGGTACTTTTCGTCAGGATCTCTACTACCGCCTCAATGTACTGCCTTTGGAGTTGCCTCCGCTGCGACGGCGCGTTGAAGATATTCCGCTGCTGGCTGAGCATTTTCTGGCGCGCGTTGCTCTGCGTGAAGGTCGTGAGCCGGCCCAGCTTGATGACGGTGCGATCGGGCAGCTTCAGCAATACCCCTGGCCAGGCAATGTGCGTGAACTGGAAAATATCTGCGAGCGCGCCAGTGTGCTGGCGCGAGGCAGCGTGATTACGGATGATGTCATTGCGCCGTGGTTGACCATGCCGGAGGATGTTGCGCCGATAGGGCGTATTGCTCCGATGCCGGCGTCTGCTTCTGCTTTTGGTGTGCCTCAGGTCAGCTCGATCGGTTCGCCGCCGTTTCATAGCGGTGCAAGTTATGCGGTGGCGCCGCCGCCTTCGCTTTCGTCTTACAGCGCTGCGGGTGTGACGACGTTGTCGCCCCCTCGGCCTTTGGAAGAAACCGAGCGGGAGCAGATTCTCGTGGCGCTTCAGCAGTTTCAAGGCAATCGCGTGCGCACCGCCAAAGCGCTGGGCATCGGTGTTCGCACGTTGGGGCTCAAGCTCAAGAAATGGAAAGAGCTCAAGCTGGTGGCGGAAACGGTTTGAGATGGCGAGGAATGCCGGCGTGTGCCACGCAGTTAAAGCGCAAATGATGCGCAGCAGAATCGCGCATCATTTGCGCCAAGAGCAAGTGATGTGCCAACGTGGCGAAATTATGAATGAGGCCAGCGCACAGGTGATGGATTGAAGTTTGCAGATCGAGTGTTTTGATGGGAGTGATGGCATCGGCCTTGCTCCATGTTTCGGGTGATTCTGAGCCGAGAGGCTATTGGAGCGTGTGATGATCAAGGGCATGTTGGATAGTGGAGCCTTGCCTGCCTTGGAGCGGATGGTGCAGTTCACCGCTGCCCGCCATCGCGTGCTGACCAACAACATCGCCAATATCTCCAATCCTTTTTACAAGGCCAACGACCTCGATCCGGCTTCGTTTCAGGCGGCACTTTCCGAGGCCATCGATCGCCGCCGTGAGTCGGTCAATCCGATGAACGGCCCGCTGGATTTGGCGAGTACTTCGCAGATCGACTTTCGTCCCGATGGCATCACGGCTCGCGCCGGCCACGTGACCGACACGATCCTGCGTCACGATGAAAACAACCTCGACCTGGAACGCACCATGCAGCGGCTGGCTGAGAATACGACAGCCCACAACACCACCATCGAGCTCATTCGAAGCGAGTTTTCCCTGCTGCAAAGTGCGATTCGCGAACGAACCTGATCTGAATGAACCGGATTTGCAATAGCGGGCCTTTCCCGCTGATGGAGTCACAACCATGTTTGGCGCACTCGATATTTCAACCTCTGCACTCGTCGCCCAGCGCACGCGTATGGAAGTGGTCTCGGCCAACATGGCCAACCGTTTCACGACGATGGATGCGCAAGGCAACTACGCACCCTTTCGCCGTCGCATCGCCATGTTCCAGACCGGCGATCCTTCCACCGGCAATGCGGAAGGTGTGCACGTTCGCGAGATCATCCAGGACCCATCGGACTTTCGAAAGGTCTATGAGCCCGGCCACAAATTTGCGGATTCGCAAGGGTACGTGAACTATCCGAACATCGACCCGGCTATGGAAATGGTCAACGGACTCGAAGCCACCCGCGCCTACGAAGCGAACATTACCGCCATCGAGGCGACTAAGTCGATGATACAAAGCAGTCTGAGGATTCTGGCGTAGTGGAAGCCGTCAGCCGTCAGCTTTCAGCTATCAGCCGAGGCAGACGGAAGACCGAATCGCAACAAAGGATATTCAAGATTGCTGGCTGATTGCTGATTGCTGATTGCTGATTGCCGACCTCTGACCTCTGCATCGTGTGGAGTTTTGATATGACCGATCCACTTGGACTC
>CAZYQL010000001.1:63948-72274 GCA_964650055.1 uncultured Phycisphaeraceae bacterium | reverse complement strand
GACCTCTGACCTCTGCATCGTGTGGAGTTTTGATATGACCGATCCACTTGGACTCATTAATAGTGCGCGAGGACCCGCCTCGCTGCCGCGCGCGCCGCAGGCCCCGGCTATCGGTGCGCAAGAAGGCCCGAGTTTCAAGGATGTTCTCATGCAGAACATCGAACAGGTGAACAAACTCCAGCAGGATGCTGCTGGCGCAATTGAAGATCTGACGACAGGCAAGCGCGATGACGTGGCCAACGTGTTCATCGCCAAACAGAAAGCCGACATGGCGTTCCAGATGTTGCAACAGGTGCGAAACAAACTGGTGGATGCCTACGAAGAAATCAAGCAGATGAGAGTGTAATCGTTCGCGTGATGAATAAACGAACCTGATGGATGACGGTTCGCGATGGATGCAGTGGATGACAGCAGTTGGGAATGTCTGACATCTGACATCTGACCTCTGACCTCTGACTCTCGGATTCGGCATGGAGGCCGACTCATGGAATTTCTCAAAAGATACTGGACGCAGATTCACGCGCAGTCGCAGCAAATGCCTGCGAACACGAAGCTGCTCATTGGCTCGCTGGTGGTGATCCTGCTGCTGGTGGGCTTTCTCGTCGTTCAATATGCGGGCAGTCCGGAGATGGTGCCCATCACTTCCTTCGCTGGCGATCGTCAGAACGAAGTCGCTGCCAATCTGAAACAGCGCGGCATCAATGTCGTCATCGAAAACGGCCAGATGCTCGTGCCTTTTGACCAGCGCGTCGATGCCCTGGTCGCTCTCGAATCCTCCGGCCTGATGGCTCGCGACACCGCCAGTGCTTTTGATGATGTCATTCTCAAGAGTTCGCCTTGGGATCCCAGCGCCAAGACAACCATGGCTTTTCTGCAGGCCAAACAGAAGTTTCTAAGCCAGGTCATCGCCAAGATGAGAGGCGTGCGCGGTGCCGATGTCGTCATCTCCATGCCTCAGCAATCCGGCTTCGGTCGCACGCATGTCAAGCCCAGCGCTTCGGTCAATGTGGTGATGCAGGGCGGCACCAAAATGAACAAGCAACTGGTCGATGCCATCGCCAGTCTGGTGGGTGGTGCGGTTGCGGAAATGTCGCCGCAGGAAGTGGTCGTGATTGATGCGGTTGATGGCCGTGCTCATCGCGTCGCTGATGCAGATGAGATGACTTCCGATCAGGTGATGGCCAACATCACGCAGATGGAGTCGCGCTACTCGCAGAAAATTTCCGATCTGCTTCGATATATCCCCGGTGTGATTGTTGCCGTCTCTGTGCGTACCGACACGGTGCAGCGACAGGACATCGTCGAATATAAGTACCGCGAGAATGAAACGCTCAAGAACGAGCGCACCAAGACCACCGAGACCACGGACCTTCGCAACTCCGGCGAGCCGGGCGCTCGCTCCAATACCGGTGCGGATGTTGTTGCTGGCAGCAGCAAGAATGGCAGCAGCAGCAAAACCGAGGAAATCGAAACCACCTTCGGCGAGTTGCCTCTGACCAGTTCCGCCAAGATCAAGAAAATCGGCCAGATGCCGCAGGATGTGAATGTCACGGTCAACGTGCCTCGCAGTTTTTTTGTGAGTCTTTTCAAGCGTGGCAAACCAGTTGAAACGCCCGATCCTGATGACGCCACGCTCCAGCCGATCATCGATGTTCACCTGACAGAGATCAAAAAACAGATCGAGCCGCTGATCAAAACGGAGATTGGCCCGGGCACCGTCACGGCTCACATGATCCTCGATGTCGGTGCGCTTCTGGCGATGAGCGATTCCACCGGCGGCTCGGGCGGCATGATGAATTTCGTGAACGGCCAATGGTTTCAGCCCGCGATGCTTGCCGCGCTGGGGCTGTTTGCCATGGGCATGATGTTCCACATGGTTCGCAAAGCCACGCGACTGACTCCGATTCCCACCGCAGAAGAATTGGCCGGTGTGCCCACGCCGATTCAAGCGGATGAGGAATTACTTGGCGAAGTAATGGAACACGAAACCGCGATGGCTGGCGTGGAACTGGATGAAGATGAAGTTCAAGTTCGCAAGGTGTCGCAGCAGATCGAAGAACTGATTCAGAGCTATCCGCAGGAAGCGGGCATGCTGCTTAAGCGATGGGTTCGCGCTGAGGAAATGTGAAGAGTGTGAGGACCTATGGCACGTCAATCCAAGCTTGATCCCAATTCGGAACTCAAAGGCCTGACCAAGGCGGCTGTGTTGCTGCTTTCGATCGACCAGGCATCAGCCGCTTCGATTCTGCGCACGCTCGACACGAAGGTCGTCGAAGATGTGACGCGCGAACTGGCGGGACTAGGCGAGGTGCCGGTGAAACTTCGCAATCGCATTCTTAGCGAGTTCTATGAACAGGCAGCGGCGCAGGCGTGGGTCAATGAAGGCGGGCTGGAATACGCACGTGCGTTGCTTGCAAAAAGCCTCGACGCCAAGGACGCTGATCGCATCATTCAGCAGATCAGCCAGCAGGTGCGCAAGACGCCCTTCGCGTTCCTTCAGAAGGCCGAGACGGAAAACCTTCTGACCTTTATTCAGGATGAACATCCGCAGACCATCGCGCTGATCGTCAGCCATCTGCCGTTTCATAAAGCGAGCGAAATTCTCGCCGGCTTGCCCGGCCCCAAGCAGATCGAAGTGGTCAAGCGCGTGGCCAACATGGAGCAGACCAACCCCGAAGTCATCTCGGAAGTCGAGCGCGGCCTGGAGGCTCGCCTTTCTAATCTGCTCACGCAATCGTTCGAGAAAATCGGCGGTGTCGATACCGTCGCTGAAGTGCTCAACCTCGTCGATCGCTCGACGGAAAAAGGCATCATGGAAGGCCTGGAGGCCGAGGCTCCGGAACTCGTTGAACAGATTCGCCGGCTGATGTTCGTCTTCGAAGACATCAAGCTCGTCGATGACAAGGGCATTCAGGCGGTGCTCAAGGAAGTGGAGAACGATGAACTCGCGCTCGCGCTCAAGACGGCGAGCGAAGTCCTGCGCGAAAAGATTTTCTCCAACATGTCCGCCCGCGCCGCTGCCATGATCAAGGAAGACATGGAATACATGGGCCCGGTGCGCGTGTCCGATGTCGAGTCCGCACAGCAGCGCATCGTCGATGTCGTCAGGCGACTCGAAGATGCCGGCGAAATCATCATCAGCGGCCGCGGCGGCGCCGGTGAGATGGTGGTTTGAGGAAAAGCGAGAAAGCGGGAAAGCGAAAAATAAAAAGGCATAAAAGTATCACCCACCTATTTAGCCGTTCGCCTTGGCGAACGAAGGCAGCCTGATGACGACGACCAACAAACTCAACAACATGTAACCCCCGGAAACACCTCCGCATCTTTTCTCTGATTTTCCGCTTTTTCGCTTTCCCGTTTTCCTGTTTTTTTCCTCATGCCCGTCATCAAGAACCATCTCGCTGGCAGCTTCGTGAAGGACGCGATCGTTCTGGACATGAGCGATTTGCGCCGTCAGGCAGATCAATTGATGGGTGCGGCCAAAGCGAAGGCTCAGGCGCTGATCGACGATGCACAGGTTCAGGCAAAGGAAATCATTCGCACTTCCGAGGCTGATGCCAAAGCGCGCGGGCACGAACAAGGCATGGCTCAAGGTTTGGATGCCGGTCGCAAAGCAGGGCACGCTGAAGCGCTCGCTAAATCACAGGCGCAGTTTCAAAAGTTGCAACAAGGTTGGCTCGGAGCGGCACAGGCGTGGGATGAGCAGCGCGTTGAAATGGATCGCCAGGCCAGGCAGGTCATTTTGCAGATGAGCCTGCTTTTTGCGGAGAAAGTGGTGCAGCGTGTGATTCAAGTGGATCCGATGGTCATCGTCGATCAGCTCGCCGAGTCGCTCGCCTATGTGATGCGGCCAACCGATGTGAGCGTGCAGATTCATCCCGCCGATAGGCCGGCGCTAGAGGAGGCGATGCCGCAGCTTCTCTCCGGGATGCCTCATCTTCAGCATGTGCATCTTGTCGATAGCGATGCCATCTCGCGCGGCGGGTGTTTGATTTCCTATGGCCAGGGCCGAGTCGATGCGACCATCGAGAAGCAACTGGCAAGGCTTGTTGACTTGATGATTCCTGCCGACGAAACGCACACGACCGCCGGCCAAGTCATTGAGCCATTGAATGATTCCGCCGTTGCCGAAGATGTTTCAGCTTCGCCATCTACACCTGATGAGACTGATGCTGCGCCATGAGCTCGCTCTTTGCTGAACAACTCGAACTCCTTGCCTCGGCTTCAACCGTCGAACTTGCAGGCACCGTACTGGAAGCGCGCGGCTTGGCTGTGCGCGTTTCCGATCTGCCCGCGCCTGTCGGCGCTTCTGTTCGCATTGAGACGGGCAGCGGCGCAAGGCGAACCATGCTCGATGGTGAAGTCATCGGCTTCGATCGCGATCACACCATCGTCATGCCGCTGGGCCCGATGGCGGGGGTGCGGCGAGGCGATCGCGTGAAAGCAGGCCATTTTCAGCAGTTTGTTCGTGCGGGTGATTCGATGCTCGGCCGCGTGGTGGATGCGATGTGCCGGCCGATGGATGGCAAAGGGCCGCTCGTCGATACCGTGCCGCGCCCGCTCAGTCCCGCGCCTGTCGATGCGATGGATCGTCCGCCCATTGATCAGCCGCTGGCCACCGGCGTGCGCGCCATTGATGCGCTACTGAGTGTCGGCCAAGGTCAGCGCCTTGGCATATTCGCATCGCCAGGACTCGGCAAGAGCACGCTGCTGGCCACGATGGCGCGGCACACCGCTGCCGATGTCACTGTGATCGGCATGATCGGCGAGCGCGGCCGTGAGGTTCGCGATTTCATCGATCACTCGCTGGGCGAAGAAGGCATGAAGCGCAGCGTCGTCGTTTGCGCCACCAGTGATGAACCTGCGCTGCTGCGCATTCGCGCTGCTCTTGTGGCGACATCGATTGCGGAATATTTCCGCGATCAGGGATTGAATGTTTTGCTGCTGATGGATTCGGTGACGCGTCTGTGTCAGGCCCAGCGTCAGGTGGGACTTGCTGCCGGTGAACCGCCAGCGACGCGCGGTTTTCCGCCCAGTGTTTTCTCACTTTTGCCCGTAGTTCTTGAGCGCTGCGGGCGCACCTCGCGCGGTTCGATCACCGGCTTTTTCTCTGTGCTCGTTGAAGGCGATGAACTGACCGATCCCATCAGCGATGCCACACGCGGCATCCTCGACGGCCACATTCAACTGAGTCACGACCTGCAACGGCGTGGGCATTATCCCGCCATCGATGTGCTCGCTTCCGTCAGTCGTGTTGCTGATCTGGTGACCACACCCGAGCATCAAAGTGCCAAGCGTGAGCTCATCAAACTCCTCAACAGTTACACCCAGGTTGAGGACCTACTCAACATCGGCGCGTACCCCGCAGGCAGTAATCCCGAGTTCGATATGGCCATCGCCTGCAAAGGGGCAATCGATCAGTTGCTTAGGCAAGGGCGCAGCGAAGTGAAGGGCAAGGCGAATTTCGATCATTCTCGCAAGCTGCTTCTGGCACTGGTGAACACATTCAACGAGGCTCGCAAAAAGCTCGCGGGTCGGCCGCAGCGATCGCCAACAGGGCCTGGCTAAGAAGTCAAGGCATGAAAATTGCAAGAGGAAGTGAGCTTGCTGGAAGCTGGTCCGATTCAGAAGAATTGGCCGATACCTAGTAAGCAGGAAGGTTTAGTTATGGCTGAATTTCATTTCAAACTCGACATGGTGCTCCAGCAGCGCCGCATGGTGGAAGACCAGCGGCAGCGCGAGCTCGCCAAGGCTCTTCGGCAGCGCATGATTCTGCTCGATCAGCTTCGGCAGATGCAGGTGACTATCACCGACAGCAAGCGCGATTTGCGCGAGGGGCTCGTCGGCGTTGTCGATATGACAGCTGTCGCACAGTTTGCCAGGTACAGCGGTCAGACCACGGCTCGCGCTCAGGCGATCGTCACCAAACTCGCCAGTGTAGAAAAGCAGGCTGAGATGAATCGACTGCAACTGATCGAAGCCACACAAGCTCGAAAAGCGATCGAACGACTGCGTGAAAAGCAGTATCGCAAGTGGAAAACGGAACAGGATCGGCGTGAAGCGGCGATGCTCGATGAGATCGGCGTCGGGCAGTTTGCGTTTCGTCTGATGACCAGCCGGCCGTAATTTATCTTCATTCAACAGCTAATGAATAGTTGAGATCAACATGAGATCGTTCTGGACAGTCATCAGCGTGGTGCTTCTGATCAACGTGCTGGCCTTGGCGGGCTTTGGCGTGTGGCTTTATGCCGATGGCCGAATTGATGAAGATCGCCTCGAGCGCGTGGTGGATATGTTCTCGATGAAGGTCGCTGACGAAGCCGCGGTCAAGGAACAGGATGACATCAAGAAAAATCGCGAGGCGGAAGCTGCGCGTGAAGCGGCACGCTTGGAGAGAGTTGCCGATGGACCGGCACAACTTGCGCAGCAGATCGTTGAGGACCAGGAGAAGGATGAAATTGCGCTCCAGCGCATGGAGCGATTGAAGCGGGATATTCAGGATTTGCAGCGCACCAACGACATGGCACGTCGGTTGCTGGCAGAAGAGCGTGCCAAGCTGGATACGGATCGCAAGGCTTTTGAGGATGCGCTTGCTGCGGCGAAGAAGAAACATGAAGACGAGGATTTCAAGCAAGCAGTCAAGATGTACGAGCAGCTTAGAGCCAAGCAATCCAAGGAAATGTTCCAGCAACTGATGGCACAGCAGAAGACGGATCAGGTTCTGGAGTACCTGGCCGCGATGCAGCTTCGAAAGGCGGCGGCGGTTTTGAAGGAGTTCAAAACCACGCCGGAAATCGCTCAGGCAACGGAACTGGTGCAGCGGCTGCGGGAACGCGGCGTGAACGTCACCGAACCGGAGCAGGCGACCGGACCGATAGGCGATGATTCATGATTGCAAAGCTCCCTACACTTCCTCCTTCCGCTGCACCGCGAACTCAGCAGTCGCAGACGCCAGCGGACAGCAGACAGCCCAAATCCAATTCCATCACTTTTGACCAGACGCTATTCAATCGCCAGAAGGCGCAGCGTCAGCGCGATAGTGCCGCTGATTCGCCCGTGATTGAAAAGCCAACGCAGACGAAAGCCGATCGCGCTGCTCGTTCGCAGACCAGCACGAAAGAGACGTCAAAAACATCGGAAAAATCAGGCGATTTGATCGATGGCGTGAAGGAAGGATCACCTGAAGCATTGGATGCGGCGCCGGTTTCCGAAGGCGATGTCATTGGTGATGCAGCCGCGCCTGTGGGTGAAGCCGAGCCTGTTACCGGTGATGACGAAGTCGCAGTTGAAATAGAGCAGGTCGCAGAAGACATCGCTGATGAAGATGTCTCTGAAGCTGCGCAGGTTCTCGCGGCTGTTCAGCAAGTTACGAGTGAATTGTTGCAGCAGGTGACCAGCGCCATTGCGTCGCCGACGGATGTCTCGGCAGATGGCGCAGCGGGTGTAGCTCAGGTTGCAACCAACGAGTCCGCGACAGCAGCACCGCTGGTAGCACCGAAGAAAAATGAGAAGGGGCTCACGGCGGCGCAGCAGGTCGCGGCTCAGATTCAAGGCGCAGAAAACAGTGACGCCCCAGCGAATGAAGCTGACGCAGATGGTGCAGCCATCGTTGCCGTGCAGGGCGCTGGCAAACAGGATTCTTCCGCAGAATCGGCGCTGACGGGGCGCGCTGAGTACGAGAGTTCGCCAGCCGGTGGGATTGCATTGGAAAAGCCAATGCCCAAGTCGGCACTGAGTTCTACTGAAGCTTCGTCCTTGTCCGCGATCTCGACATCGTCGCCGCAACCAGGTTCCGCAGCAGCGGGGGAGTCGCTTTCTGCGCAGTTCGCGCAACTTCCGCAAGGCGATGACGCAGCGGTGCGCGATGAGGTCAACATGGGTCGGCTCACGCGTGGCCTGAGTTCTGCGATCAATCAGCGCGGCGGTTCGGTCACGTTGCGGCTCACGCCTCCGGATCTGGGCCTGGTGCGCATCGATATGGCGGTTCGCGACGGCGTCGTCAGCGCGAAGTTCACAGCCCAAAGTGAATCGGTACGCAACTTGCTCATGGACCAGATGGGACAGTTGCGTCAGGCACTGGATCGCCAGGGCTTATCGGTGGACAAGATTGAAGTGCAGGTCACGCAGCCATCCGCATCGAGCGACTTTGATCAGCGATCGCAGGACATGAGACGCGATGGTCGCAGCGCGGGCCAGTATCACGCTCGCGATGGACAACGTGAATCATCCAAACAATCGGCACGTAGATCGGATCGGGATACGTTTGATTCCGTATTGCAAGGCGCATCGACGAATTGAATGATTCGGTATCAGCAGGGCTAACTCG
>CAZYQL010000001.1:61321-63848 GCA_964650055.1 uncultured Phycisphaeraceae bacterium | reverse complement strand
ATCAGCAGGGCTAACTCGCTCACGCAGTCGCGAGCCATCACTTACGAAAAGGAAATCATCATGTCCGCAGGTGCAATTGGTGGAGCAACGGCTGGCGTCAGCGCGAAGAGTTCTGTATCAGGATTCGGTGAGATTGACTCGGGCCAGTTTATGAAGATTCTGCTTTCGGAGATGAGCAATCAGGATCCGTTTAAGCCACAGGATTCTGGTGCGCTGCTTGAGCAGCTCAGCAGTCTTCGCAATATTGAAAGTCAGCTCTCGCTGCAAAAGCAGCTTGAAAGTCTCGTGCTTCAGAATGGCCTTTCGTCTGCGGCAGGCATGATCGGCAAGGACATTGAAGGCCTGGATGCAGCGAACGACAAGGTCAGCGGCGTGGTGACGAGTGTGCGTGTTGAGAATGGCAAAGCCATCCTCGAACTTTCCAGCGGCAAGGCGCTTCCCATAGCACGCGTCACCGCCATTCGCGATGTGAGTGCCAACTGATGGCTGGCGGCATGGACTTATTGCGACTCTTGGAACCAGCAGTCCGCCCCGGCGGTCTGCCTGGAATATCCAGTACGCCCAAGCTGCCCATCGAGTCGCAGGACTTTGATGCCATCCTGTTGGAAGCCCGAAATGTCAGTGAATCAGGCGCAACGGCTCAAGCAGCAGAGGCCAAAGAAATAAAACCCAACGATCTGCTTAGCGCACTAGGGCGAGTGGATCAGATTGATAACGCAGCATTACTGAAGTTCATCGGAAGCAGCAGAGCTTGATCGGCTCAACCGCGGTTCACGCAAACTGATCGGAGATTACTCATGGGCTTGACCACTGCCATGTACACCAGCCTCAGCGGTATGGTGACCAATTCGCAGGCCATTCAGGTGGCTGGCGACAACATTGCGAATGTGAACACGACCGGCTTCAAGAGCAGCCGCGCCGATTTTCAGACGCAGATTTCGCAGATGCTGCGATCTTCTTCCGGCCCGACTGCTGGCTCAGGCGGCACCAATCCCACGCAACTAGGCCTAGGTGTGGCCTTTGGTACTGTCACCAAAAATTTCAGTGACGGCTCAGTGCAAGGCACAGGCGTCAGCACCGAAATGGCCATCGAAGGCAACGGCTTTTTCGTGCTCGATTTCGGCGGCAATCAGCGATACACACGCGCTGGTAACTTTCAACTTGACCGCGATTTCAATCTGGTGAATCCTGGTGGTGGCCGAGTTCAAGGCTTTGGCATCGACGCTGATTTCAACGTCGTGCAAGGTTCACTTGCGAATATCAATATTCCGCTGGGCGCTTCCACGATGGCGGATGCAACGGAGAATGTGAATTTCGCAGGCAACCTCAACGCCGGCGGCGAAGTGGCGACGCAAGGTTCCACCACCACCTCCAATCCGTTCTTCTCCGATGCAGCGGGCACTGTTCCAGCACTGGCCACCGATCTGCTCACAGGCCTCTTCAATGCCGCTGGCGATCCGATGTTTGTCAGCGGCGACATTCTCACCGTGCAGAACGTCACTCGCGGCGACACCAAGCTCCCTACCAAGACCTTCGAAGTCGGCGCTGCGGTGACCGGCACCGCCACTGCTGCCGGCACCACAGTGCAGGATTTCATGACCTTCATGGAACGGATTTTGGGTATCGATACCAGTATCTCCGGCGGCATCACCATGTCCGGCACGGGCGAACTGGTCGTCAAAGGCAACATGGGCACCGCTCATCAACTGGGTCTTGATACCGCAGACATTATCGTCAATCAGGGCTCGGCCAATCCTACGGCACCCTTCGTCTTCAGCGATACGCAGGAGGCGACGGGCGAATCGGTACGCACCACCTTCTTCGCCTTCGATAGTCTGGGCAATGAAATTCAACTCGACATCACCATGGTGCTCGAAGAAAAAGACAACGGCGGCACCGACTGGCGCTTTTATGTTCAGAGCGAAGATGATTCGGATCTTTCACGCGTTCTGAGCACGGGATTGCTGGAGTTTGATTTCAACGGCCAACTCCTGACCGCATCTGACACGACGGTGCAGATTGATCGTGCTGGCTCGGGTGCCTTCACGCCGCAGCAGATCACGCTGAACTTCGGCAATGGTGACAGTGGCGTTACCGCACTGAGCGACACCACCAGCAACCTTGCTTCGGTAAGCCAGGATGGCTCGCCCATCGGTACGCTCGAAAGCTTCAGCATCGGCGAAGATGGCACTATCACCGGCATCTACTCCAACGGTCTGCTCCGTTCGCAAGGCCGTATCGCACTGGCGAAATTCGCCAACCCCACCGGTCTTCAGGCAGGCGGCGGCAACCTGTTTTCCGTCACGCCCAACAGCGGTACCGCTGCCATCGTCAGCCCTGGCGATGGCGGATCAGGTCGAATCATCGGCGGAGCGCTGGAACTGTCCAACGTCGAACTCTCGCAGGAGTTCATCAACCTCATCACCGCAAGCACCGGCTTCAGCGCCAGCTCACGCGTGCTCACCACCAGCGAACGGATGATTCAGGAACTGCTTTCGGTCATTCGATAAGCGGAGAAGCGGTCAGC
>CAZYQL010000001.1:60065-61221 GCA_964650055.1 uncultured Phycisphaeraceae bacterium | reverse complement strand
TCAGCCGAAAGACATCGCGATCACTGATTCATCTTGATCCATGACGACCATCGACCCCCGATTGCTGATTGCTGATTGCTGATTGCTGATAGCTGACTGCTGACCTGCTGAAAGCTTCCCCCATGATCACGGTCACCAGACTTAACGGCCAGAAATTCGTCGTCAACGCGGAGCTGATTCGCACCGTTGAATCGAATCCCGACACCACGATCAAGCTGATCAATGGCGATCACTTCATCGTCAAGGAGTCGATGGACATGGTCGTGAGGCTTTCAATTGAATATGGACAGGCACTGCGCAAGCTGCTGCCTCCGACGTGAAACAGCCTGTTCATGCGGGCGAAGCCGTCAGGCCGATAAGCTTAGTGAGACTTCAAACGTCCCTGGATGGGACAGAGGAAAGCCATGGATCTGGGCTTACTATTTGGCATTTTGGGAACCTGGTTGCTGGTCGTCTGGTCGATTCTGCTGGGCGGCAACCTGGGTGCGTTTTTCGATTTCCCCAGCGTGGTGCTGGTGGTCGGCGGTTCGTTCACCATCATCTTCTTCTCCTTTCCAGTGGGCTACGTCACCAAGATGCCCAAGGCGATTTTGAAGGCGATCTTCGTCACGAAGATGCCCATCGACAAGCTCATCACCGATCTGGTTTCCTTCGCCGAAATCGCCCGGCGCGATGGCATCCTCAGTCTCGAAAACGCCATCAAAGAAATCAAAGACCCATTCCTTGTGCGCGGCATCCAGATGGCGGTCGATGGCACCGATCCGGAAATGATTGAGGCGATTCTCACCGCTGAACTAGACAACATGGGTGGTCGCCACGACACCTACAAAGCGGTGCTCGACAACTTCGGCAAATACGCGCCTGCCATGGGCATGATCGGTACGCTCGTCGGCCTCGTCATCATGCTCAAGAACATGGATGATCCATCAGCCATCGGCCCCGGTATGGCGGTCGCGCTGCTCACCACGCTCTACGGTGCGCTGATTGCCAACGTTGTCGTCGGCCCGCTTGGCGATCGCCTGGCGCGTAGGTCCAGCGAAGAGCAGATGTACAAAACCATCGTGATCAAAGGCGTGATGTCGATCCAAAGCGGCGACAACCCACGCATCGTCGAACAGAAACTGCAAACCTTCCTCCCGCCTGGCGTACGCAAGGT
>CAZYQL010000001.1:53643-59965 GCA_964650055.1 uncultured Phycisphaeraceae bacterium | reverse complement strand
AGCTTCCCCGAGACTCCCATGGGCAAGTGCAAATGTCCTCCTGCTGGCGCACCGGAATGGGTGCTTACCTACGGCGACCTCATGTCGCTGCTGCTGTGCTTTTTTATTCTGCTGGCAGCCTTGAGTGAAATCAAGAACGAAGATGTCTGGCGCGCCAAGGCGGAAATCGTCAAGCAGAGTTTCGGCCTCTCGGGCGGCGGCGGCAAAGTGCCCGGCAAAGATACCGACAAGCTCAGCCTCATCGCCAAACTCGAAAAGATGTATCTCCAGCAGCAGAAACACAAGAAAGTGGTGGAGACGATCGATCCCGGTGTCGTCGGCAAAGAGCCTCGCGTCACGCAAAGTCGCACAGGCATTCGGCGTGGTCTGGGAAATGTCACCTTTGAACCCGGGTCAGCAGAACTTACTGCCGCCGCCAAAGACAGACTCAAACCCGTGCTCACCCTCGTGCGAGGTTACAACAACAAGATCGAATTGCATGGCCACGCGGCTTCCAGCGAACTGGTAGGTGGTCAATCCATTTATACGGACCTTTGGACGCTCAGTTATGCCCGTACCCAGGCGGTGATGGATTTCATGGTAAATGAGCAAGGAGTCGAACCTGAGCGAATCCGGCTCATCGCAAATGCCGATAAGGAACCAATGAAGAAGCGGGAGTACGACGTACCCGCATTGGAACTAAATCGGCGAGTTGAGATCGAGATCAGTGACCAACTGGTCGATGATTTCACTAAGCCGCTGCCGAATTAGCTATCAGCCATCAGCCATCAGCTTCAAGGCTAATGGCTCAAAGCTGATAGCTGATAGCTGATCGCTGGCAGCTTTATTTGCGATGAGTCTGAGGAAACGCCATGGCCGATGAAAAGAACGAGAACGAAGCCGCAAAAACCGAGGGAACGAAGAAAAAGTTTCCGCTCAAAACGCTGCTGATGCTCGGCGGCGTGCTGCTGCTTGAAGTCGTCACCGTCTTCATCGTCATCACGATGGCGGGCGGCCCGGCTCCCGTCAGTGCCGATCGCGCCGGTGCCAATCTCCTGGTCGATGATGGCAACAAGGAAGCAGAAGAACTGGTCATCGAAGAGCGCTTCGCCAACTCCCGGCGAGGCGATGTTTATCTCTACGACTCTGAAATTTACGTCGTCATCCGCAAGAAGCATCAGGACAAGGTCAAAGCTGATCTCAAGTCGATGTCAGCGCAGATTCACTCAGACATTCTGACGATCTTCCGCCGTGCTGATCCGAGTTTTATGCACGAGGATGAACTTCAGACGCTCTCGCGCCAGATCAAAGCGGCAATGGACAATCGTCTGGGCACCGATGTCGATGGCGAGCCAGTCGTTCGGCGTGTGCTGATCACGCGCTGCACCGAGTATCGCATCGATTTCTAATTGGACGACGTTAACCACATCCCCGTTTAGCCGCGGAGCAAAGGCGCATTCCGGGGGCGACGCTCTGCGCTGGCTCGCATATTTATGTATTCCCCCGCAGCCCGATAAACATCTCCAGCTTTTGAAGGCCACTGGTCGATAGGAGAGAAGAGGCGACACTATGGCCAAGACCACAAGCAATCCCACAGGAAAATCCATCGATAGCGATGTGGATAGCGCCCTCGCACAGGCTCAGGCGGCTGTCGATCAGATCGCTAGTGAAACGCAAGGCGGCTTCTCGCTGCCGGATCTGGGTGGTCTCACCGGCGGCTCTTCGCGCGGCGGGCTCGACATGCTCGGCGATGTGGAGCTTGATGTTTCCGTAGAGCTTGGCCGCACTGATATGCTCGTGGAAGATGTGCTTCGCCTCAGCGAAGGCAGCGTGCTCGAACTGGACAAACTGGCGGGCGATCCTGTTGATGTTTACGTCAATCATCGCTTGGTGGCGCGCGGCGAAGTGCTCGTACTCAACGATAATTTTTGTATTCGCATCAGCGAGATCGTGGACGATCTGAAAGAGCAGGCTGTAGAAGCGGCTGCTGCCAACGCGGCGAATTGAAATGTGTTTGTTGTATTGAATTGAGGTCCACGTGGAATGCGTGCGCCGCCCAAGGCATGGATGCTGAGGGAACCTTTAGGCCAAGGAAGGCCGATGCAAAGCGATCGCGACAATCAGTCGCTCCGTTGGATGCTGACGCTGTGCCAATGCGCAGCGATCATTCTCATTATCGCTGCCGCCACTCTGGCGGATGATCGCAGCGAAATTCAGGCCAATCGACCGCTTGCTCCCGCTGGTCCCCGCGCTGGTGAAATTGTCGCGCCTCATGAACCCGTTGCAGTGCCCACTTCGCCGGCACTACCGCAAGGTGGTAAAGCAGCAACATCGCCGCAGGAAATGGATGAGCGCATGCGCGATCTGGCCCGGCGCATGGCGGAAGCAGAATCTTCAGGTGAGCAAAAGGATGCAGGGCGATCCTCCGCTGCGCTCTCGCCGCTCTCCGAATCGCAGCACGTCGCCACGGATAAACAAGCGACAACTTCCAATCAGCTTCGCGTCGCTGATCCTGCCGATGCGCGACCGCTTGGAGCCAGAAGGCAGACCCCCGAAGCAGAGCCAGTGCCAGCAGGCAGTAGTACCACCTCCTCCGCGATGACCGTGCTCATGGCGCTGGGCCTGGTCATCGGCCTGATCTTTCTCCTTCGCGCTGGCATGCGCAAGATGCTGGGCACCAGTGCGGCGGTCAGCAGCAGCTCAGCCGTGCAGGTGCTCACCCGCGTGGCAGTGGCGCCGCGCAATCATGTGCTGCTCTTGCGTGTAGGCGGCCGCATTCTTGTCGTCAGTGATTGTCCATCGGGTATGAGAACGCTCAGCCAGATTGATGCCCCCGATGAAGTGGCTGACATTCTCACGACAATCTCCAGCGCCAAATCCACCAGCGCAACCGCCGGCTTTCGCCAGATGCTTTCGAGCATGGGCGCAAGCTATGAGCCCGAACCTTCCGCAGCCGAGGCGGGTACCGATGAAGGCGAATTTCAAATCGACCGGGCCCGCGACAATGTGAGCGGCCTGCTTGGAAAACTTCGCAATCTCACCGGCAGGGGAGGTACGCGATGATGAAACAAATCGCACTCCTCATTGCCTTGTTCTCTGCGATGCTTCTGACAAGCCCGCACGCTTTCGCCCAACAATCCACTGGCACTCCCCCAGGCGGCGTCAACCCGATCACACTCCTCGACAACGCCAGCAAAGCCCTGCCTGATCTGCTTGGCCGAGGTGATGGCAGCGCGCCGACGCGTCCACCAGAATCAGATGATGCACCCAAAGGCGGCCTCAGCGGCGCGCTCTCAATCCTGCTGCTGCTGACCGTTCTCACTGTCGCGCCAGCCATCTTGATCCTGTGCACCAGTTTCACGCGCATCGTCGTCGTGCTCACGCTCCTACGCCAGGCCATCGGTACGCAAAACCTTCCGCCCAGTCAGGTCATCATCGGCCTCTCCGTTTTCATGACGCTGCTCGTCATGGCTCCGACCTTTGAACGCATCAACAAAGAAGCGATCACGCCGCTCAATGAAAATCAGATTGATCAGATCGAAGCGTGGACCCGCGCGAAGAAACCGATTCGTGATTTCATGTTTGCCCAGATCGATCACGCGGGAAACTGGGAAGACATCTACATGATTCTCAACTACCGAGGCATCGACACCAGTCAGCCCGACAAGCTCACTGAGGGCGATGTGGACATGCTGACGCTGGTGCCTGCGTTCATTCTCAGCGAGCTAAAAGTCGCGTTTCTCATGGGGTTTCGGCTGTATTTGCCGTTTCTCATCATCGACATGGTGATCTCCAGCGTGCTCATCAGTATGGGCATGATGATGCTGCCGCCGGTGCTGATCAGTCTGCCGTTCAAGCTGTTGCTCTTTGTGCTTGTTGATGGTTGGCGGCTGGTGGTGGGCAACCTGCTCAACAGTTTCGCCATCGCCGGTGTGACGTAGCTGTGTGCAAATTAGAAGCGGTACCACTGCGCTTATGCACAAGACTAATGCGCAATTTTATTTTCATCACTCGAACAGAACGAGTTCATCATGACCATCGACCAAGCCGTTGAAACTGTCCGCGAATCACTCACTGTGATGCTGCTGCTCAGTTCGCCCATTTTGGCGGCAGGGCTGCTCATCGGTCTGTTCATCAGCATCTTGCAGGCTGTCACGCAGATTCAGGATCAGACGCTCAGCTTCGTGCCCAAGATCGTGGTGATGGGCATCGTCTCGATTCTGGTCACACCCTGGATCGCCACGCTCATCATGGATTTCGCCCAGCGCATGTTCGGAGGAACGCAGTAAGCGGAAGTGTTCAAAGTTCAGAGTTCAAGGTTGTGAGCCTAAAACTCGGGACATCCCTTGAACCTTGAACTTTGAACCTTGAACTTTGAACTTTGTACTTTGAACTTTGTCTTTCTGATTGATGTCTAACTTCGATCCCATCCTGAGTCATCTGCCCGCGTGGCTGCTGGTGCTCTTTCGCTTCACCGGCATCTTCATCATTGCGCCCATGTTCGGCTCCGCCACCATCCCCACTCGCATCCGCATCATGCTCGCCCTCGCACTCTCCATCTGTGTTTATCCGATGCTGCTCAGTCCCGGTCGGCCATCTTGGGGCCTCATCGAACCTGTCGTTTCCCATGGTCTTTCACTCTGGTCGCTGGTCGGCGCGGTAGGCATGGAACTGATGATCGGCATCATCATCGGCTACGGCGCGACGCTCCCCATCATGGGTCTTCAGGTGGCTGGCAACATCGCTGATCAGCAACTGGGCATGAGCCTGGGTGGCCTCTTCAATCCCGAACTCGATGAACAAGGCGGCATCATCAGCGAGTTTTTCTTCATCGTCGCCATGATGATCTTCATTATCCTCGGCGGGCACCGCATTCTCATCACCACACTCGTCGGCAGTTTCAACGATGTCCCCCTTGGCGGCTTCACCGCAGATTCTCGCATGCTCGACATGATCGTCGCACTGCTCTCCTCGATGTTTCATCTGGGACTGCGCGTTGCAGCTCCACTGCTTTGTCTGGTTTTTCTTGAGACGGTGGCGATGGGTTTCATCGCTCGCACCGTGCCGCAGCTCAACATTCTGAGCATCGGCTTCCCGCTTCGCATCCTCATCGGCGGCGGTCTGCTCGTTGTCTCCACAGGTGCGATTGCGTCTGCCTACGCCGACGAAGTTCACTTCGCCTTAAGACAACTAAGCATCTATTTCGGAATGTGAAAACCAACTCATTCTCTGCTTCCTGACCTCTGACTTCTGACCTCTGACCTCTGACCCTCATGGCTGACAACGACTCAGAAAAAACCGAAGCACCCACCGCACGGCGAAAGCAGGAAGCGCGCGAGGAAGGCAACATTGCGCGCAGTCAGGACCTGACCGCTTCGATGACGCTTTTGGCCACCGTCATTCTGCTCAACATCTTCGGCATGCACATGCTCACCAGCATGAAGCTCGCCGTCGAAAATATGCTCAGCTCGCAGTTCGGTCACAACCCCACGCGGCCTGATGATCTCAACGGTATGTTCGCTTACGCCCTTCGCATTGGAGTGGCGGGCTCCGCGCCGCTGCTGCTTTCCATTGCAGGTGTCACGCTGCTGGCTGCGATCAGTCAGGTGGGGTTCATTCTTACGGGCAAGCCGCTGATGCCGCAGTTTTCGAGGATGTCACCGCTATCAGGTTTCAAGAAACTTTTCGATGCTCGCGCAGGGGTACGGCTTGTCATGAGTCTGGCGAAGGTGGCACTGATTGCTGCCGTTGCAGGTTGGGTGATTTACGACGATCTGCCGCAGATTATGCTGCTGACGGAGCTTGATGTCGGCCCGCTCTTTGCCGCGTCTTGCGAATTGGTTTACGCCTTGGCGCTCAAGCTTGCACTGCTCCTGGTTGCACTGGCGGTATTCGATTACGCCTTCCAGCGCTGGCAGCACGACAAGGACCTGCGCATGACCAAGCAGGAGGTCAAGGAAGAAATGAAACGCATGGAAGGCGATCCGCTCGTCAAGCAACGTCGATCGCGCGTGGCTCGTCAGCTTGCGATGCAGCGCATCGGCCAGGCTGTGCCTACTGCCGATGTGATCGTGACCAACCCGACGCACTTTGCGGTGGCACTCAAGTATGACCCCAAAACGATGCGCGCCCCCAAGGTCGTCGCCAAAGGCGCCGATTTTCTGGCGATGCACATTCGTCAACTCGCAGCAGCCAACGGCGTACCGATCATCGAACGAAAAGAACTGGCCCGCGCTCTCTATGCGAACGTCGAGCCGGGCCAGGAAGTGCCTCCCGAGTTTTACAACACCGTCGCTGAGATTCTCGCTTACGTGTACCGCATCGGCGGAAGGAAGTCAGCGTA
>CAZYQL010000001.1:43171-53543 GCA_964650055.1 uncultured Phycisphaeraceae bacterium | reverse complement strand
CCAAAACTCGTCGTCCCCACATGGATTGAGCGCATCCGCGTCTATCAGCCGTTCTTTGTCCCCGTGGCTTTCGTGGGCATGCTTGCGGTCATCGTCGTGCCCATGTCGCCGGTGGTGATGGATCTGCTCATCGCGGCGAACATCGCGCTGGCTGCTGTCATTTTGCTCACGGTTGTTTTTATCGAAACGCCACTTGATTTCTCGGTGTTTCCTTCGCTCCTGCTTGGCACCACACTCGCGCGCCTCGTACTCAATATCGCCAGTACAAGGCTCATTCTCTCCGTGACTGATCGCGATCCTGCGCAGGCCGCTGATGCAGCGGGCAAGGTCATCGAATCGTTCGCATCCTTTGTCACGGGTGGCTCGCTGATCGTCGGTGCGATTCTTTTCATCATCCTCATCATTGTTCAGTTCGTGGTCATCACCAAAGGTGCTACGCGCATCTCCGAAGTGGCTGCGCGTTTCACCTTGGACGCGATGCCCGGCAAGCAGATGGCGATCGATGCTGACCTCAACGCAGGCACCATCAACGAGCAGGAGGCCCGCCGTCGCCGTGAACGCGTCTCGCAGGAAGCTGACTTCTACGGTGCCATGGACGGCTCCGCCAAGTTCGTGCGCGGCGACGCCATCGCAGGCATCATCATCAC
The DNA here is from genome assembly GCA_964650055.1 of uncultured Phycisphaeraceae bacterium. GTDB lineage: Bacteria > Planctomycetota > Phycisphaerae > Phycisphaerales > Phycisphaeraceae > JTS-RE9. Next base: position 52,896 of record CAZYQL010000001.1, on the reverse strand, counting down.
GCTCATCAATATCGTGGGCGGCTTCGCCGTCGGTGTGTTCATCAACGGCTGGACGATGGTCGATTCGCTCGCCGTCTTCACTCGTCTCACCATCGGCGACGGTCTGACCTCGCAGCTTCCCGCCTTCGTCATCTCCATCGGCGCAGGTCTCATCGTCACGCGCTCCAGCAGCCGTCAGGATCTGGGCACGGAACTCACCGCGCAGCTCACCAACAAATGGCGAGCGCTCGCGACCGCTTCTGCATTTCTGGCGGCAATGGCGTTCACAGGATTGCCTGCGATGCCGCTGCTCGCGCTGGCGGGCATCGTGGGATTCATTGCGTACAACTCGCGCAGAGAAGAAGCGACCAAGGTGGCTGGTGAAGCGAAAACGGCTGCGAAAAAGGCCGAACCAGGGCCGCCGCCTGTCGAACAGATGCTCACCGTCGATACCCTCGAACTCGAAGTCGGCTACGCGCTGGTGCGCCTCGTCGATGCATCGCAAGGCGGCAACCTGCTCGATCGCATCACCATGATTCGTCGTCAGCTTGCAGGTGAACTGGGCCTTGTCATGCCACCCGTTCGCATTCGCGACAACATGCAGCTTCAGCCTAACGATTACAACATCAAGATTCGCGGCAACTCCGTCGCCAGCGGACAGGTCTATCCCAATCAGTTCATGGCGATGGACAGCGGCCTGGTCAACGGCGGCGGCTCGCTGCCTGGTGTTCGTACCCGCGAACCTGCGTTCGGTCTTGAAGCGGTCTGGATCGAGGCCGGCCAAAAGGAACGCGCTGAATCGCTCAACTACACCGTCGTCGATGCAACCAGCGTTCTGGCCACGCACATCACCGAGATGGTCAAGAATCATGCGCATGAACTTCTAACGCGCGATGAGACGGCGAACCTGATCACGCAGGTGAAATCCAAGTCGCCCAAGCTCGTCGAAGAAGTGCTCGGCGGCGAAAAACCACTGGTAAAACCGGGTGAACTGCAGAAAGTACTTCAGAATCTTCTGCGTGAGCGCGTGCCCATTCGCGACATGGAAACGATCATCGAAACGCTGGGCGATTGGATCGGGCGCACTCGTGATATGGAAGTTCTCACAGAATATGTACGAAATGGCCTCAGAAGGACGATCTGTAATCAGTACGTTGAAATGGTCGCTCCGCGCGATGGCACGGACTTCGACAACGTGCGACAGACGCCTCGGCTTTACTGCGTCAGTCTTGATCCAGCCATGGAAGATCAGATCGGCTCGTACATCGATCGCGGCAGCGAAGGCACGACGATGTCCATGCCTCCTGCCGTGGCCAACCGGATCACGACAGCGCTGATTCGGGAATTGCAGAACCTGATTCAGCAGGGGCATCAGCCGGTGGTTCTGGCTTCGCCTCAGGTGCGTGGTCAGGTGCGAAGATTGCTGGAGCCTCACTTGCCCAACGCAGCAGTGATGGGCTACAACGAAGTGAGCAAGGGCGTGGATGTGGAATCAGTCGGACTGGCGACATTAGAACCTCATGCAACCATGCAAGGAGCAGTGGCGTGATGAGGTGATTGGCGAAGCTGTAGCGGAAACAGAATCAGATAATCGGGCTGGCAGGATGCTGGCTTTTTTCCCTGGCACATGGAAGTGCAACATGAATTGTGAAGCCGAAGGACATTTCTATTTAACGGGGCGAGCGCTCGAAACAGGGCGCAATTCATGCGAAAAACAGCATGATTCTGCTGACACACTGCGAAGGGGGGTGCGGCGTTGAATCTACGAACTTTTACAGCCGAGTCGATGCCTGCTGTGCTTGCTCAGGTGAAGCACGCGCTGGGTACGGACGCGGTGATCCTGCACACGCGTGCATTCAAACGCGGCGGCTTCCTGGGCTTTGGTGCCAAGACCCTCGTCGAAGTCACCGCAGCACGCGGCTCGGAAATCGGGCGCTCACAGAGTCAACAGCGCCAGCGCGCTGCCAGTAACGCATCGCGAAATGTCAGTGCTATCTCACCTCCTGCCCGGCGTGAGCGCCAGACCGATGCGCAGCCGATGCTTGCGGGCGATCTGATCCGCCGAACCTATCTCGCAGCTCAAGCGGAGATGAAGCAGAGCGCCGGTGTTGCCGCGCCGCAGCGTGGGCAGTCGGTGCAGTATGGCGGCGCATCGCGTGAAAGTTCCACATCAGGTGCGACGGCAGTCATGACGCCGCCGGCACAGATGATGGATCCCGCTGCGATCGCGCGGAGTTCATCGGCAACAGCAGCGCCTTCGCGTCGCTCTTCATCACGACCTCGTGAAAGCGCGAGCATCGAACTCGCTGACGAGATGCGCGTGGTCAAGCGAATGGTCGCCAAAATGGCCAGGCAGCAGCGCGAACAATCCGCCACCAAAGGTCGCGGCAAGAGCGCTCCCTCCACGCCTGACATGCCCAACAAACTTTACGATCAGTATGTCTCGCTGCTTCAGCAGGAAGTCACTGATGAACTAGCTGAGGAAGTTGTGCAGCAGGTTCGCTCTTCGCTTGGCGCTGACGACATGGAGAACGATGAGAAGATAAAAAAGGCTGTTTTGCAGGCTATTTCCAAGCTCATTCCCATTGACGAGACGCCCGCCAATCAGCCGCGTGCTAAAGATGGAAGGCCGCTCACCATCGCGCTCATCGGGCCCACCGGCGTCGGCAAGACGACGACCATCGCCAAACTTGCCGCCAACTTCAAGCTGCGCGAGAAAAAGAAAGTCGGCCTGATCACCATCGATACTTACCGCATCGCCGCGGTCGATCAGCTTCGCACTTATGCCAACATCATCGGCGTTCCGCTGCATGTGATCAGCAATCCTGCCGACATGGGCGATGCGCTGACCAAGTGCGCCAACTGCGATGTGATTCTCATCGACACCGCCGGCCGCAGTCAGCGTGATGATCCCAAGCTGGAACAACTCAACGACTACATCATCGCTGCCGACCCGCATGAGGTGCATCTGGTGCTTTCATCGACCTGCGCACAGGCAGCGATTTTTGATGTCATCGATCGCTTCAGTCAGATTCGCGTTGATCGAATCATCTTCACGAAGCTTGATGAAGCGGTGACTTTCGGTGTGCTTTTTAACGTGGCTCGCAAAGTGAACAAAAGACTGAGTTACCTCACGACAGGACAAGAGGTGCCGCATCAGATCGAAGTGGGGCGATCGGATCGACTGGCTTCGCTTGTGCTGGGGGAGGGTTTATGAGTGTGATGGCTGACCAAGCGGAAGCGCTGCGCGAACTGATGGTCGCTGCGGCGCGGGAAGATGAAGCAATTGTCTTCGACGATGTCGCAGATGATGCGCCGCCTCGCCGTGCCCGCATTCTTGCCGTGACCAGCGGCAAGGGCGGCGTCGGCAAAAGCAACATGGCGGTGAACCTGTCCATTGCACTTTCCCGCATGGGAAAGCGCGTGGTTTTGCTCGATGCCGACCTGGGCACTGCCAACGCAGACCTGCTTTGCAATCTCTCGGCACCCGCGTGCAATCTGTCGCATGTGATTGCCGGTCGTCGCACACTGGCCGAGGCAATCGTCGATGCGCCTGGCGGCTTTCGCATCGTGCCCGGTGCATCAGGCCTTGCACAAGTTGCAGCGCTCGAAGAGTACGAGCGCGCACGTTTGGTGCGCGATCTCAAACATCTCGAAGATGACACGGACATCATCATCATCGATACCGGCGCAGGTGTGAGTCCCAACGTGCTCACCTTCGCCTGCGGCGCTGATCAGCAGCTCGTAGTGACCACGCCCGAGCCCACTGCGATTGCCGATGCTTACGCGGTGATCAAGAGTGTGCATCGCCAGAGTGATGAACACGACTTTCGGCTGATCGTCAACATGGCGCGCAGCAAGGCTGAAGCGATGGCGGTGTTTGAAAGACTTGATGGTGTCTGCCGTCGCTTTCTGAATCTGCATCTTTGGTATGCGGGTTATGTGCTGCACGATCAGAGTGTTTGCAGGGCAGTGCGAAAGCGTCAACCGTTTATTATTGATAGTCCGCGCTGCGATGCTTCGCTGTGCGTGCAACAGGTGGCGCGAAGGCTCGAAGATCGCGTGCAAACGATCAAGCGCGGTGGATTCCTTCGTCGTCTTTTTGGCATGGAATGAAGTGAAAGAGATCAACTAGCCGTCATCTGAAAATGTGATCGCATGATTGCAAGTCACGCATTACGCTGCGCGATCACTTCTGATCATCGCGCCGATTTCGCATCGCGCAATTGCACTGCCGAGGGCTTCACACATTGAGGTGAAGACCGGGTTTGTGTCATTCAAGCGTATATTCAGACATTTTTTGAAGATAATTGGTCGATCCCCCTTGCGGAGAGTCGGCCCAGTCGTTTAAGATTCTTTTCGTTACGCGACGGAACGCATCGTTGGCCACCGAGCAAAGGAGTGCTCAGCCATTTCCGCGAATGTCATTGCAACTTGTTTTGCGCTGGTTGGCTTCACTGCCAGTCTCATCGTCGGATGGGCGGCGGGTAACTCCGCTTACACCGTTCTCTGGCGATCTGCGATTGCATTCGCTGTGTGTTACTTCGTCGGCAAGATTGTTGGCGCCGTGGCTCAGCACACGATCAACGAAAATATTGAAACGTACAAACGTGAGAATCCCATTCCGGTTGACCCGGTGACTTTAAGTCAAGACGGCTCCGTGAATGTGGACATCATTGTAGATGATTCGCAAGCGATTCAAGCGACGGAATTCAAGGAACCCGCATCAACCCGGTCGGCTGCATGAGGAAGAGGCAGCTGCCGTTTAACCCCTCGGGTTGGTTTCAATCACGGACGATTGAGCCAGCATGAGGATCACACGCCGGTCAAGGAGCAGACATATGGCACGACTCAAGGCACCGATTCAACGCGCCACGGAAGGCAGCAGAGAAAAACGCGATCCAGCAGAAATCAAAGAGATTTGGATCCGCTACAAAAAGAAGGGGACCGAGGAACTGCGCAACATTTTGATGGAGAACTATCTCCCGCTCGTGCGTTACAACGCTGAGCGCATCCACACCAAGCTGCCTGATGAGGTGGATGTGGAAGATCTGATGAGTGCCGGGATCTTCGGCCTGATGGACGCGATTGATGCGTTCGACATGGAGCGAGGCGTCAAGTTTGAAACGTACTGCGCGCCGCGCATTCGCGGAGCGATTCTCGATGAGCTTCGCGCCATGGACTGGGTGCCTCGCCTGGTGCGTTCGCGCTCAAGCCAGGTCGATCATGCCAGCAAGAGCCTGACGATGCAGCTTGGCCGCAAGCCTACCGACGATGAACTGGCGACGAAGATCGGCGTGAACAAAGACGAGTTCGCGAAGATCCGTAAGGATGCCGGTGCGGTGGGCGTGGTGTCGCTCAGCCGTAAGTGGTTCGAGACGGATTCGAATAAAGATGTCCGCGAGATTGATGTGCTCAAGGATGAAAAGCAGGTCAATCCGTTCAACGCTGCTCAGCGTGCGGACCTCAAAGACCTGGTGACCAAAGGGCTCAGCCGCGCGGAGCGATTGATCGTGGTGCTCTACTACTATGAACAGATGACGATGAAGGAAATCGGCGTGACGCTCGACCTGTCCGAGTCGCGCGTCAGCCAGATGCACTCATCGATTCTCGCCAGGCTCAAGGCTCAGCTTCAGCATCGCAGCAAAGACCTGGTGACGGAGCTCGAATAAACAGCCCAGTTGTAGGTGGGTGACACGTTAAGCCCCGGCCATCGGTCGGGGCTTTTTTTTGACGAGCCACGACCGTAAGGGAGTGGGTGACTTATGGCGCGTCCCCGCTTCCTTACGGGCGCGGCTCGTAGAGCACGTCGTGCGTACAATCTTCGCATGCATCCGAATCAATTCGAACTGGTCAGCGAATACGAGCCGATGGGCGATCAGCCACAGGCGATCGACCTCCTCACCGATGGTGTCCTGCGCGGCGACAAATTCCAGACGCTCCTTGGCGCCACCGGCACCGGCAAGACCTTCACCATTGCCAACCTCATTGCACGCGTCAACAAGCCCACGCTCGTCATCAGTCACAACAAGACGCTCGCCGCTCAGTTGTATGAGGAGTTCAAAGAACTTTTCCCCAACAACGCGGTGAACTATTTCGTTTCCTACTACGACTATTATCAGCCTGAGGCGTACATTCCCGCGCGGGACATTTACATCGAAAAAGATTCGTCGCGCAATGATGATCTCGATCGCCTTCGACTGGCTGCCACCAGCGCGCTGATGAGCAGACGCGATGTGATTGTCGTCGCCAGTGTGTCGTGCATCTTCGGCCTCGGCTCGCCCGATGAATACAAACGTCGCATCATCAGTCTCGCACGTGGCCAGATGATTCAGCGGCGCGATCTGCTCATCGGCTTGAGCGATATGCAGTACAAACGCGCTGAAGTGGATTTCACGCGTGGCACTTATCGTGTGCGTGGCGATGTGATCGAGATTCGACCAGCCGATGAAGAGTACGCCTATCGCGTTGAATTCTTCGGCGATGAGATCGACAAGATCGAATACATTAACCCGCTCACCGGCGAGATTCTCGCAGAAGAAAACGTCGTTTTCATCTTCCCCGCTGTCCACTACATGATGGACCCGGCCCACATGAACGATGCAGTGAAATCCATCAAAGATGAACTGGATCATCGCGTGATCCAGCTTCGGCACGAAGGAAAACTCCTCGAAGCGCAGCGACTTCAGGCACGCACGAAGTACGACCTGGAGATGATTCAGGAAGTGGGTTACTGCTCGGGCATTGAAAATTACAGTCGCCATCTCGATGGCCGCTTGCCGGGCACGACGCCGTTTACGCTCTTCGATTATTTCCGAGTCGGCGCGAGCATCGGCGTCGCCGATGAGGATGAAGGTGAAGATGATGATCGCTATCACGCTGATAGTGATGACGCACAATCCCGCACCCTGCCAGGTGGTGCGACGCCAGAAGGCCCCGGTAATCCCGGCGACTGGTTGCTGGTGGTGGACGAATCGCATGTGACCTTGCCGCAGATGCGGGCGATGTATCACGGCGATCAACAGCGAAAGAAAACACTCGTCGAGCATGGCTTCCGTCTGCCCAGTGCGCTGGATAATCGCCCGATGATGTTTGCGGAAGTGGAGAGGCAACTGCCGCAGGTCGTGTTCGTCAGCGCGACGCCTGGTCCGTATGAACTCGAGAAAACCGGCGGCGTCATCGCGGAGCAGGTGATTCGTCCGACGGGCCTTATCGATCCTGTGATTGAGATTTCGCCTGCTGGATCGCAGGTACCGCATCTGATTGAAAAGGCCAAGGAACGCATCGCCGCTGGTGAGCGCGTGCTGGTAATCACGCTCACCAAAAGACTGGCGGAAGATCTGGCGCGGTATCTGAGCGAAGAAAACATCAAGACGAAATACCTGCACAGCGACATTGAAACGCTCGAGCGCGTCGAGATTCTGCGCGAGCTGCGCGAAGGAAAGTTTGATGTGCTCGTCGGCGTGAATCTGCTGCGCGAAGGTCTTGATCTGCCAGAGGTGTCGATGGTGGCGATTCTCGATGCGGATAAGGCGGGCTTTCTGCGCAGTCAGACTTCGCTCATTCAGCAGATCGGCCGAGCTGCGCGCAATGTCAACGCCCTGGTTTATCTCTATGCGGATTCGGTGACGCCTGCGATGAAGCAGGCCATCGATGAAACCAATCGCCGCAGGGTGAAGCAACTGGCGTACAACGTGGAGCATGGCATCACGCCGCGCACGATTCAGAAGGAAATTCGCCGGGGCATCGAGATGGAGCTTCGCGCCAGAGAAACAGCGCGCAAAGCGATCGGTGCCAAGGATGATCAGGAATACGACGCTGGCGAATTCATTGCGGAACTGGAAAAGGAAATGCTCGAGGCGGCAGAGCGATTGGAATTCGAAAAGGCGGCGCTGCTGCGCGATCGCATCACAGAGCTCAAAGCCTCCCCCAACATCGGCAGGCCCAGCGAGTCGCGCTCATCATCAAAGAAGGGCAAAGGCAAGAGGCGCGGCGCAGGGCGGGTGTGATTTTCAGTATGACGTATTGAGGTCGTACTCCCCTCCTTCCCAGGTCTGCATAGGCGACTCGCAAAGGCGAGGAGAGGCGGGGGGAGGGTTGGATCAACGGTGAAAAAAGTTGTTGCGATTCAGCAGGTTTGATCGGCAACGCGACCCTCCCCTAACCCCTCCCTAAGAGGGAGGGGAATAAGAAAATGCCCAAGGCGTTTGCTGTGATTCCATCTTCAATCCGCTGCGTTGAATTGATTCATCGCGGTGTCGATGCCCTGGCGAATCCAACACTCGATGGCATCGCAGGCGCGTTCGATGCCTGGCGTGAGCGCATCCATCTGCGAATCGCTGAAACGGCCAAGCACATAATCATGCAGCGGCATCCGACCCGGCGGCGAATCAATGCCCACGCGCAGCCGCTGATAGGCTTTGGTGCCTAAAGCGCGTTCGATGTCACTGAGGCCGTTGTGTCCACCTGGGCCGCCATCTTTGCGAAGACGAATCTTGCCGGTGGGGATGGCGACATCATCGACGACAATGAGCAGATCTTCGATCTCAGTTTTGTAGAACGCGCAGGCTTCATTGACGGTCAGGCCGCTGCGGTTCATGAACGTCATCGGTTGCAACAGCGCTACCCGCTGACCCGCAACGGCCCCTTCGAGCATGCCTGCGTGGAACTTGGTTTTGAGCCCGGTCAGACTGTGGCGCGTCGCCAAACGATCGAGCACCATGAAGCCCGCGTTGTGGCGCGTCTTGGCATATTCCGGTCCCGGGTTTCCTAGGCCAACGATCAGTTTCATCGTTCAAATTCCAAGGCGTTATGTTGGCGCGTTCGCAACGTGCAAAAGCATCATTACGATCAGCTACCGTCAGGGAGCGATTCTCTTTCTGTTGACTTCAAACCCCACTCCCTTACGGTCGTGGCTCGTTGCGATTGTCCGATCCAGCCTACCAAAGAAAAACCGCGACCAGTGGCCGCGGCTTTGTGGGGTGTGCATGGAGTATCGAATTACTTCTTCGCGTCGGGCTTCTTGGCCTCGGGCTTCTTCGCGCCACCAGCAGCGGGGGCGGCTTCGCCATCTTCGAGCTTCTTGCCGATGACTTCCGGCTCGGCTCCGCCAGCCGTCGCGGACTCTTCTTCCGCAACCGAGATCACGACACCGGCAATAGCCAGATCGCCATCGGTGATGGCGGTGACGCCTTCGGGTAGCTTGATGTCTTTCACTTCGATGTGCTCATCGACCTTCAGATGCGAGACATCGACCTTGATGTTCTCAGGAATCTGCGTCGCCAGGCATTCGATTTCAATTTCGTTGTGGAACTGCTGGAGGAACGCGCCAGCTTCCTTGATGCCCACCGGCTCGCCGACGAGAACGATCTCCACTTCGAGCGTGACCTTCTCCGTCAGATCGACGCGGGCCAGATCGACGTGAATCACGTTCGAGCCAAGGTGATCCCACTGCATGTCCTTGATCAGGCAAGGCTCAGTCGAGGAACCCACCGACACTTCAAGAAGATGCACATTGCGGTGCGCCAGTTCGATGAACTCTTTCTTGTCCACCGTGACGTGCAAAGGCTCTTGCTTGTGACCGTAGATCACAGCGGGCAGCTTGCCACTCTTGCGGATGCGCAGGGTGTTTCGGGTGCCCATGAGGGTGCGGGGTTCAGCGGCAAGACGGGGAATCTGATTCGTGGCCATGATGCTCTCGGCTTTCGAGGTTCGGTAAGGTAGCTACGTTGTAGCTAGGTTGAAGC
>CAZYQL010000001.1:35193-43071 GCA_964650055.1 uncultured Phycisphaeraceae bacterium | reverse complement strand
AGCTAGGTTGAAGCAACGTTAATGTTCAGAGGGACGATCCCATTTTCCGCCACGCACCCCAAGCAGGGGGAATGGGAAAGTCCCGGATTGTAGCAAAAAGAATCGGAGCTTGCACAAGGGGGGAAATGGGTGTTACACCATCAGGGGCGGTGCATCTGGCTCGTACTCCCCTCCCTTCCAGGGAGGGGCCGGGGGAGGGTTGGATTCTCGATAAACAAAAGTGCTGCGTTTCACGCAGTTTTCCGAGCGCTCAACCCTCCCCTAACCCCTCCCTGGGAGGGAGGGGAATAAGAAAATGCCAAATGCTTTTGCCCTGTCACGCCAGCAGTTCGCGCACCGGTTTCGCGCCTTCGACGCCGGTGAGGCGTTGATCGAGCCCTTGGAATTTCACGGAGAACCTTTGATTGTCGATGCCCAGGCAGTGCATGATGGTGGCGTTGAGTTCGTTGACGTGGACAGGATCCTTGACGATGTTGTAGCTGAAGTCATCGGTTTCGCCGTGGACGATGCCGCTCTTGATGCCGCCGCCGGCCATCCACATACAGAAGTTTCGCGGGTGGTGATCGCGGCCGTAGTTTTCTTTGGTGAGTTGACCTTGTGAATAAACAGTGCGACCAAACTCGCCGCCCCAGACAACAAGCGTGCTGTCGAGCAGGCCGCGCTGTTTCAGATCCATCACCAGTGCCGCGTTGGCTTGATCGGTGTCCTTGCATTGGTTGGTGAGTGCGCCTGCGATATTGTCGTGTTGATCCCAGCCGCGATGCAGGAGTTGAACAACGCGCACACCGCGCTCGATGAGTCTGCGCGCCATGATGGCGCTGTGGGTGTAGGTGCCGGGCGTTTTCACTTCGGGGCCGTACATGTCGAGGATATGCTGCGGCTCATCGGAAAGATCGACCAGGTCAGGCACCGAGCTCTGCATGCGAAATGCCATTTCATACTGTGCGATTCGGCTTTGGATTTCCGGATCGCCCATCTGTTCGTAGCTTCGCTGATTCAGTTTGCCCAGAGCATCGAGCATGGTCCGGCGATCATCGCGATCAACGCCATCAGGATTTTTCACATAGAGCACAGGATCACCCGCACCACGAAGCGTGACGCCATTGAATCGCGAAGGCAGAAAGCCGCTGCCCCACATGCGCGAGAAGAGCGCCTGGCCGTTACCCGAGGAAGGAAAGCGCGGCGTGAAGACGACGAAGGCGGGGAGGTTGCTGCTCTCGGAACCCAGGCCGTAGGCAAGCCACGAACCGATGGAAGGCTTGCCGGGGATTTCGCTGCCGGTCATGACGAAGGTGCAGGCCGGATCGTGATTGATGGCGTTGGTGTGGACTGATTTGATGAGCGCAATTTCATCGACAATTTTCGCACAGTGAGGCATCACTTCGCTGACCCATGTGCCAGCCTTGCCGTGGCGAGTGAATTTGAATTTTGAAGGCGCCACCGGAAAGCGAGCCTGGCCGCTGGTCATGGTGGTGATGCGCTGGCCCATGCGAATGGAGCCGGGCAGTTCCTTATTGAAGAAATCATTGAGGCCCGGTTTGTAGTCCCATGTGTCAAGCTGCGTCGGCCCGCCGTTCATGTGGAGATAGATGACCGCCTTGGCGGTGGGCTTGTGATGCGGCAGTCCTTCGAGCGTCGGGAAGGGGCGCGGCGCTGCGCTGTTGGTTGCTGCCTGTGCTGCGCTGGATCGCATGGACTGGCCCATGAGCATGGCCGCAGCGACGCCGCCCAGTCGCAGGCCGGTGTGGCCAAAGAACTGACGGCGAGTCTGCATCTGCAAGTGGTCGAGGAGTGGTTGCATGTTGAATACCTTGGGAAAACAAGTCGGCGATTCGTTCCGTTAATACCTTCCGTTAGCACCGGGCTAAGCCCGGCGCTAGCGGAAGGCGATAAATCACTGCATCAATTGCGATTGAGCGTTTCATCCAGATTCAGAATCAGATTGGCGATCATCGTGTTGGCCGCCAGTTCGGACACGGGTAGTTCTGGTGGCGCTTTCGATTCACCGTTGGCGATCACCTTTTTCGCAGCGTCAACGTTGGCTTCATATTTTTTCAGGTGCGATGCGAGCGTCTCACTGACGATGGCCAGTTCAACCGCATCAGGCTTGCGCGACAGTACCGTCTGATACGCGAAGGTGATGCGCTCCTGCACGGTCTTGCCGCCTTGCGTCATCATGCGCTGCGCCAGCGCACGAGCTGCTTCAAAGTGCTGCACATCGTTCATCAGTTGTAGCGCTTGCAGCGGCGAATTGCTGCGCTCGCGCTGAGCACAGAAAGCCTCACGCGCAGGCGCATCGAAATTGACCATGAACGGCGGCGGCGCAGTGCGTTTGAGGAACACATAAATACTGCGGCGGTACAGCGCCTCGCCTTTTTCCTGCTTGTAATCACGTGTATTTGAACCTGTAAAACCGACAGGCTCCCAGATGTTGGGCGGCTGATAAGGCATCGAGCCGCGCCCGCCCATGTCGTGATTCATCAGGCCGCTGACGAACAGGGCGTTGTCGCGAATCTGCTCCGCATCAAGCCTGAAGCGCGGGCCACGAGCGAAGAGACGATTCTCCGGATCGTGCTGAATAATCTCAGGGCTGACCCGCGAATCCTGCCGGAACGTTGCCGAGGTGACCATGAGTCGCACCATGCGTTTCACATCCCACGCGCTCTCTCGAAAATCAACCGCAAGCCAGTCGATGAGCTCAGGATGACTGGGCACCTGGCCTTGCGAACCAAAGTCATCGCTGCTCTTGACCAGGCCTGTGCCGTAGAACTGTTGCCAGAGTCGATTGACAGCAACGCGGGCCGTCAGCGGATGCTGCGGCGACACCATCCAGCGAGCGAGATCGAGACGACTAGCGGGCTTGGTGGAATCTTCTTTATTAAGTGGCGGCAAAATGGCGAGCGTGCCCGGCTCAACCTTGTCGCCTTTCTTCGTGTAGTCGCCGCGAAGCATGATGGTGGCTTCACGCGGCTGAGGCAGGTCACGGAAAATGAACGTGCCGGGGATGCTCTTATCGACATCCGCCTGCTGCTTGCGAAGGGCTGCTACTTCACTCAAGAGCGGCGCGAGTGTCGGCTGCGTGTCGATGCAGACATGCTGCAAGTAGTAGTCGCGAAGTTTTTTCTGTTGCTCTTCGTTGTGCTTGCCATCGGGGCCAGCTTTGGCGATGGCTTTGATATCCGCGGGAGCAGCGGGGACATCCTTGCCTTTGTGCTGCGTCCACCAGGCGAAAAGCGAACGGCGAACATCGCTGGCCGGATCGCTTGTGCCGCTGAAACCTGCTTTGTCCCAAAAGACGGTGCCGGCGAATTGCGTGAAGGCGAAGCCGGTGATTTTGTCACCGGGCTTGAGGCCGATTTTTTCTGCTGAGATTTCGAGCTTGACCCATTTGCCTGTTTCGGGCAGGGCACCCATATTGACGCGCTGCGTGGTGTTGGCTGCGCCCCATTCGATGGCGTTGTAGTCACCCCAGACTGCGCGGTGGTTCCAGCCGCTGGTGTGGAACTGAATCATCACCGACTTGGGCACGTCGCTCGGATCGATGAACACGTGAACAAAAATGTTGCCATCGAGTGGCACTTCAATGGAGGTGACACCTTCGATCACATCCTGCGTCAGCCCGTCGTGAGTGCGCTTGAGTGCGCGTTTGCCGCTGTGAACCTTGCCGTTGTCTGCGGTGACATAGAGCGTGGCGTGGCCGGGGCTGGCGCTGATGCGGCTGCCTTGAGGAATGTCATCATCGAACCAGACCGTTTCAAACTCAGTCACCGGCGGGCGAGGCTCGATGGTTGCGGGATCAACATAAGCGAGCTTCGCGGCAGCTTCATCGAGTGACTTCTGTTTGTCAGCGATCTGCACTTCAAGTTCTGCGAGTTTCTTCGTGGACTCTTCCGTGGGAAGGCGAACCGAAGGCGCAGTGAGCAAGGCGTTGCCATCGAGGGCCGGGTCAGCGGCAGAGACGAAGAACGCGTAGAACTGGTAGTACTCTTTCGCGCTGATAGGATCGAATTTGTGATCGTGGCAGACAGCGCAGCCGGCGGTTAAGCCCATCCACGTTTGCACGACGGTGTTGGTGCGATCGACGGTGTTGCGGAAGATCCATTCATCGTTGATCGAGCCGCCTTCGCCGGTGGTCACATTGCAGCGGAGAAAGCCGGTGGCTGTGAGCTGATCGGCGGTCGCATTGGGCAGCAGATCGCCCGCCACCTGTTCGATGGTGAACTGATCGAAAGGCATATTGGTGTTGAACGCCTTGATCACCCAGTCGCGGTAAGCCCACATCTGTCGTTCGTTGTCCAGATGCAGCCCGTGCGTGTCGCCGTAGCGGGCGACATCGAGCCAGTGCCTGGCCATCTCTTCGCCAAAGCGAGTGCTGGCCATGTAGCGATCGACCATGTTTTCGTAAGCCTTGCCGCTCTTGTCAGCGAGGTACTGATTGATCTCTGCAAGCGTCGGCGGCAAACCGGTGAGCGTAAAAGCAGCGCGGCGAATGAGCGTCGATGGGTCTGCCTCCTTCGACATCGAAAGTTTTTCTTTCAGCAGACGATCCAGAATGAAAGGGTCAATCGGATTGCTTAGCGCTGTGCCCCTGGCATTGACCGCAGGCAGCGGAGCTTTTACGGGCGGCTCGAATGACCAGTGCTTCTGATAAATCGCGCCCTCGGCAATCCACTGTTTGAGCAGTGCCTTCTGCTCTGCCTTGAGCGTCTTGTGCGAATCAGGCGGCGGCATGATGTCGTCCGCATCGGTGGCCATGATGCGGGCAACCAGCTCGCTCGCCTCGGGCTTGCCGGGCACGATGGCGGCGGTGCCGTCCTTGCTGACCTTGATAGCGATGTCGCGAAGATCCAGGCGCAGCTTCGCCTTCTGCTCAGCGGGGCCGTGGCAAGCCATGCAGTTGTCCGACAGCAGCGGGCGAATATCGCGGTTGAACTGCACAGGCTCGGCAGCCTGCGCCGGCATCAGCGGCAACAGCGCCGTCGTTACGACGCCAAGCAGGGCAAGCCAGCGAAAGCGACTTGAACGGCACTGATTCGCTATTGAAAGACGAGTATCCATATCCATGTTCAACTCCATAACCAACTTGATGCACAAGCAAGGCGATCCCTTGAAAAACTCCTGCTCACGCGCGCACAATTGTAGGCGAGAATCATTCGGTTACAGCGGAAAGCAGTGGGAGTTTGCCGGATGCGGGCTAGTGGATTATAGCGCGACGCTGGTCTTAAACGACAATTCTTGTTCAGGTGCGACAGACCGATCGAGCGTCTTTCACTCGCGCGATTGACACCGGTAAAGAAAAAGGCAGACGCCCTGGATGACGTCTGCCTTGCTGGATTTGAATTGGTGCGAATCGAGGACTGACTAAATTCGCAGAAACGTTACTTGGTGATCAGATCAACGACCTTGGCGGTGGGCTGGCTGTGAGCACCGAAGGCGCGGGCGGCTGCGATGCCCAGGTCGCCCTTGGCGGTGCCGAGCATTTTTTGAAGGTTGTCGAGCTGCACTTCGTTGAGCTTGGAGCCGTAGTGCGTGGCGGATTCTGCGAGGCTGCTCAGGAGCGAGATGCGGGTGTCTTCGGGGCGGGTTTCATCCAGTGCAGCGTCGGCCAGTGCCTTCTGTGAATCGTCGGTGTTGATCAGCGCCAGCACGGTGCCCACCTGTTGGACGATTGCCTGCCGGCTGTCTTTGCTCAGTGCTTCGAGCAGCGCGGGCTGAGCATCGAGAACATTATAAACCTCACCACGGCTCATCACGATTTCGCGAAGCAGCGAAAGCGATTGACTGGCATACTTAGCGGCTTCATCAGCTCCAACTTCCTTGCCGACGTAGCTGAGCCGGGCCTGCTCGAAGCCGGGCTTGAGCTTGGCGGCATCATCGCTGAACAGAACCGGGAACATACGGCGGTTGCCGCGGAACGTGTCGCTCAGACGAATCACGGTGCCTTCAGTTCCCACCGCCACCATCGGAACAGCAGCGAGCTTGTAGTCAGCAATCGATTTTTCATAGAGAGCGGTCACGCCATCAGCATCGAGATCAGTCACGATCAGGTCGATGCCGGGCTTGAGGGTCAGTTCATCAGAGGAAGCTTCCAGGCTCAGGCCGCCGAAGGGGCTGTAGCCTGAATCCTTGAGAACGGAAGCGAGCGTGTTGTAGCGATCCTGCGTGCTGGCGATGACCAGGGCGTAACGGATTTCGGTCTGGCGCACAGCTTCGGCAAGCACGGGGACCACGCGGAAGCTGCCGGGGAACGCAGCCTTGGGACGGGCGTTGGTCAGCGTGAAGCTCGACTCATAACGCACACGGCGATCGGGATAACCCAGTGCCCGCAAGAGCGGCTGAATGGTGCCTTCTTTATTGACCAGTGCATCGGTGCCGGCGATATCGCCCAGCGCCTTGATTGCATCGCGGGAGAGTTCCGCATCACCATCGTTGAGAGCGCGTTCGAGCACATCGTGCGAGCGAAGAGGCTGCGAAGCTTTGAGGTAGAACATCGGGCTGTGCCAGGTGGGCGGATAGCTCAGGTCCTTGCCACCTTCGGGCAGACGGTTTTCACGGCGAAGGTTCGCCATCAGCCAGAGGCTCAGTGCCGGGTCAAGATCAGATTGAAGTTGCAGGGCAGCGCGGGCAGCACGATGGGACAGCACATCGCCGAAGATGGCGCTGGGCACGTGAATGTCAACGAGGCCAGCATCGATGTTGTAAACCCAGATGACGCCGGTGTCATCAACTTCGTCGATGCCGGGGATCACGTTCTTGCCATCAGTGGCGGCGGTGTAGAAGTTGCGGCCAAGAACCAGGAACAACTGAGCCGCGGTGATTTCCTCGGTCAGCCCTTGCGACTTGGCGATCTGCATGTAAGCACGAGCGATGGTGGCCTTGGCGTGAGCATCGGCCTTTTCGTTTTCCATCACGCGCTTGAGGTAAGGCAGAGCGCGGGGGTAGCCGATCTCGCCAAGCACTTCCGCAACCTGACCCATGGCCACCGGTTCGAGGTCAGCCAGCGCCTCGGCGAGCGGATAGACCATGTCGCGGCCGATGGTCACCATCGCGCCCAGCACATAGGGGTGCATCTTGGATTCGTCGGGGTTCTGCAGCGTCTTGAGCAGTTCCTTGGATGCGAACTGGCCGGCGACGCGCAGACGTTCGAGAGCGTTCTTGCGAGCGCGTTCGCCTTGCGCGAGTTTCTGAATGTCCTGCCGAATGCGTTCGGGATCGCGAGCGCGTTTGAAGCGGGCATCTTGAATCTTCTTGACAAGCTTGATCGCCATGTCGCGCGTGGTCTCGACGTTCTGGCCACGTTCGAGGATCACTTCATAGGACTCGGCGACGCGACTGGCTTCCACTGCGTCGAGCAGCTCCGCTTCAGGTGCTTCGTTGACCAGCCACTGCCCGTGTGCCAGGGCGAGTTCGGGTTTGGCGATCTGGATGTAATGAATCAACTCTTCCCAGTGGTCAGCGACCGACTGGTTCTGGGCCTTGGCAGGACCAGCGAGTGAGAGAAGAATCACGAGCGACAAAGAGAAGGCGGCGACGTGGCCAGTACGCATGAGCGTCACTCCGTGGCTAAAAAAATGGACCGGGGGTCAGATTGCCGGTGTTGTTTGAACGGGGGGCTTAGACTTGATCCTGAGGAAGGATCGAGGTTTAAGTAATTTACCGGCAAAGGTGGGGCGGAGTCAAATGCGGGGAAAAGCTTTCAGCTATCAGCTAAAAGCTTTCAGCTTTCAGCTAAAGCAATCAGCTATCAGCTTTCAGCTTTCAGCTTTAAGGCAGAGGCAAGGCCAATTCGATTCGACGATCATATTTGAATGCTGTTGGCCATTGACCGTTGCCTATTGCCTATTGACCAATGTCCGAATGCTTCTGGCTCATAGCTGA
>CAZYQL010000001.1:33156-35093 GCA_964650055.1 uncultured Phycisphaeraceae bacterium | reverse complement strand
CGCTTTTGCTTTCCCTTCGCGCTTCTCCCATAATCGTCTTCAATGCTTAAGTTTCAGCTTATGGATAGTGGGCACCCGGCCAAGCGATGGAGCGTGCGCAACGCTTACCTGCTCGGTTCCGACAGCAGTGCGATGCGCGGTGAGATTCGCTTTGAAGATGGTCTGCTCATCTGCGAAAAGCGCGAGTCAGGCCCAGCTTCGCTTGCTGTGCAATATCCCGTAGGCCAGTGCGGCGACCTCACCGTGCAAACCTGCCTGCTGCCCGAACGAGCTGAGCCTTATCTGCTTTCCCTCGAACTGGCGCGGCATCGTCTGATGACGCTCTACAACAAAATGGAAGATTGGGGCCTGTTCGATGTCCCCGAAGATCATCCCGTCGCCAAGCGCCTCGAACTCGCGCGAAAACTTTTCATCGAAGCCTTGAGCCATCTCGATGTGGACAACGTCAAGGCTGATAAATTCGCCAACGACTGCCTCATCGCCAGTGTCGATGGCAGCGAAGAACTCGCACTGACCCACGCAGAGACGCTGCTTAATAAGAGAAAAAGCTCCGCAGCAATTCCGCGATTTCCCATGGGCGCGGGCATCGTGCTTTCGCAAACAAATGAACGAGTGCGCGCCGGGCTGACCACGAATTTTGACTTTGCTATGCTGCCCACGCCTTGGCGCGAACTGGCACCCGAAGAGGGCGACTACCGCTGGGATCGCCTCGATGGCTGGGTTGACTGGGCCAAGGCCAGTCGTATGCCGGTGGTGGCTGGGCCGGTGGTGAGTTTTGATTCGAGCGTGCTGCCCGATTGGATTTACATTTGGGAACACGATTATGACACGGTGCGCGATCTACTATATGAACACACCGAGCGCGTCATCACGCGCTACAAAGATTCAGTGAAGCTTTGGAATGTGGTGTCTGGATTGCACATCAACAGCCACTTCGGTTTCAGTTTCGATCAGCTTCTCGACCTGACCCGCATGGCCACACTCTTGGCGAAGGAGATTCAACCTTCGAGCAAAGTGCTCATCGAAATTCGTCAGCCCTTTGGTGAGTATTACGCATCCAATCAGCGTTCGATTCCGCCGCTGATGTATGCCGACTTGCTGATTCAAGGCGCGGTGAGTTTTGATGGCTTGGCGATCAAGCTGCTGATGGGGCAGTCGCAGCCGGGGCAGTTTGTGCGTGACCTGATGCAGGTGAGCAACATGCTCGATCAGTTTGCGTCTTTTAATAAGCCGATCTATCTGACGGTGGCGGTGCCTAGCGAGATGGTGACGCAGATGATGATCGTTTCGCCTGATCCGCTAGAGCCGGTGGATCCCAACTGCGGACACTGGCGAAAGCCTTGGACATCGACGGTGCAAGGGCACTGGCTGGAGGCGGTTTTTAACATTGCGATGAGTAAGCCTTTTGTAGAAGCGGTCGTCTGGCAGGAGATTGTCGATCATCCCGATATGGAACTGCCGCTGAGCGGGCTGATGACGGAAGAGCTGGTTGCTCGTCCCGCGTTCAAGCGACTGGCTTCGTTTCGCAAATCGCTGCAATCCAATGTGCCCGTCAAGCTGACTCATTCCGCTAAGGCAGCCGGCGAAGGCGAAGGCCGATCGCGCGCCGTGGCTGCGAAGGAGTGACGCATGTCGGCACTCCAGCGCATCGGCACGCTATTGATCATCACGCTCTTTGCGGTGACGTTTGTGTGCCTCATGACGCATCCAATCGCAACAGAAAAGCTCACGCCGCGATCGACGAATTTTCAAATCGACATGAACACCGCCGACGTCCCCACGCTGAGCCTGCTCAGCGGCATCAGCGCCACCATCGGGCAGTACATCGTCGAACACCGCGAAAAGCATGGCCCGCTGCGCTCGCTGCAAGACCTCGACAACATCCGTTTCATCGGCCCGACCACGATGAAAAAAATCGCGCCGTACATCATCTTCAG
>CAZYQL010000001.1:8541-33056 GCA_964650055.1 uncultured Phycisphaeraceae bacterium | reverse complement strand
CGCGTGTGATTCATGGTGGGCGGTGCCCACCCTACGAACTGCGCGTTCTTCACGATGACTGGCACACCGCGCAGCGAGGACGCTGCGGCTGTGAAAGATGCGGCCAGTTCACCATGTTTAATAGTCTTTTTCTATTGACATGATGTATAAAATATGATAAACTATGACCGGCATAAATGTGCACCGGCTCGATTCTCCCTCTCTCATTGGAAGCCTTCGCCATGACCACTGCATGTATATCCGAGCCGCAAGGCGTAAGCCTGCGGAGTGTTGGAAATACAACCCGCTTCGTAAACGCCGCAGCCTCACGCCTGGCAGGCATCCGTATCTTGGTAGACGTCTACCAGTTTACCCCTAGACACGATCTAACCTAAGCATTGACAAAAGATTAAAGCGGTGGACACAAATGAAAAATGCTCAAGGTAGACATTTCCGGGCGGTGAAATATGCGATCACGCCGGCCGCCATATTCGTTCCTCGAACACCTTTAGTCTGATTGAGTTAGTATATTGCCCCTTTGAATCCCTCCTTGAAGAGAGCCACTCAATGTCCAATCACCCATGGCAAGGCGTCTTCCCCGCCATCACCACGCAGTTCCGCAAAGACCAATCGCTCGATCTCGATGCGACCGCCAAGCACCTTACTGTCCTGATCGAATCAGGCATCCAAGGCGTCGTCATGTGCGGCTCACTGGGCGAAAGCCAGACGCTTGCACCACAGGAAAAACGACAGGTCGTTGAGATGGCGGTGAAGACAGTATCCGGCCGCATTCCCGTCCTCAGCGGCGTGGCGGAAATGAGCACCGCCCTGGCCTGCGAATATGTTCGCGACTGCGAGAAGCTCGGGGCCGACGGCTTCATGGTCATGCCCGCGATGGTGTACAAAGCCGACGAAGCCGAAGCGATCAATCACTTCCGCAAAGTCGGTAGCACCACCGGCCTCCCCTGGATGCTCTACAACAATCCCATCGGTTACTACGTGGACATCACCCCGGCTCACTTCGCCACCCTCACCGATATCAAGAACCTCATCGCCATCAAAGAAAGCTCCGGCAACACCCGCCGTATCACCGAGCTTCGTCTGGAAGTGGGCGATCGCTTCGCCATCTTCTCGGGCGTCGATGATCTGATTCTTCAGTCCGCAGCGCTGGGTATCGATGGCTGGGTCGCAGGTTCGGGCATCGCATTTCCCAAGGAAAACCAGCACTTCTGGAACCTGATGCAAGAGGGCAAGTGGGACCAAGCACGCGCATTGTTCCTCTGGTTCTATCCGCTGATGAAGCTCGACACGTATCTGAAATTTGTGCAGTACATCAAGCTCGCCGTGCAGGAAACCGGCCTGGGCAGCGAATGGGTGCGCGAACCGCGCCTGCCGATTTCCGGTGCTGAGCGCGAGCGCGTACTTAAGGTCATTCATCACGGCATCGCGACACGTCCGAAGCTGAAATGATTCGTCATCATCTGTCGTGACTGCTTCCTTTGAAGGGCTTCCATGCAGCGCATCATTGTCATCGATTCGCACACCGCTGGTGAGCCGACGCGTGTCGTTGTGTCCGGTGGTCCTCCGCTTGGCACGGGCACCGTCGCTGAGCAACTCGAAATCTTCCGCAAGGATTTCGACACCTTCCGCAGCGCGATCGTCAACGAACCGCGCGGCAGCGATGTGCTCGTCGGCGCACTCATCTGCACGCCCAGCGACAAGTCCTGTGTCTGCGGCGTCATCTTCTTCAACAACGTCGGCATGCTCGGCATGTGCGGGCACGGCACCATCGGCCTCGTCGTCACCCTCGCCCACATCGGCCGCATCGCGCCAGGCACCTATCGCATCGAAACATCCGTCGGCATCGTCGAAGCCACTCTGCACGAAGATGGTCAGGTCTCCGTCACCAACGTCCCCAGCTACCGTACTGAAAAAGCAGTGAAGGTTCAGGTCGATGGGCACGGCACAGTCACCGGTGATGTGGCATGGGCGGGCAACTGGTTTTTCCTCGTTGAAGATCACGGCCGCGCTTTGAATTTGGCCGATGTCGAATCACTCACCGATCTGAGCTGGCGCATTCGCACCGCCATCAACGCTAACGGCTTTCCGCTGATTGATCACATCGAGCTTTTTGGCCCGCCGCAGTTGCCGCAAGGCAACTCGCCCCGTGCTCACTCGCGAAGCTTCGTTCTCTGCCCCGGCAAAGCCTATGATCGCTCGCCTTGTGGCACAGGCACCAGCGCGAAACTCGCCTGTCTCGCCGCCGATGGCAAAGTGAAACCCGGTCAGCTCTGGCAACAGGAATCGATCGTCTCCACCACGCTCACCGGCAGCTTTGTCTGGCACGATCAAAGCAAGGGCAGCATCCTGCCCACCATCCAAGGCCGCGCTTTTGTAAATGCGGAAGCGACTTTGCTACTGAATGAAAATGACCCGTTTTGCTGGGGAATTCGCACGGAACAAAGTGGGAACTGAGCGGGACATGAGCAAGCACGTGGTCATCATCGGCGGCGGCGTCATCGGTCTGTCCTGTGCGCACTACTGCCAGGAGCGGGGCCTGCGCGTCACCATCATCGATCGCAATTCTGCTCACCGCACCGGCTGCTCCTTCGGCAATGCCGGCATGATCGTGCCCAGCCATTTCGTTCCGCTGGCAGCGCCCGGCATGGTCGCGCTGGGCCTCAAGTGGATGTGGAATCCGCGCTCGCCGTTTTACATTAAGCCGCGCTTGTCATGGGACCTGCTCGCCTGGGCGTTTCGTTTCTGGCGCTCATCAACGAAAGCGCATGTCGAACGCAGTGCGCCGCTCTTGCGCGATCTCCATCTGGCCAGCCGCGCTGCTTATGAAGAACTCGCCTCGCAGTGGGGCGATGCGTTCGAGCTCAAGCGCCACGGGTTGCTCATGCTCTGCAAAACGCAGCACGCGCTCGATGAAGAATCACACACCGCTGACAAAGCCAACGCGCTGGGTATCCCCGCACAGGTACACGATGCAAGCTCCACCGCGAAGCTCGATCCCGATGTGCAGATGGATGTGCAAGGCTCCGTCTTCTTTCCGCGCGACTGTCATCTCTCGCCTGACAAATTGATGGCCCAGTTTCAATCACGACTCACCGCAGGCGGCGCGACATTTTTGTGGAACGCGACAGTGACCGGATTCGATCATGACAGCGGCCGGGTCAAGCTCGTGCGTACCACGCAAGGCGACATTGCTGCTGATGAAGTCATTCTCGCAGGCGGTTCATGGACGACGGGCATCGGCAAGCAGCTTGGTCTTTCGCTACCGATGCAGGCGGGCAAGGGGTACAGTCTGACATTGGAAAAGCCACGCGAACAGCCTCAGATTTGTTCGATTCTCACCGAAGCGCGCGTCGCGGTGACGCCGATGGGTGGTGCGCTGCGATTCGGAGGCACGATGGAAATTGCGGGTCTCAGTGAGAAGATTTCGCCGCAGCGCGTGCAAGGCATCATCGAAGCAGCGCCGCGCTACTTTCCAAATTTTCAGGTGAGTGATTTCGCCGGCATCGAGCCTTGGCGCGGGCTGCGGCCATGTTCGCCCGATGGCCTGCCTTATCTGGGGCGCACGAGTCGATATGAAAATGTCATCATCGCCACGGCTCACGCGATGATGGGCTTGAGCCTTGCGCCGATCAGTGGCAAACTGGTGTCGCAGATTGCCACAGGTGACAAACCGAAGATTGATTTGTCGCTGCTATCGCCTGATCGATTCTGAAAAAACGTATAAAAAAGTGTGGCACGGGCAGGCCGCTGCTTTGAGCGGTTTGCCTGCGGCGAATTAGGGATAGCGCGAAGACACCACTGGCAAACCGTCCAGAGCGACGGCCTGCCAGTGCCACAGGTCTCACTTCATTTCATACAACGACGGCTTCGTGCCTTTGAGGTAATTGCCAAAGCCGTACGCGGTGGGCTTGAATTCACCCACCACATCCACCTTCGTGCCGCCCTCGGGCACTTCGATGCTCAGCAGGTGATACACAGCATTGATCACCAGTCGGCGGGTACCCTCAGCCACGAGATCAGTGGCCGCGCCTTGCGTCGTGGTGAAGGCCATCCCTTTTTTGCCGTCGGGCAGTTGGTAGCTCTTGGTCCAGGCGATGGGCATCATCGGGTTGTTGCGTTTGTCACCTTCAACAGCTTCATCATCAGGGCGCAGGCCAAAGAACGGATCATCCTTGATTTGCGGGCCTTTTCGCTTGGTGACCTGTCCGAGCACCAGCGGCTTGGAGTCGCCAGGCAGCGGGAGGCGAACGGTGTAGGTGTCAGCAGGTCCCCAGACATCGCCATCCTTGAGGCCGCGATTGATCGGGTGAGACTTTTCACTTTCGACGATGATGCCGCGCGATGCTTCGGTCTTGTGCCCACCATGGTGCGCGACCCAGGTTTCGCCGAGCACCAGCTTGCCAAATCCCTGCGTCCATACTTTTTCGGGATCGTTAAAGCCCCAATTGTATTTTGCGTAGATGCCCTTGAGGCCGTTGAAGGAATGCGTCGCAGTGCGAAGACCGATGACAGGCTTGCCGCTCATCAGGTAATCATCGATC
The DNA here is from genome assembly GCA_964650055.1 of uncultured Phycisphaeraceae bacterium. GTDB lineage: Bacteria > Planctomycetota > Phycisphaerae > Phycisphaerales > Phycisphaeraceae > JTS-RE9. Next base: position 28,515 of record CAZYQL010000001.1, on the reverse strand, counting down.
GGCTTCATCTGTTCATCAGGCAGGTTGCGAAAGCGTAGGGCGACGATCATGAGGTCAGCGGTCTTGAGCGCTTCAGTGCCGGGGATATTGGTCTGATGATCAGGCTTGATTTCGCCGGTCTTGGGATCGATGGGGAACAGCACCGTGCACTTAAAGCCATGATGCGTCGTGAGAATTTTGCCAAGCTGCGGCAGAGCTTCTTCGGAGCGATATTCATCATCGCCGGAGATGAGCACGATGTGCTTGCCGGCGCCAACGCCCTTGTGGCCAGCGGTTGGCTCATAGACCACCCACTGATCTTGGGCAAAGCTGTTGCCGCTCATCAAAAGCACCATCGCCATCATCATGACGGACAAAGAAAGAAGCGAGTTCAATCGCATGCGAATCCCTTTCTGTTTCGAGGCCACTGGGAGCACCCCGACGAGAGTGCTGTGATTCATCATCGTACTGAATTACGGCGATGCGCCTACCCTTGGTTCGTCATTCCCAATTTTTGCGTGAAGCAATTGCTGGGCAATACGTCAGCGAATCAGCATTGCTTCGATGGCAAGGCCGGGGCCAAATCCAAGAGCGACACATGGCCGTGGCGCTTGGCGCTTGCGCAGACGATCGAGAATAAACAGGATCGTGGGCGAAGACATATTGCCGCAGGTCGATAGCACTTCAAGCGAATCGGCCAGTGCTTCGCGAGGCAGATTCAGCGGCTCTGCGACCGCATCAAGAATGCGTGGCCCGCCGGGATGCACCGCCCAGGATTTGATAGCCTCAATGGAAAGATCTTGCTGCGCCAGCCACTGCGAAAGCCAAGGTTTCAGATTGGCTGTGATGAGGTGAGGCACCTGCGGCGAGAGCGTCATGGCGAAGCCGTGGTTGCCGACGGTCCAGGACATCGCGTCTTCGCTGTCGGGCATGAGGCACGAGCCGTGCGCTTGAATGTTCCAAGCATCATCGGTGGGTGCGGCTGGCGCGAGGATGGCTGCGCCCGCGCCATCGGCAAAGAGCGAGTTGGCAACGATCTGCTGCGGACTCGCGCCGTACGCAAAGTGCAGCGAGCATAATTCCACCGCGCAGATCAGTGCAGGCGCATTGGATTGATGCACCAGTGCGGAGGCGGTGCGCAGGGCGTTGAATGCGCCATGGCAACCCATGAAGCCGATGTGCGTGCGACTGATGGTGGGCGAGAGTCCCAGTTGTTTGATGAGGGTGATGTCCACGCCCGGCGCTGCAAATCCTGTGCAGGAGACAGTGATCAGATGAGCAATGGCAGCACGGTCGATCTTCGATGATGCGATGGCTTCTTGTGCAGCCTTGATCGCCAGGGGTGCGGCTTCTTCTTGATAGCGTTGCATACGCTGCGCTGTGGTGGGGCCGTTGTCTTCGCCATCAAGGGCAGGCGGAAAAAAGTCCTGACTCTCTTCTAGGCCGCGATCATCATCGAGCAGCACACTGGAGCGAAACTTCACACCACTGCGACGATAGAGCGCAGGCAGCAGGCGCGATGAGCCTTGGTCGTTGCCACCGCGCGTGGCGGCGAGCGTGGCGGAGAGGGTTTGCTCGATGCCGTGAGTTGGCAGGGCGGTGCCGATGGATAGCAGATGGATGTTCATGTTCTTTCTCCTGTGCGTAGCGGTGCGTGCATGCGTTCGATGCACCTTGCGGCGATGCGGGGCCAGAGTTTCGCGAAGCTGAGCATGCAGCGGGTGAGCAGGGGCTTTCGCAGAATTGATGACACCACGCGGCAAGAGAGTTGCCGTTTGGTGATGAGTGATTGGTGAAGCTGCGTCCACTTTGCGGCGTGCGATTCGTGCCAGTTTTTCGCAGCGTTTTGGGCAATCGGTGCCAGCAGCGCTGCGCCGCGAAGTGCCCACGCCATGCCTTCGCCGGTGATGGGTTCGACATAGCCCGCAGCATCGCCGAGCACGAAGATCCGCTCTGCTGCGGGGATTGATCGACGGCGCGTGAGTAGTCCGGTGCCCATCCATAAAGCTTGTTTAAGTGATGGCGCGAGCGCATCGCACAAAGCAGAATCAGCACTGGCCAGCGTGGCGATGACGGCGCCGGCCGGGCCGCCTTGTTCTTTGATGAATGCTGGGGCAAGAGCGCAGGCAATGTTGAGCTGATCATCTTCGAGCCGAACTAGGCCGACGTAGCCTGCGCTGCTGCACGCCATGAGTACGTGATGCTTCTCGCAAATCGTGGGGGCTGCGCTCATGATCGTGGCGATGCCCATGTGCGAGTGCGCGTTGATCGTCACTTGCTTTGCTTCAGATGAATCGAGTGAGCGACCACCAAGGCCGTCGGCGGCGATGACGACCCAAGCGCTCACGCGAACCTGCTGCTCGCCGCGCCGCAGTGTCACGATGCGTCCGTCCTGCTCGACGTTCTCAACCTGTGCCATCACCTCCGGCAGAAAGCTGACGCCACGCTCTACTGCACGACTGATGATCGCTGCATCCATCGCGCTGCGCGAAAGCGATACACCCAGCGTCGCCGCGACAATCGCTTGGCGATGACGCGCCATCAGTTTCACATTCGTCAGCGGGATGGCGCCGCAGCTCGTCAGCACATCACCCAGACCCATCGCGTCAAGAGAATGAATCGCGCTGCTGTTGATGCAGCAGCCACACACTTTGGCACGGGGAAACTGAGCCTTATCAACAAGCAGCGTCCTGACTCCGGCGCAGCTAAGCAGATAGGCACACGAAGCACCGGCGACACCAGCGCCGATAATGATCGCGTCCCATGTCGTTGCTGCCGCTGCTTCGAGTGTTAGCGAAGGCTTCAAGGGCGTCGTCATGATGACGTCTCCCGATGCCAGATCAGTCGCCAGCGGCTGGGAAATATTCTGTGCAGTGAAGCACCGGCGAGGCCAGCTTTTTGTGCGAGCCGATGCGCCTCTTCCATCGTGAAAGCACCGGCGACAGAAAGCGGGCCATCGGTGTGTACCACCTTCGAGCGCGTTAGTAAGCGGGTGACTACCACTGCCAGCGCGTAGCCCATTGCGGTGCGATTCAGATCACTGATCACGATCATTTTCGCAGCAGCTTTGGACATGGCTGCGAGCAGGGCGATGACGTGATGCTCTTGAAGGTGATGAAGAAAAAGGCTGCATGTCACCACGTCATAACCCTCGGGCAACGGCTGCGCCACAGCATCGATTTGAAAGAAGTGAACATCAGCCTTGTGCGCCTTTGCACGGTTCTGTGCGAACTGAATTGCGCGATCACTCGCATCGCAGCCGGCGACCTCAATGTTCAGGCCTGCGCGCTGGGCCCGTTGCCAGAGGCCAATGGGAATGTCGCCCGCCCCGGTCGCCACATCGAGGACTTTGATCATCTGCTCAGGATGCTTTCGGGCCAGCGCTGCGATGGGATTCCAGATGCGACGGATGGAAAAGCTCAAGCGGTTGATGCGCTCAAGCCCGCCCAGTGCTGCGTGATGACTTGCCGGCGCGAGCGCGGGGTCATCCATCAGCTCCGGCTCAAGCCGGCGTCTTTTCAGATCGTGAATCCATCGCAACATCAGTTCATTGTAGGGGCAGGGCCGGTCAGGTGGCACCTTCATGTCAGAACGCAATGACACGCTGCGCGGTCGCGCTTCATTTGCCCTTAATGAGTTTAATATTGGCATCATTTTTCTGCGTGGCACCGGGTGTGCTGCGGCCTTGCTCGACATAGGACTCAAGCAACGCGCGAAGCTTGGCGACGACTTGCGGATGATCGGCCTGCACGTTTTTTGTTTCGCCGATGTCGCTGCTCAGGTCGTAAAGCTGAATGGCAGGCAGATCGTTTTCGCCTTTGCTGCCAGGCTTGGGATCGCTCCAGCCGCCCGAGCCTGCGCAGAGCGTGAGCTTCCACTGGCCCTGGCGAATGGAGAAGGAGCCGTTGATGGAGTGGTGCACGGTTGCTTCGCGCAGCGGTTTGTCTGCGCTACCTGTGAAGGCGGGCAAAAGGCTGACGCTGTCTTCACCTGCGTTGTCAGGCAGCTTAACATTGAGGATCGCGGCAGCCGTGGCCATGAGATCGGTCAGGCAGACGGTCTGGGCACTGGTGGAACCCGCCTTGATGGTGACGGGCCAGCGCACGATGAAGGGCACGCGATGCCCGCCTTCAAAGATGTCTGCTTTGTGTCCGCGAAATTCGCCGCTGGGATCGTGGTTGTGTTTCGCAAGCTCGGCGAAGTTGGCCTGCGGTGAGCAGCCGTTGTCACTGGTGAAGATGATGAGCGTGTTGTGCGTGAGTCCCGCTTTGTCCACAGCTGCGATGACCTGGCCCACGGCATCATCGGTTTCCATCACGAAGTCGCAGTATTCGCTGATGCCACTTTTGCCTTTCCATTTATCACTTGGAGCAATGGGCGTGTGCGGCGAGTTCAGCGGCATGTAAAGGAAAAACGGCTTGCCCTCTTTCGCGGCAGCGGCCTGCTTTTCAATAAAGCCCACAGCCTTGGCGGTGAAGGCGGGCAAGACTTCGTTGAGTTTGAAATCCTCCACCGCTGGCCCTGAGCGACCTGCCCACAGAGCCTTGGTCACGGTGGGAACTTTCACTGCCTTGCGATCTTCAATGAACATGTAAGGTGGCATGTCGAGCGAGGCGCTGATGCCAAAGTAATAATCAAATCCCACATCATTAGGCCCGCGCGTGATGGGCTTGGTGTAATCAATTTTCCATGCGTCTTTGTAGGCCCCGCCGAAGTTGCCTTGGTCATCGGCGTTGCCGTTGTCTTTGAGTGGCCAGTTCATACCCAGATGCCACTTGCCGACACAGGCGGTGGCGTAGCCTTGCTGCTTGAGCATGGCAGCGACAGTGAGGCGGTCTTCGGCGATGAGCGGCGCGGAGAAGCCGCCGAGCACGCCGCTCTGAAGACGGGTGCGCCAGTTGTAGCGACCGGTGAGGATGCCATAGCGCGTGGGCGTACACACGGCAGAACTGGAATGAGCATCGGTAAAGATCATGCCTTGCGCGGCAAGTGAATTCAGATGCGGCGTGGCGATTTTGCCTTGGGGATTGAGGCATTTCACATCGCCGTAGCCCAGGTCATCGGCGAGGATGTAGATGATGTTGGGCTTGCTCGATGGCGCTGCTGAGAGCGATGCGGTCAGCAGTAGCGCGATCAGTAGCGAAAAAAAACGGGTGATGAGTTTGTTCATTTGCTCTTCTTGCCCTTGGTCTTGGGGGTGTCGTTTTCAGCAGCGAATCGTTTGACAGTCACATCATTTTTCTGCGGCGGGCCTTCGTTGCTTCGCCCTTGCTGAATCACGCTTTCAAATTGCTCGCGCATCTTCGCCACGCGCTGTAGCTCTGCGGATGCGAGGTTTTTGGATTCACCCATATCACTGGAAAGATCGTACAACTGAACCGCGCCGTCTTCTTTGCCTGGCGACCAGCCGCCTGATCCGGGGCCAAGAATCAGCTTCCATGAACCTACACGAAAAGCAGGCATACCACCGATCCCACATGAAACTGCATCTTCGCGCACGGGCTTGTCGCTTCCTTTGAGCAGCGGCAACAGGCTAAAACTGTCTTCGCCTACATCTTCAGGAAGCTTGGCACCCAGTACATCGGCGAAGGTGGCCATGAGATCGGCTTGATGGATGAGCTGATTTGAAACCGAGCCGGGCTTCACAACGCCGGGCCAGCGCACGATGAAGGGCACGCGATGGCCACCTTCCCACACATCGGATTTATATCCACGCAAAGGCCCGCTCGGATAGTGGCCTGCTTTTTCCATCTCTTTCACGCCGATGTAGGGGGCGCAGCCGTTGTCACTGGTGAAGATGACGAGTGTGTCCTTCGTCAGATTCTTTTCATCCAGCGCGGCGAGCACCTGACCGACAACGGCATCGGTCTCCATCACCAGATCGCCAAAGCGTCCCAGGCCACTCTTGCCTTTCCACGAGTCGCCGACAGCCAGAGGCGTGTGCGGCGAAGTGAAGGGCAGATAGAGGAGGAAGGGTTCCTTGCGTGCTGCCTGTTCGTTGATGAATTTGACAGCACGATTGCCCAGCGTGGGTAGGATGTTTTCGAGTGACCAATTTTCAATGGCAGGCCCTTGCTTGCTGGCGAGGTTGTTGCCGATGAGTTGCCCCGGCAGGAAGTGGTCGGGGATGCCGACGGTGCGATCGTTTTCGATGAAGCAGTAGGGCGGCCAGTTGGGGACATCGGTGCCGAAGTAAGTATCGAAGCCGCGCGTGATGGGGCCGCCGGCGATGGGCTGAGTGAACACCTCTTTCCAAACCGCCAGTTGTTTGGGCTCAGGCGCGGCATCGCCCTTGGGCATCTGTTTGAAAAGCGCAGCTTCCGCTTGCGGAATCGGCCAATCCCAGCCCAGGTGCCACTTGCCGATGCAGGCGGTCTTGTAGCCTTGCTGTTTGGCGAGTGTGCCGATGGTCATACGGTCGGCTGCGATGAGCGGGCGTTCCCAGAGGCCGACGATGCCGCCTTGCAGGCGCGAGCGCCAGTGGTAGCGACCGGTGAGTAGCGTGTAGCGTGAAGGCGAGCAGACACCCGAGGAGGAGTGAGCATCGGTGAATCGCATGCCTTGCGTGGCCAGGCGATCGATGTGAGGCGTGGGAATCTTGCCGCGCTCAGGGTTGTAGCATTGCACATCGCCGTAGCCCAGGTCGTCGGCGTAGAGGATCACGATATTGGGCTTGGTTGTCTCGGCACGTACTGGCTGCGCAGAGATGCACCAGCCGCAAAACAAGATGCAACTCGCTAGCAGGAAGCGAATGAACTTCGCGGTTATCACATTCGCGCTTATTACGTTCAAGGAACCTGACATCACGCTGGATACTCCTGAGAAAAACATACGCTTTGGGCACGGTCTTATCGCAATTTCATCACCGACGGCTACGGCCACTCGCTTTCGTTTCCTCCAGCAGCGCTTTCAATTCCTTCACGCGCTGCGGCTCTTCGAAATAAAGATTCGTCGTCTCGCCCGGGTCTTTCTCCAGATTGAAAAGCTGGCCCGGCGCTTGCGGTGCTGTTTCTTTCAGTGCGTACTTCTGCAACTCGCTGCGCTCGTAGTTGTTGCCACCTGAGCCGCGATGATCGAGATATTTCCAAGGGCCCTGACGAATCGCCAGCGAGAGGTTCATCGTCTGCTGAAGAAGATAAGGGCGGATCGGTTTGTCGCCCGCTTCGCCCAGCAGCACCGGCAACATATTGAAGCTGTCCTGCGCAGAATCATCGGGCAGCTTCGCGCCGGTGATCGCTGCACAGGTCGCCATCACATCGGTCAGGCTCACCGGCTGATTGCTGATCGTGCCCGCATTCACCCGCCCCGGCCAGCGCACGATCAGGGGCACGCGGTGGCCACCTTCCCATTGATCGCGCTTGATGCCGCGCCAAGGGCGGGCACCATCGTGCTGGTACTGCGTTCGCATGTTGACCACCGCATCAATCTCCGGGCCGTTGTCACTGGTGACGATGACGAGTGTGTTCTTGGCGATGTTCAGTTCTTCGAGTGTCTTCATGAGCTGACCGACGACATCATCGAGTTCAAAAATGAAGTCGCCGTGCGGCCCTGCTTTTGTTTTTCCTTTGAAGGCCTGGCCGGGGAATGAAGGCTGATGCACCGCCTGCGTGGAGTGCATCAGAAAGAACGGCTTGTCCGGATGCTTCTGCACATGCTCGCGCATGTAAGCCTGACTCTTCTTGAGGAACACTTGATCCACTTCTTCCAGATCAAAATCCGGTGCGACCATGCCCATGCGGTTGTCGTGGGACAGTTCGTGATTGGGCAGCTTGCTCTTGTCGAGCATTTGCGTGGGCGGGACAGGAATGCGGTCGCCAGCAATGTAGGCGTATAGATGATCGGTGGTCGGGCAGCAGGCAGTGCCAAAGAAATGATCGAAGCCGCGATGGATGGGTGAGTCGGGAATGGCGCGGTTGTAGTCGATGAGGTTGACGCCTTCGATGCCGCCTTTGGCGATGCGATTTCCATCCTTGTCGAGGAACGTGAGGCCGACGTGCCACTTGCCGATGAGCGCGGTGGCGTAGCCTTGGTCGCGCAGCATTTGAGGAAGCGTGAGTTGATCTTCTTTGATGAGGCAAGGACCACCGGTGCCGACGAACACGCCGCGGTAGTTGATGCGAAAGGCCATCTGCCCGGTGAGCAGGCTGTAGCGCGAAGGTGTGCACACGGTCGATGGCGAGTGAGCATCGGTGAAGCGCAGGCCTTGCTTGGCGAGCATGTCGATGTGCGGCGTAGCGACCTTCGACTGATCGTTGTAGCAACTGACATCGCCATAGCCCAGATCATCTGCGAGGATCACGACGATGTTGGGGCGGTTAATTTCGGCTTGTGCAGCTGCGTGAAAAATGGCAAAGATCGTCAATGCCAGAATGGTGCTTTTCATGGGCAACTTTCGTGGTGGCAGATTGTGGCGCGAACCGCGCAGAGCTTGCCGATAGGGTTTACAGGAAATCAAACGGTCAGGCCATCGGTGCCAGCGATGAACACCATTGAATCTGATTTGAATCCGGCCCTCATGTTACTCTTTTGATTCTACGGCAATGAAGGTATGTTGGAGTGATGTTGCGGGCAGGCGCATTGGGTTTGAATTCCCCTTCCTTTTAGGGAGGGGCAGGGGGAGGTTTGGATTGACGAAGAAAGAATGCGCTACGTTTTGTGTAAGTTTCATCGAGCACTCGACCCTCCCCTAGCCTCTCCCTAAGAGGGAGGGGAATATGAAAATGCTTACCATCCAAGGCTCAACATTTCGCCAGTGCGATGGCATCACAAGACGTGATGGCCTGCGTATCGGTGCGCTGAGTCTGACTGGTGCGCTCTCCGGTCTTTCACTGCCCAGCCTGCTGCGCGCTGAAGCGGCGGCTGGTCGTGGCTCTTCGCAGAAATCAGTGATCAATATTCATCTCGATGGCGGCCCGCCACAGATGGACACCATCGACATGAAACCCGATGGCCCCGTTGAAGTGCGCGGCGAGTTTCTCCCCATCAAGACCAGCCTCTCCGGTTTCCACATCTGCGAGCTGATGCCCAAGCTCGCCACCATCGCTCATCAGTTCGCCTTTATCCGTTCGCTCATCGGCTCCATCGGTCAGCATCACGGTTTCCAGGCGCAGTCAGGCTTCGATGAAAAAGATATGCAATCCATGGGCGGCAGGCCCGCGATGGGTAGCGTCGTCGCCAAGCTGCTGGGCAAACCCACCGATTCCGTGCCCGCCTTTGTGGACATCATGCAAGGTCGCCCGCTTGTGCGCGACAGCGCTCGCCCCGGTTTCCTTGGCCCTGCTTATCGCCCGTTTCGCCCCAACATGGATGCCATGTTTGAACGGCCTCTCGAAGAGGGCATGAAGAAAGAACTGGCCGCCCGCGGCGCACATCACGCCACCGAACTGACGCTCACCGCTGGCCTGACGCTTGATCGTCTGCGCGATCGTCAACGGCTGCTCCATTCGCTGGATCGCATCAAACGCCACGTCGATGAATCAGGCATGATGGATGCCATGGATCGCTTCAATCAACAGGCGATTGGCATTCTCACCTCCGGCAAGTTTGCCGACGCACTAGACCTCTCGAAGGAAGATCCGCGCATCGTCGCTCGCTACACACCTGCCAAGGATGGCGTGCAGCGATTTGAAACCAGCGAAGGCCCCGATGCGGCACGCAAATTTCTCCTGGCGCGAAGGCTCGTCGAAGCAGGCGTGCGCTGCGTCAGTGTTTCGCTCAGTGACTTTGATACTCACTCAAGCAACTATCCGCGCATGCGGCAACTGCTGCCCATTCTCGATACTGGCCTGCATGCGCTCATCACCGATCTCGATCAGCGCGGCATGCTCGATGATGTGACGGTCGTGGTGTGGGGTGAGTTTGGCAGAACTCCGAAGATCAATAAAAGCGGCGGCCGCGATCACTGGCCTAATGTCTCTCCCGCGATGATCGCTGGCGGCGGCATCAAGGCGGGACAGGTCATCGGCTCCACCGATCGCTGGGCGGGTGAACCCAAGGATCGCCCGATTCATTTCCAGGATGTCATCGCCACGCTCTATCACAATCTGGGCATCGACACGGCTCACACCACCATCACCGATCCCAAAGGCCGTCCGCAGTTTCTCGTCACCACCGGCCAGGTCATCAGCGAATTGGTCTAAGCAAAACCACGCGATGATTCACCGCGCTAAGTCCACTAGGAGATTCCTTCCATGACCAGCTCCACTCAGAGCCTACGCAGGCTCTCCGCTTTTCTCTCGCTCGTCATCGTCATCGTCATCGCTTGCGCCACCGGCTCCCGTGCTGATGAAACTAAAACCGCCGCGCCCAACATCCTCGTGATCCTCGCCGACGATCTGGGCATTGGCGATGTCTCTTGCTATCGCGATGCGGACATCCAGACGCCGCACATCGATGCGCTCGCTAGGCAAGGCATGCGCTTTACGACGATGCGTGCCAATTGCACGGTCTGTTCGCCTACGCGTGCAGCGCTGCTGACGGGGCGCTATGCCGACCGCGTGGGGGTGCCCGGCGTCATTCGCACACAGCCCGCTGATTCATGGGGCTATCTCGATCCCAAGACGCCGACGCTGGCGAATCATCTTCACGACAGCGGCTATCACACCGCCATCGTCGGCAAGTGGCATCTGGGTCTTGCTGCACCCAACACGCCCAATCAGCGCGGCTTCGATTTCTTCCATGGCTTCCTCGGCGACATGATGGACAGCTACTACACCCATCGCCGCGGTGGACAGAATTTTATGCGGCACAATCAGGAAGTCATCGACCCCAAAGGCCACGCTTCTGATCTCTTCACGCAATGGTCCATCGATTACATCGGCGCAAGGGCCAAAGAAAAGCAGCCGTTCTTTCTTTATCTGGCGTACAACGCGCCGCACTTTCCCATTGAGCCGCCTGCTGACTGGCTTGAGCGCGTGAAGAAGCGATTGCCTGATGTGCCCAAGAATCGGGCGCTCAACATCGCACTCGTCGAACACATGGACGACTGCATCGGCAAAGTTCTCGCCTCGCTCAAAGCCACTGGACAGGACAAGAACACGCTCGTCGTCTTCACCTCCGACAACGGCGGCTCGCTGCCTCATGCACAGAACAACGACCCCTGGCGCGACGGCAAACAGAGCCATTACGACGGCGGCCTGCGCGTGCCGTTCATCGCCACATGGCCCGGCCACATCAAGCCCGGCAGCGAAAGCGATTACACCGGCCTGACCTTCGACATCTTCGCCACGGCTCTCGAACTGGCGGGTGTCAAGGCTCCTTCGGATATGGATGCAGTGAGCCTGCTCCCGGTGTTACGTGGTGAAGAAATCAAGGGCAAGCCGCGCGAGCTTTACTTCGTTCGCCGTGAAGGCAACACCCGCTACGGCGGCAAAAGCTACGAAGCGATCATCCGTGGTGATTGGAAGCTCATGCATAATTCGGCTTACGAACCCATGGAACTCTACAACCTCAAAGACGACCCGCAGGAAAAGAACAACGTCATCACCAAGGAACCCGCCATCGTGCGCGATCTGAGCAGCGCTCTTCGCAAACACATTCAGCGCGGCGGCGTCACACCTTGACAACCGCCCGATCTGGAGTGATGATGTGCATTCTGCTACGCGCCTCGGGTTCGCCTTGTCGATTATCCATCGCCAGATTATCCAGTGCCTGAAAGGTTCCGCATGAAACACTTCGCACTCGCTCTGTTCTTCATGCTCCTGCTGACTCGCATGACCATCGCAGCCGAGAAGCCCAATGTACTTTTCATTTGCGTTGATGATCTGAAGCCTCTCATCGGTTGCTACGGCGACAAGATCGCCAAGTCACCCAATCTCGATCGTCTTGCTGCTCGCGGCATGATCTTCGATCGGGCCTACTGCAATCAGGCGGTCTGCTCTCCTTCGCGCAACACGCTGCTCACCGGCTACCGCCCGCAGACGCTGGGCATCTACGACCTCTCCACCAATTTCCGCAAGGCCATGCCTGATGCGATCACGCTGCCACAGCTTTTCAAATCGCAAGGCTACCGCACGCAAGCGATGGGCAAGATTTTTCACGTAGGCCACGGCAACACCGAAGACGCTCGCTCCTGGAGCGTGCCGCATTTTCAAGCCAAATCCATCGGCTACGCCTTGAAAGAAAACAATGCCGAAATCAGCCGCGAAGATGCGTTATTCGCCAACAAGAGTCCCGCCAATCTGCCGCGCGGCGCGGCGTATGAAAACGCAGATGTGAAGGACAACGTCTATGGCGATGGCAAAATCGCTGATGAAGTGATTGTTCGATTGCGAGCCGCGAAGGAGAAGTCCGGCGAGCCGTTCTTTATTGCGGTGGGTTTTCTCAAGCCTCACTTGCCGTTTTGTGCGCCTAAAAAATACTGGGACATGTACAACGCTGCTGATCTGAAACTCGCCGAGTTTCGTGAGCCGCCCATCGGTGCGCCCAGCTACGCCCCGCAGTTTGGCGGCGAGCTTCGCAACTACAAAGACATTCCCGGCAAAGGCGCTCTGCCTGATGATCTTCAGCGCACGCTCATCCACGGCTACTACGCCTGTGTCAGTTACATGGATGCACAGCTTGGCCGAGTGCTTGATGAACTGGAGCGCACCGGTCAGGACAAGAACACCATCATCATGCTCTGGGGCGATCACGGCTGGCACCTGGGCGATCATGGCATGTGGTGCAAGCACACCAACTACGAACAGGCTGCCCGCATTCCACTGATCATGTCAGTGCCCGGTGTGACCAAGGCTGGCACGCGCACTTCTGCGTTCGTAGAAACCGTGGACATCTATCCGACCTTCTGCGAACTGGCGGGCATCGAACCGCCCAAGAATATTGATGGCAAGAGCTTTGCGTCGGTGCTCAAGGATGAAACCAAGGCCACGCGCGATTCGATCATTCATGTTTATCCGCGTGGCGGTCGCCTTGGCCGGGCTATTCGCACGGAGCGTTATCGTCTGGTGGAATGGAAAAAGCCTGGTGACTCGGCGGAGACTGCGGAGTTTGAACTTTACGATTACGAATCAGATCCGCTGGAGACGAAGAATCTGGCGAGTGAAAAGCCCAAGGTCGTCGCCGAGCTTCGCGCCATTCTCGCAACGCATCCCGAAGCAAAACCGCAGTGGCGTCCCGAAGAAAAAAAGAGCAGCGCCAAGTGATCGCTGGATCGCGACGGTTGCGCATTGTTTTCACCGTCGAAATGCGATGACCGATACTGATTCCGTTTTTGCCACGAAGGCACGAAGACACGAAGGAAATCATCAGGACTTAAATCCATGCCTTCATGCTTTCCAAACTTCGTGTCTTCGTGCCTTCGTGGTAAAAACGAATTTCTCTTTGCCTCACGATCTCCACCGGAGGTTTCTCATGTTGATTCGCGCTGCATTGGTCATGTTCCTGAGCATGCTGTTCATCTCCGCTGCGCCTGCTGCCGAGGCGAGAAAGCCCAACATCATTTACATCCTCGCCGATGATCTGGGCTACACCGATCTGGGCTGCATGGGGTCGAAGTATTACGACACGCCCAGCATCGACAAGCTCGCCCAGCAGGGCATGAAGTTTCTGCACTATCACAACTGTCAGAACTGCGCCCCGACGCGTGCTGCGCTGATGAGCGGGCAGTATCCGCCGCGCACCGGGGTCTATACCGTGAACACGCTCGAGCGCGGCAATGCAGCGCAGCGAAAAATGCAAGTGCCCGAAAATATCACGAAGCTTCCGCTGGATCGCAAGACCATCGCGGACCAGATCAAAGCCGGGGGCTATGCGACTGGCATGTTCGGCAAGTGGCACCTGGGAGAAAACGGCCCGTACCATCCCAGACAGCGCGGCTTCGATGAAGCGATCACCTCCAACGGCAAACACTTCAATTTCCAAACTCAGCCCGCTGTCGATCATCCTGATGATGCTTATCTCGCCGACTGGCTGACGGACAAAGCGGTTGATTTCATCGAGCGCCACAAAGATCGCCCGTTCTTTCTCTACCTGCCACACTTCGGCGTGCACTCGCCTTACCACGCCAAGAAAGATCTCATCGCCAAGTTCAAAGAGAAGCAAGGCAGCGGCGGCCACGATGATCCTGTTTATGCGGCGATGATCAAGAGCATCGACGAAAGCGTCGGCAGAGTCATGGCCAAGCTCGATGAACTCAAACTCGCTGACAACACCGTGCTCATCTTCGCCAGTGACAACGGCGGCGTCGGCGGCTACGGCGAAATCAGCGGCAAAGGCGTCACGAGCAACGCACCCCTGCGCGGCGGTAAAGGCATGCTCTACGAAGGCGGCACGCGCGTGCCCATGATCGTCCGCTGGCCCGGCCACATTGCGCCCGGCTCCCTTTGCAATGAGCCTTCGATTCACGTCGATATCTACCCGACCTTCCTCGAACTGGCTGGCGCTCCCACGCCCAAGCCCAAGCAGCCACTCGATGGCGTCTCGCTCGTGCCGCTCTTTAAGGATGGTGATGCCAAGCTCAAACGCGAAGCGATCTACGTCCACTTCCCCGGCTACCTCGAAGGCTACGGCACCGGCCAGTGGCGAACTGCGCCCGTCAGCACCATTCAGATGGGCACATGGAAGCTCATGGAGTTTCTCGAAGATGGCAAGTTGGAGCTTTACAACCTCGCTGATGATGTGGGCGAAAAGAATGACTTGGCCAAATCAATGCCTGACCGCGCCGCACTGATGCAGGCCAAGCTCGATCAGTGGCGCAAGGAAATTAAGGCAGATATGCCGGTGCTTAAGAAGGGGCAGGGGAAGTAGGAAGCTGAGCTTCACTAAACACCAAAGCAGCATTGGCCACCGAGACACCGAGAACACTGAGGAAGGCAAGAAATACAGAGGGCAAACCATCGGAAGAACACTGGACGTGCAATTCATTTCTTCCTTTCGTGCCTTGATACCTCTGTGCCTTCGTGCCTTCCTCGGTGTGCTCGGTGTGCTTGATGTCTCGGGGGCTCATTTTCTTCTGTTTCGCCACTGGCAAACCGCTCAAAGCAGCGGCCTGCCAGTGCCACACGAATCTCAATTCTTGTCATCATCTTTATCTTCATCGCTATCGGAATCGCCATCGGATTCCCATTCATCGTCATCATCCTCATCATCATCTTCCCATTCGTCCTCTTCGCTGCGCTTGCGCTGAGTCAGGTGCATCAGCAGCAGGCCCAGTTCAAAGAGCACGTAGAGCGGCGTGGCCATGACGGTCATGCTCAGTGGATCCGATGAAGGCGTGATGATCGCGCCCAGGCAGAAGCAGACGAAGAACATGTGTTTGCGGTAAGGCTTGATGGCCTGCGCGGTGATGATGCCGGTCCACCCGATCACCATCATGGCCACGGGCATTTGAAACGCGATGACTATACCCAGCGTCATAAAGAGCACGAAGTCGATGTACTGCGCCAAGTCGATCAGCGGGCTCACCAGCGATGAGACGGCCAGATAAGCAACGAGTGTTTTGCCATCGACTTGAATCTTCAGCGCGTTCTCCTTGCGATTGACCCACACCTGCCCGGGCTGGGGCTTAGCGGGATCTGCATCCAAATAAGGAATGCGGCTGGCCAAGGGCAGCGCATCCAAGTCAGGTGCCACTGGCTTGGCAGGTGTTTCGATGTTCGGGGTGTCAGGCGCTTTTCCGTCTTTCGCTGCGCCATCTTTGAGCGTGGCGTCCTTGGCCGCGCCATCTTGAGTGGTGCCATCTTTGATCAGTGCATCTTTCGTTTCGTCTTCGCTCTTCTTTCCCGCAAGCTCCGAGACGGCGTTAGTGAGAAATTCGAGCGGGTCCTTGCTCTGTCCACCGGCAGGGCCAAAGCCCACCGCGAAGAAAAGGAGGAAGGCGAGCGTGATGGGGAGCATGACGTAATACATAAATGCCACGCCCAGCAGCATCATCACAGTGCTGAAGGGGGCGAGGATGTAGACGACTTTTCGTTCGTGAGAATAGAGGCCGGCCTCGACGAACTTCCACATCTGAAAAAGCACCCAGGGCGATGCGACGATCAGGGCGCCGATGAGAGAAATTTTGATGTAGATGAAGAAGCCCGCGGTGACGGTGGGGGTGATCGTCTGCGGCGGAAGGCCGGCGGCGATCTGGGCGCGCATGAGCGGTTCCGTGAGCCAACTGATCACGTCTTTGCCGTAGGCGAAGGCGATGACGGCGGTGAGCATGACGCCGAGCATGGCCTTGATGAGACGGTGTCGAAGTTCTTCGAGGTGGTCTCCGAAACTCATTCGGAATTCGTCAGGATGCGCAGGCTTGGCGGCCATGAAAATCTCCAGTCAAAACAAAGTCGCATGGCGCGGAATGCAATAGGGCCATCGACTAATGAGCGTCGCCTACGGTCGGCGGGCCGACCAGTATAGAACGAGAACGATGCAGATTTTGGTGGAGGGCGCTCCCGAGGTGGAGCCTGGCATGATGCGGGCTCGTGGGCTTGGACTTCCAATGGCATTGTTGCAGGGGGGAGCGGGGAAATCAAATGCGGACGTGGCGCAAGAAAAAACCCGCATTGCTGCGGGTTGGTTTTCGTTGATGAATGAACGATGCTTACTCGGTCACCTTGACTTGGGTCACCTTGATCGTCGTTGTGACGCTGTCGGTGACAGCGGGGGCAGCAGCGGGTGTCGCGGTAGCAGGCTCGGCGATGTCGAGGATGTCCAGCTTTTCCACTTCGATGATGCGAAGGTTCAGCGAAGAGTCAAAGCGAATTTTGCCGGTGATGCCCACGAGCCGGCCGAGAGCTTTGGGTGTTTCAAATTCCTTGCCGGGACGCACGTAAACAATCGTGCGGTTGGAGGAAGGCTCCACCACGCGGAAGAGCTGTGGCAAACGAACGCCGTCATAAACGCTCGACGCCAGGAGCTGGCCTGTTGCGTTGTAGTTGGCAGCGCGCTGAGCATCGGGGCCTTCGGGCTTCACTTTTTCAGCGGCAGGGTCAGCGGCCAGGTCAACCTGAGAGCTCTTGACGGCGGCCTGCACTTTCTGAATGCGGGTGAGCTGAGCAATTCGCATTTGGCAGACGAATTTGTCCTGAGCCGTGGTGCCTTGCAGGTTGGTCGCGGTCTGATATGCGGCCAGCAGTTCATCGATCGGCTGCTTGGCGATGGGCAGACGCAGTGATTCACTCATCTGCACTTCAAGGCTCTTGATCGCTTCGTGATTGGCTTCAAATTTCTGGAGTGATGCCGGGGTAGGCACGCCTAGGATTTCAGCGGAGGTCAGCGGCGAGCCCTTGGTGTCGGAAGGCGCGACAGGTGTGGCGGGAGTCGTGGGAGTTGTGGGTGTCGTGGGCACCGCAGGCGTAATCACTTCCGGAGTCACAGGCGTAGCTGGCGTAGTGGGCACGGCAGGCGTGATGACCTCCGGCTTGATCTCGGGCTTGACTTCCGGTGTCGTCGGCGTTGTCGGCGTAACAGGCGGCACAGGTTTGGTGACTTCAGGCGACGTCACATCAGGCTTGATCTCCGGCTTCACTTCCGGCTTGATCTCAGGTGTCGCGGGCTTGGGCACATCGACCACCTCTCGGCGGACCGAGCCGGGCGGCAGATAGACATAAGCCTTTTTAGTGCCATCGAGCGTAGGCGGCAGGATCTTATAGAAGCTGCCTTCTTCGCCGACGATCTTGACGCTGTCGCCTTTGCCCAGATCGAGCTGATGGCGGTAGCTGTCGCCGGGGCCATCGAGGCTGGCGGCATTGACCGGAGCGCGGTCACGGTTGACCACGCCATCTTTGCCATCGCCTTTGGCATCGACAAATGCTTTGGAGATGTAGCTGTGCACACCGGCGGCGGGAACGACTTTGTTCCAGCCGAAGATCACTTCATCGACGGTGACTTTCGTGCCCTTGGGCAGTGAGCCGACGATGTAGAACGTGCGGCCGGCACCGGCGCGAACCTTCACATCATCCTCCGCGACGATGCCATCAAAGGGCACCTCCTGCGCGAATAGCGCAGGCGTCAAATGAGAGTGAGCTGCGATGAGCAGCAGTGCGAGAATGGGATATAGCGAGCGAGTTGACATCCGTGCCATGATTCGAACCTCCTGTTCGAGTGATAGGATTTAATACCGAAAGCTACAATACCGACACATTCGCATACAGTCAATATGGTAAAGGCGAGACGGGGCAAAAACTTTAAAAATTGTGGAAAGGCGTGGCGGCCTGGCATTGTATCGCGTGGCACTGGCAGGCACGCCTCCGTTCGCCAAGGCGAACGGCTAACTCATTAGCAATCATGTTTCATCATCTGCGGACATGTCGGCCTCCATCGTCGAACCATCTCCGTTCTCTGTCACCGCCTCATCCAACGCATTTTCACCCTGCGCTGCTGCCGCTTTTAGACGCTGCTTGCGTTCGCGTCTGCTCAGGCCATCGCTGGCGACTTCGCGGATGAGGATCGTGCCTTGCTCGCTGGTGGAGACCAGTTCCAATTCGCGCAGGGCGATCAGCGCTGCATCCTGTTCCGCTTCCTTTTTCGAGTTGGCCCAGGTGGAGGTGAACCTTCGGCCATCGATTTCGACACACACCTCAAAAGCCTTGGAGTGATCCGGGCCTTTTTCATCGAGCAGAAGGTAGTTCGGATTAGCGGGCAAATGCTTCTGGGCGTAATGCTGCAAAGCGGATTTGTAATTTTCCTGATGGCTCGACTGTGCGGCCTCATCGATGAGCGGCTTCATATGCTTGAGGACAAACTTGCGGGCAGGGCGCAAACCACCATCGAGAAAGATCGCCGCGATCACCGCCTCAAACACCGCCGCCGCCACGCTTGAGGGCAGCTCCGGCCGACTGCTCATGCCCTTGCCCAGATTGAGCATCGCGCACAGACTCAGCTCTTCGCTGATCTTCGCGCAAGCACGGCGGCTGACCACCGCACTTTTGATCTTGGTCAGTTCGCCTTCGAGGTAGGCGGGGAACTTTTCATAAAGATATTCCGAGACGACCCAGCCCAGGACAGCATCGCCTAGAAACTCCATGCGCTCGTTGCTGTCGAGCCGAGTGGCGGCGACAGAGGCGTGAGTTAAAGCGGCGTCGAGGACGGATTCATCCTTGAACGTGTAGCCAAGCACTTGCGCAGCGTGTTCTCTCATAGGCGGCAGGCAAAAGAATTTGTGATCACTGGACCAAGGTACGCGGGGAATATCGGAACTTGCTCGCTTGTTTCCGTGATTCACGCGAACCACAGGACGAGCAAGCCGATATATAAGCCGAGTGTCCAGCCACTGCGCCGATGGGAATGCTTCGAACGGGAGACGGCATGATGCAGAAGAATGTGAATCAGAAACTTGATCAGATTCATGCGAACGATTTTTCGCTCGCCAACTGCTGCACCCATCCATCTAACCCGGCGATCCAGTCCCGCCATCGCCGACTGCAACTCGATCTTGTCATCGCCCGGTTTGCCAAACTTACGTGCAAACCTTGCGCGACGCTTGTCAATCATAACCACAACGGCTACTGTGCATCAATGAGGAAATTACGAGAAAACGCCTTTCTTTTCGCTTTTCTTTTTCTGCTCCTTTCCTATTCGATTTGGCTGCCAGCCGCTGACGCGGCTCAAGACGCTGCGCCGGCCACTGCTCAAGCAGTGCGCCAGCTCACGCCCATCATGCCGATCGATCAGGTCAAGGTAGGCATGAAAGGCTACGGCCTGACTGTCTTTCATGGGGCAAAAATCGAAGCCTTCCCCGTTGAAGTCATCAGCGTCCAGCGCGATTTCGCCCCTAAACGCGGTGTCATCTGGATCAGTTGCACCGATCCGCGCCTCCTCAAGACCGGCCCGGTGCAAGGCATGAGCGGCTCGCCTATTTATCTCTTTGAAGAGGGAGACAAAGAAGCTGGCACCCTGGGCAAAGGCGGCAAGCTCATCGGCGCTTTCGCCTTTGGCTTCGGTTGGACAAAAGATTGCTACGCCGGCGTGCAGCCCATCGAACTGATGCGCGAGACCGCTGGAAAAATCGACAACATGAAAGATGGCGAGAAAGATGGCGTGAAAGATGTGCCCAAGGCGCAAGGCGCTTCG
>CAZYQL010000001.1:0-8441 GCA_964650055.1 uncultured Phycisphaeraceae bacterium | reverse complement strand
GAAAGATGGCGAGAAAGATGGCGTGAAAGATGTGCCCAAGGCGCAAGGCGCTTCGCGCACCACGATCACCGGCGCAACGCTCATCGATCTGCTTCGCTATGCGGATAGCGAAGGCCTTGGCGAAAGCGAGACGTGGCGAGCGCGCAGCCTTGGGAAACTGGTGGGTATTAAGGATGCAAGTGAGCGCGACCCCCGGAATAAGCGCGACCAGCGTGAAGCTTCTGCTGTACCTCTGCGAATTGCCGGGCCTGACAGTTTGGCCAGTCATGTTGAAGGCAAGCCGGTGCGCATGATGCTGCCGATGGCGGTGGGCAGTGCATCTTTAGCGAAGGTGATGGCGCCGCTGCTTGAGCCGATGGGCATTGTGCCGATGCAGTCGCAGGTAGGGACGACCATTGGCCTGCCTCCGCCCGATACCGATGCGAAGGCGATCGAACTCGAACCCGGCAGTGTGCTTTCGATTCCGCTGGCCTTTGGTGATGCGGATTTGAGCGCAACCGGTACGGTGACGGAGGTGCTGCCCGATGGCCGTGTGCTGGCGTTTGGCCATCCGATGTTTGGCACGGGTGATTCGGCAATGCCCATGGCCACGGGCTATGTGCATTTCATCGTGCCCCGCATGTCCAATGCGTTCAAGCTCGGCGGAAGTGCCGTCATTAAAGGCACCATTCTTCAGGACGATGCCGCCGCTGTCGCTGGTGCGCCCGGCAAGAAGTTCAAGACTGCGCCCGCCATCGTTCACATCAACATGGGCGGCCGCAAGAAAACTTATAAGTACGAAATCGTTCACCACGATCGGCTGACGCCATCGCTCGTTGCCGCCGTCATCACGCAAAGCCTCACCGCTGACCAGAACCTGCCCAACCTCAATACCCTGCGCATGAGCGGCCGCGCCACCTTTGAAGGCAACCGCAAAGTCGAACTCAACGCCTGTATGGCTCCCGGTGCTGATCAGCGATTGATGTTCGAACTGGTGCCAGTTTTCTCGACGATGCTTCAGAATCCGCATGGCGAACTGAGCCTCGAATCGATCGAACTGACCATCGATGTCACTGAGAAAATGGAATTGCTCAATGTGCTGGGCGCTCGCGTCGAGAAGACGAGCTTTGAGCCGGGCGAAACCATCAAGGCTGCCGTCACGCTTCAGCGCTACGGCGGTGATCGTGAAGTGAAACGCGTGGAGATTCAGATACCTGATTCGCTGCCTGATGGGAAGTACATGCTGACCATCGGTGATGGCCGAACGCTTAATCGCATGCTGGTGATGAACCGTCCGCACCTGATGAACACGACCAGTGTGGATGATGTGTATGACGCGGTGAAGCTCATCATGTCCATCCGTCAGGATACGCTCTACACCATGCTGCAATTGCCCGCCTCAGGCATCGCGGTAGGGCGACAGGAACTGCCGCGCCTGCCTTCAAGCAAGCGAGCGCTGATCGCTTCCGCACAGAACACGCAGGCCACTTTCTTCGCCGACTGGGTGCAGGTTGCCACGCCGATGAACGCGGCAGTGAATGGCGAAGTGGTGCTTGAAATCGATGTGGTGAAGCAGAAGTGAGGGGGAAGGAGTGGAGGAGGTACAGGAAGGCAGAGGAAAATAGCGCGGCAGGTAGTTAGCCGTTCGCCTTGGCGAACGAACGATGAATCAGTCGTCAGCGGAAGTAGAGGCAACGAACGGGTGTGTTTGGCCACGATTTGTGGCACCCATGCAATCACAACGATCAATACGAGTAAATGATATGTCCATGAATGAGTCATCAAATTCGTCCAGCGACCAGCCCGCGCACAATTTCTCTTGCGTCCATCACCTTCCTCTACCTCCCTCTACCTCCCGCTGCATTCCTGTACCTCCTCGATCTCGCATCAAGGATGGATTGTCGGCTCTCTCCGCCGCACTGACGCTCGCCGTCACTGCGGCTGCTTTCGCCATTCAGCCCGCACAGTGGACGCACACCACGCAGGCTGACTTCGAGCCCGGCGAAAGCGAGGGCATCGTCGTCACCAATCTGGGCGATGTGAAGCTCGCTTCCAGCACCGCAACCGTCGGCACCATGCCCGAGGGTGTCAACATTATTTACGACATGCGCCTGGTCGCTAACGGCGATCTCTACATCGCTGCGGGTCCCGGCGGGCAATTGCTGCGTCGCCGTGGTGATCAGATCACGCAGGTGGCTGCACTGGAGAATGAACACATTTATGCGCTCGATCAGACTGCCGATGGCGGACTGCTCTTGGCCATCTCCGGCACCACCAGCCGCCTTGCCATTCTCGATGGCGATCAGCTCAAGACCGTTGTCGATCTGCCTGGCATCCGCTACATCTGGGACACCATCGTCGATGGCAACGATGTCTATCTCGCCACCGGCCCCGATGGCAAACTGCTGCACGTGAACATGAGCGAAGCCTTCAACGCCAGGGCCCGCCCGGCACCTGCTGTGCCTGCCGTGCCTGTGGTACCTAAGAAAGATGACGAGAAAAACGGCAAGGACAAACAGCCCGACAAAGCCGCCTCCGGCGACGCCACCGCGATCACGGGTGTCAAGGAATTGCCTTTGCCCACGGGTGTTCGCGTGCTTCTCGATACGGTGCAGGCGAATCTGCTTTGTCTTGGCCGTGATAAACAGGGGCGGCTGTTCGTAGGCACCGATACCGATGGCCTGGTCTATCGCGTCACGCTCAGCCCGACCGGTGAGGTTGATCCGTTTGTACTTTATGACGCTGCGGAGCCTGAGATTTTCACACTGCTCGTCACTGCCGATGGCACCGTTTATGTCGGCACCGCCGATGCAGAGCAGGCTCGCCCCGGTCGCATGGAAGCCGCCTCCGAAAAAGAAGGCGGTCGGCCAACCCCCGTGCCTCAGCCCGTGCCCGCCAACCCCGATTTGCCGATCACACCCAAGCCAGATCCCAAAGCAACCAAGCCCGCCGCAACAACCGGCACCGATGCGCCCAAGCCTGATGCCACAGCGACGACGCCTGCCGACGCACCGAAAAATCCCGATGGCACCGGCGACAGCAGCGCTGCTGACACGCAGCTTGCTGGCGTCACGAATGAGCCGACCAAAGAGCCGACGCAAGAGCAATACGATCAGCTTCGCAATGAGATTCGCACACGACTGACCAAGGCCAGGCAGACCGGCGAAATGCAGGCAGGGCCTTCCACACCGCGCTCGACCATTCGTCGTACCACCGGCCCAGCGCCCGCATCCGCTCGCTCTACAACCGGCGCAGCCAAGCAAGGCAACGCGGTCTATCGCATCGATACCGCCGGCTTCGTCACCGAAGTGTTCCGCGAGTCCGCACTCATTCTCAAACTGCTCGATGATGGTGACAAACTCCTCGTCGCTACCGGCGCAGAAGGGCAGCTTTATCGCATCGATATCGCTGCTGAAGAAACCACGATCATCGCTGACCTAGAGCCCGAACAGATTCCCGCGCTCATCAAAGGTACAGACGGCAAAATTCTTGTCGGCACCGGCAGCCCGGCCATGCTCGTGCGCCTTGATGAAGGCTTCGCCGGCACCGGCAGCTACACCAGCCCTGTGCTCGATGCCACGCAGATCAGTCTGTGGGGCAAGCTCATGCTCACCGCCGCCATCCCCGAAGGCACCAGCGTCAGCGTGCAAACCCGCAGCGGCAACGTGCAGGACCCCGAGCGCGCCAACTGGTCCAAGTGGAGCGTGCCTCGCAATCTGACATCTGATGATGCCGTGGGCCCGCTGACGCCGCGCGAAGTGGCGATCGTCAGTCCGCCAGCGCGCTTCATGCAATACCGCCTGACCCTCACCGGCACCGGCAAATCGACCAGCGTGGTCGATCGCGTTTCGCTCGCTTACGTCGTGCCCAATCTTCGCCCGGCTGTCACCACCGTCCGCGCCATCTATCCCAACGAACTCAAGCCCGGCGCCAAGCCCGCAGCGCGAAACAACAACAACGCCAATGAGAATCCGCTGCCCGAACTGTCCTCGCTCAATGTCGAGTGGGAAGCCAACGATCCCAACGGCGACCAACTGCGCTACACCCTCGAATATCGCATGGCGGGTTCCGACAAGTGGCTGCCCCTGATGGAAGACATCACCACCACCACTTACGAATGGAACACCAAGCGCGTGCCCGATGGTCGCTACATCCTGCGCGTGACCGCCACCGATGCCCCGGATAATCCTGCCACGATGGCGAAAACCGTCAGCCGGCAGAGCGATCCGATCCTCATCGACAACACGCCGCCCACCATCGGCGACCGCCAAACGCGCGTACAAAACCAATCCGCCACGATCACAGCCACCGTCTCCGACAGCCTCTCGCCGATTCGGCTGGTGCAGTATGCGGTGGACAACACGGGCAAGTGGCACGCGGTGCTTCCTGATGATTTGATCTTCGATTCGACAAAGGAAACGATTACGGTTAAGATTGCCGACCTTTCGACCGGCTCCCACGTGATCACCCTCCGTGGAGCCGACATGCAGGGCAACACCCGGTATGTCGCGGAGACGGTCGAGATCAAGTGATGTTCAGTGCAACATTACCGTCAGTGCCGAGGTCAACTCGGTTGACGCCGAAAGGTTGACCCCGAAAAACCGTCCGTTTTCAGCAGGAAATCGACCATGACAACCCATTACCACAAGCTCCGCAGCAAGAAGAAACGCGTCCGCAAGCACGGCTTCCGCAACCGCATGAAGACCACCAACGGTCGCAAGACGATCAACCGCAAACGCCGCGTTGGCCGTTCGGTCACCGTCCGCGCCATGCCCTAAACCACCGGCGACTGCTGCCCCAAGTCGGCTCCCCCGACTCCGGCTGCGAAAATCAATCATAAAAAAACCTCGCTTCAACGCGAGGTTTTTTCATTGAAGATTTGAGTAGAATTCGTGTCGCGGAACATGCCCTCGTGTGTCACTCGCAGGCCCCCCCCGGCCGTCGCTCTGGACGGTTTGCCAGTGGCGGATTAGGAGACACTTGCTTGTTCACCACTGGCAAGCCGCTCACCCCCGGTAAGCGGCGGCCTGCCAGTGCCACACGAGCCAGCGTACACGAGCCAGCGTAGCCCAGCTCACTTCTTAGGCCCATACCCCGTCATCGGCGTGCCATCATCATTGAGCTTGTGGCAGGACCACAGCAGGCCGCGCGTCACCAGTTCCAGATACCGATCATCCGCAACGGTGTCATTATTGTGGCCCAAGGTCGTGGCGAAGACGCGGGCTTTCTTTTCGTACACGTTGACCCAGGTGACGATGTCATCATCTTTGCCTTGCTTGCCGCGCGCCAAGGCGTGAGCGGTGTCGAGCAGTTTGCCTGCGGTGTTGTTGTAAAGCTCTTCGTTGATCGTCGTCCAGTTGGCCAGGCCGATGGTCACCGGGTGCTGTTTGTCTACATAGTTAATTTCAATCGGAAGCTGCCGGCGATGGCTGGTGCTCTGAAGCCCGAGAAACTCCTGCCAGGGCGTAGGCGTCTTGGGATCGTTCCAACCTTGCGTACGGTAGCTGTGCATCCCGCAGTGCAGCACCACGCCAGGTGTGCCCTCCGCATGAGGCTTCAGAATTCGCTTGACAATATCCATGTCCTTCACATCCGCTGAGCATTCATTGTGAATCACCAGATCAAAACCCTTGGCCCACTCTTCCTTTTCATACACCGGATTCAGATGCTTGGTGCCCTTGTCAGGATCGTAAGCAATCTCCACAACGACATTGGCCCGCTTTTCCAGACCCGCTTTGAGAATGTCCTTCTGCTTCGCGTAATCATGGCAGCAGCCACCGAGCACCAGCAGCACCTTGAGCGGCTTGACCTCCTTGGCAGCTTCCTTGGCTTCCTCAGCCGCAAAGCTGAAGTTAATCGCAAGCAGACCAATGAGCATGGCAACGATAAGGGAACGCAGACGAATCATGGGCAATCTCTCAGAGGTAATGGAACGGAAAAACAACGATGAGACGCATCAAACCAAAGTCAGCGTAGCAGATACGAAGGGGAGTTCAAAGAAGATCAAGCCGTGCCGACCTTGCAGTCTTCGCCCCGGCCTGGGCCTTTTTGATTTTCAGAAATGTCTACTTGGCCAAGAATTTTTTTTCTCATTTTGCACCTAAGAATTGTTAATGCCTAGAGTTACCGCATGTCTACCCGATGTCTACTAGACATTTTACCCTTGATTTTGAGCTGATATCGCGGTTTTCTCTGTCTACCCCCTGTCGAGAGGGTGTCCAAGTGGACATGTTTGAAGAGGCACACGCTGCGAACCACATAGCCCCCGGCTTGCCGGGGATAAGTTTCCAGCAACCCGCACGCGCTCGACCACACCTCACCCACCCCGGCCAAGGCCGAGGCTATATGAAACCGCCGCGCACCGTCAACGCCAGTCACGCCCTCGCCCCATGAATTCCGCTGATCTGCCATGATGAAACCCCGGGAAAAAGAGATGAAACTCAACAGGCCATATTATAGCATGAAGTTGGCGCTAGGCGAGTGCTGAAATCGAGGAGGGTTCATCGTGGAATCTAGTCTCTGCAACTCTCCGCACATGTAGCCGCTACAATGTTTTCTATTCCCAATTTGAAGAAGGTCTGGCATGCATTCCAAAAGCCGATGGTCAATTCACGACGTGTTGCTCGGAACTTGGACAGGACTTTTGATTGCCAGCACGATGACAATGCTGGCTGCATGCGATAACAGGAATCCTAAAGCAAATAAAAAATCTGAAACTTCACGTGTTCCACGAAAACTCGAAGATGCGACAATGCTTACTGTCACTCCTCTGGCTGACGGTGGGGCTTACGTCAGTAGCATGATGGACGGCGTGTGGTATGTTCGCGGAATTGAAGCCGCTCGCGTAGAGCTAGATCACAAGGGAATTGGGCTTTCGATCATGCCAACGATTGACGGCGGGGCATACGCCACTTCATTTGGCAGGGGGCATGTTTGGTATCTACGGGGAACCGTCGCTACGCCTCTGAAAGAAGTTGATCATCTTGATCCTGCAATGGCGGTCGAAAACGCACAAGTCGGGTTGTGGCTTGCAGCCGAAGCTCGGATGCGAGATTTACGTAAAGAGCAGGCCGACGGTACGATGTCGAACCATCGTGATATGGATTTCGATCCAAACAATGACTATCGGCGTTGACCTCTAATTTACCAAACTTCTATCTGACAGGTGTGCCAATGGAAACCGCGATGTCTCGCGCCGCCGCTCGTTCACAACGTCAGGCAATGCGAAGTGCAATATCTACTGGGACGTTCGTTCTTGGTACCGCCACAGCAATTCTGGTGGCGTTCGGTGTTCTCGCATTGTTGGAATTGGTATTTGGTCATATCACAGCTCCCAGCAAGGGAACCTTCGGCGACAGCATCTTGTACGGCTGTACTATTGGTGGAGGTGTAGGGATTTGGAAACTTTGCATTATGACATGGTCTGGCATCCTGAGGCGCGTACGCCACAAATCGCTTCGCAAGATTCGGATTACTGTTTTAGCACTAAAGCCACTTACTACGAGCGGTCTCAATGCGAGTCTCAGGCCTGCTCATCGTCCGAATGCGGATGATTGTACTACCGTTGCAAATGGAAACATCGACCCTAGTGAGTCAGAGATATCACCATCGAGGGTCGAACGAGTCATCGGTATGCCCGCGCAGATATCTGCATGGATCGACAGTGGCACTCCGACAGTATTGGGCCAAAAAAAAGCCTCGGATATTCTTGTAGATCCGCCGAATGACGTTTCGGTGAACAAGACTCAGTCTTCAATTCCAAAATCGACCGATAAACCTTATCTGTTTAAATGGGTTTGTTTGTTCGGTGTCTTAATACTTGCGTCGCTTTTGATTCCGCCTTATGTCGAAGTTGTTTCGACGAGTGGTTATAGGCGCGATGAATTCCGCGGTTACCATCTTTGGTGGAGTCCGCCAACTGCGAAGTTGGGTTACGGTAGCGTTTATGTCGATTTGGGACGCCTTGCGCTGCAACTCGTCGGTTTGGCTGTTGCGTCTGGGCTGGTCTTACGGATCGCGGATGCAAGATGGATTAGGTGGGCGAGTGTCGCTGCAATAATCGCTGCAGCTAGCGGCGCGGGCTTTGCGTGGGTTTGGTTAAGCGTCAGTGCAGATCATCATGCGACAATTAAAAGCCTCACGGTTGATCGGAATCGTCTAGCTGATGAAGCGGCGAACTTATCTAAAACACTTAAGGCGTTGGATCGCAAAGCTGTGAACTCGCCAACTCTGCCTCGCGGCTATACGATTGAGCCTTTTCGGCCCTATGGTCATAGGGTTGACTAACCTTGGGTTTTGGGCGCGATGGCCATCAAGCTCTGCAAGAGCGATACACAGCGCGGCAGCGCGAGGCTGCTCCGTTTGTGTCGCTCTTTCAGAGCTTTGTTTGTTTCTGCGGCAGGCCCAGGGCGTTGCCCTGGGCTGGGGTGTTTTGGCCCTTTGGGCCAGCGGAGTGGGGGTGT